>JAZQLP010000077.1:0-5906 GCA_045542755.1 Eubacteriales bacterium
TAGTCTCGTTATAAATACACTCGGAAAGATTGGGGAAGAAATTATTGGGAACGTCTTTCTTTGAAGCTCTTTCTTCAAAGGCAGATATGTATTCTTTTCTGAATTCCTTGGCGGGAAGATTTCTACCGTTATGCTTTTGGGAAATTTCTCTGTCTATTGCAATCCAGAACTGGTTAATAACGTCCATAGCACCACGTAAACCGCAGTACTGAGCAATGTTTTCGTAAAGATAGGATGCTTTTGAGTAACCGAAGATTCCGCAAACGGTTCTGAAGCTGTCGATGGCCATAGCCTGCTTTTCTCTTGCGTCAAATTCAGAGGAAAGACTGCTTATAAAGGCAAGGTAAATCATTCTTGAAAGGTCGGCAACCAAAGAATCCGTATCCGGATATACGGGGCCGGCTTCAGATTCGTTTTTCACAAAATAAAGATTATTAAAAGCAGGTCTAATACCCTCTGTCAAAGTAGCTATTAATACCTTGTCATCGCCGGAGTGCTGTTTATCTGAAAGGATAAGTACGCCCTTCATTTCCACGTCAAGATTTTTATCGCAGAAGTAAGACTTTACGGCGGATACAGTATTCAAACAATCCTCGGCGGTTATTTCGTCCAATGCGGCGGTGAGTATAACCTGCAGGCGGCCGTTTTCATTTTCATCCAAAGTATCAAGAGCCGCGGCTATATCCTCAACCTTAGCGGAAATAACACCCTCGCGGGCCATATAATCGGAATAATCCTTGGTAATAATACTTGCGCAACAAATTCTACCGCTGTTTACACGAATCTTATTTGACAAAAGAGCTTTTGCAGTAGAGGCAACGGTTGCGGTACCTATATCGCCAAGACCTATAAAAAGGAGCTGGTCCATCAGTATCCCTCCGAAAAGAAACAAATTAACGGCCGTGATCGGCCACCTGTCAATTATACCACCCAACTCCCCTTTTGTCAACAATAAATTCACCTTGTAATATTGAGGTTTCGGTTACAAAATACCCGTTTCACATTCTTTTACCATTTTGTACAAACAAATATAACATTATAAACTATTGAAAAAATAGGATTTATATGATATAATATATGAGTATGACAACACAGTCAAAAATACGCGGGTATGGCGGAATTGGCAGACGCGCTAGATTCAGGTTCTAGTGAGGTTCCCTTCGTGCAGGTTCAAGTCCTGTTACCCGCACCAGCCAATCCAAGAGACGCCCGAGGGTGTCTCTTATTTTATTATCTAGAAAAAAGCAAGGAGAACTGACTATGTTAGCTTTGGTAAAAACGGCAAAAGGCCAGGAAAATATGATTCTGCAGGACAAACCAATCCCCTCTTTCGGTGATGACGAAGTCCTCATTAAGGTAGCCTACAGCGGTATATGCGGTACGGATATACACATATATCACGACCAGTTTACATATTATCCGCCCGTTATTATCGGCCACGAATTCTCCGGTGAAATAGTAGAAGTTGGAGCAAAGGTAACAGGCTTTAAAAAGGGTGATGCCGTAGTTGGCGAACCTCACAACAAGGCCTGCGGAAAGTGCTATCTTTGCCGTAACGGACATATCCAGAACTGTATGGACAAGCGTTCCATCGGTTGGGGTATTGACGGCGCATTCACCACCTATCTGGTTATGCCTGAAAAACTCCTTCACAAAGTACCCGAAGGACTCTCCCTCAAAGAAGCAGCTATGGCAGAACCCGCAGCTATCGTTGCCCATCAGCTTCTTGAAAGAGCAAGAGTGAATCCCGGTGACAACGTTGTGATTATGGGCGTAGGTCCCATTGCACTCCTCGCGGCCCAGATGGCCAAGATTGCGGGTGCAGGCAAAATAATCCTTTGCGGAACAAACGGTGATATTGATTACCGTCTTAAAATTGCCGACCAGCTTAACTGCTACGATAGATTCATAAACGTACAGACCGAAGATGCCCTTGCAATAATCAAGGAAGAAACAGTTATAGGTGCAGACCTTGTGGTTGAAGCCTCAGGTGCGGCAAGTGCTATAACCACTTCCATAAAGGCATTGAGAAAGCGCGGCCTTCTCTGCGCTATCGGTATGACCTCAAGAGAAACCGTAGACGTTCCCTGGAACGAGGCGATGATGAAAGTGCTTGACGTACAGTTCAATATGAGTTCCAGCTATAACGGTTGGAACATGGCACTCTCCCTTATGGCAAGCGGAAAGGTACAGGTTGAGCCTATGATTGGAGTTCGCACTCTCAGTCAGTGGAAGGAAGCCTTTGAAGACCTGGAAGCAGGAAAAGCAATGAAACTTCTTCTTACACCCGAAGAATAATGATGAAAGCTAAAACGAAAATACGACTCACATATGTAGCATTGTTTCTTCTGCTTTTTGCGGTGGAGCTTTGCATAGCCCTTTTTATAAAGGACAAATTCATACGTCCCTACGTAGGAGATATTCTTGTTATTCCCCTTCTCTGTAGTTTTTTCAGGATAATAGCTCCCCAAAAGCCTCGGTTTTTAGGATTATATACCGTGCTTTTAGGCGTTATTGCAGAGATAATGCAGCTTTGCCGCTTGGACGAAATGTTGGGAGTGGAAGGAACGGCAATAGGAATTATTCTCGGCTCCACTTTTGATATAAAGGATATAATTTGCTATATTATCGGAGGAGCGTTGTTCTTTATACTGGACGAGGTTCTTCGTAAAAAATAAGGATATAACCACACATATTTAGGAGGAAGAAAGATTATGATATTCGGTAAACATATGAACCGATATTATTTGCGCCACGCAATACCCTTACTTTTTGGCGTTCTTTCGCTTATATTAGTTGACGTTTTGCAGTTAAAGGTGCCCGAACTTTACAGAATGGTACTTGACGGCGTAAATGACGGATACGTTACAATGGGAGACGTTGCGGTAAAGTTCGATCTGAACTTTTTGCTTGACCGTATCTGTGGCCCCCTAATACTTATCATAATTTCTTTGGTCTTTGGCCGTTTTCTTTGGAGAATATGTTTCTTTGGATCGGCAATAAAGGTGGAAACGGACCTTCGCGGAAGAATGTTTAACCATTGTAAAGACCTTTCACAGCCCTATTACCAGACAAACAAGGTCGGCACCCTCATGTCCCTGTTCACAAACGACCTTGAAACGGTACAGGAATGTTTCGGTATGGGTATGCTGACTTTTTGCGATGCAATATTCCTCGGCGCCCTCTCCATGTATAAAATGGCAAGAATGAACGGTCTTCTAACCGTTCTGTCAATGATTCCCATGGGAATATTGCTTATTGCAAGTATAATCGTGGGCAAATCCCTTGAGAAAAAGTGGGCAACCCGTCAGGAAGCCTTCTCGTCTATTTCCGACTACGCCCAGGAAAGCTTTTCAGGCATATCCGTAATCAAGGCTTTTGTAAAAGAAGCAAAAGAAATAATAATGTTCAAGAAATTGAATAAAAATAACGAAAAGGCAAACGTGGAATACACAAAACGTTCCACTCTCCTATCCGCCCTTATCGGTCTTTTTATCGAGTCTGTAATGTGTATCATTCTCGGCTACGGCGGATACCTGGTATACAAGGGTGTTTTCCGCGCCGAACAGCTTATTGAGTTTATAGGTTATTTCCAGGCCATAATCTGGCCCGTAATGGCAATATCCGAGCTTATAGAGATGCGCTCCAGAGGAAAGGCCTCACTTAACCGCATATCCGCGCTTCTCGATACCCCCCAGGAGGTTCACGATGCGGAAAGCGTAAGAGATGTATCTCCCCTCAAGGGCGATATAGAATTCCGCAACCTTACCTTCAGATATCCCGGTGGCGACTACGACGTTCTTAAGGACGTTTCATTTACCATTAATGCGGGAGAAAACGTAGGTATTATAGGTAAAACAGGCTCGGGAAAAACTACGGTCGTTGACCTTATACTCAGAACCTACAACGTGCCCGATCAAAAGATATTCCTTGACGGAAACGACGTAAATGATATTCCCATACATACCGTCAGAGAATATGCGGCATATGTTCCCCAGGATAATTTCCTTTTCAGCGAAACCATTGAAAACAATATCGCTTTCGCCAGCGACAATGACGATTTCGAATCGGTTAAAACCGCAGCCGAACTTGCCGACATTCACGACAACATTACAAGCTTCAGCGACGGTTATAAAACCGTTCTTGGTGAAAGAGGAGTTACGGTATCGGGCGGTCAGAAGCAGCGTATATCAATAGCAAGAGCGCTGATGAAAAACTCCCCCATACTCATACTTGACGACTCGGTATCTGCCGTTGACGTAAAGACCGAAAAGGTAATACTTGACAACCTTGCAAAGCTCAGACAGGGAAAAACCACCATTCTTATTGCGCACAGAATAAGTACCGTCGAAAGAATGGATAAGCTTATTTTCCTTGAAGACGGTAAGGTAATTGCAATCGGTAACCACGCAACTCTTTACGAAACCTGCCCCGAATACAGAACTATGGTAGAGTTGCAAAAGCTTGATGAAAAGGCAAAGGAGGAAGGCGCAAATGTATGAGTACTACCCCCTGCTTGTCATGGGCTCACTGATAGGCATATTTTCAATAATATTTATTATCGCATACGCAACCATAAAAGATAAAAAAGAAGCCATTGGCTTTGATAGAAACATGAAAGACTCGGAAATAATCAAGCGTCTTTTGGTTTACGCAAAGCCTTACTGGAAAAGCTTTCTTTTTGTGCTGATTATCCTTATTCTGGCTATATCCTACGACATTCTTCTCCCCTACCTTATCGGTACCCTGGAAGAAATGATGACTATGGATTTTGAGCTTTCAGCTCTTTATAAAACCCTTGGCTTCTACATCGTTATTCTGATCGTATCTCTGATTTCGGGTTACGTTCAGGCAAATCTTCTTCAAAGAACGGGTCAGAAGATAATAACAAATCTCCGTATGGACGTATTCAGTCATATCGAAAGCCTCTCACACGCACAGTTGCACACCATTCCCGTGGGTAAGCTTGTAACCAGAGTTACAAACGATACTGAATCCATTTCCATAATGTTTACCAACATACTTGTAAATCTGGTCAAGAACATCTTTATATTGGTGGGTGTTCTTACGGCCATGTTTATACTTAACTACGCATTGACCATGATGGTACTCTGTTTTGTACCTTTCGTGGTACTCTTCTCCATAATCTTCAGAAAGTTTTCCAGAAAAGCATACCGCAAGGTAAAGGACGGAACGACCGATATCAACACCTTCCTCTCCGAAAACCTTTCAGGTATGAAGATAATCCAGATATTTAACAGAGAAGAGCGCAAAAAAGCCGAATTCGATGCAAAGAATAAGGCTCTCGGAGAAGCAAAGCGTAAGCAGATATTCGTATTCGGCATATTCAGACCTTTGGTATATATGCTTTATATATCCACTATCCTCTGTCTTCTCTATCTTAGCGGTAAGGGATATATTCAGGATACGACGTTCCTCGGTCAGGTAATAGACGGAAGCATTATCGTTTCCTTCTATATGTATATTTCCAAGTTCTTTAATCCCATACAGAATCTTGCAGAACAGTTTAACAGACTCCAGTCTGCTTTCGCATCTGCAGAAAAGATATTCACCATACTTGACATCGAGCCCACCGTTGTGGACGAGCCCGATGCCATTGAGCTTGAAAACGTAAAGGGTGATATTGAATTCAAGGACGTATGGTTCGCCTACGTTGAAAACGAATGGGTACTGAAGGGCGTTTCCTTTAAAGTCAATGCGGGCGATACGGTAGCCTTCGTAGGCTCTACAGGTTCGGGAAAAACCACCATACTTTCCCTTATCTGCCGCAACTACGACATCCAAAAAGGCCAGATACTCATTGACGGTATTGATATACGCAAGATAAAGATATCCTCGCTTCGCCGTCATTTCGGTCAGATGCTTCAGGACGTATTCCTCTTTGC
>JAZQLP010000078.1:0-18182 GCA_045542755.1 Eubacteriales bacterium
TGTATCGGGCGAAATAATGGATATGCTCAACTTCGTACCCGTTAAAAAGGGGGACGTTTTCCTTATTGATTCGGGCACGATCCACGCCATAGGCAAGGGACTTCTTATTGCCGAAATACAGCAAAACAGCAACCTTACCTACAGACTTTACGACTACGGCAGACTTGGTGCAGACGGAAAGCCCAGAGAGCTTCACGTTGAGAAGGCGGCAAAGGTATCAAAGCTTGAAAAGGCGCAGGCCGAGGCAAACAATATAGAAAGCTTTGTTAAAAACGGCATGGAAACCAAAACTCTATGCGCCTGCAAGTACTTTACCGTTGAGGAAATTAAGGTCAAGGGTGAAGGAGAGGTTACCGAAAAGGACACCTTCGTTGCCCTGACCGTAATTGAAGGCAAGGGAGAAATTGAAGGCCTTGAGCTGAAGGCGGGAGACACGGTATTCGTACCCGCAAACAAGGAAAAAGCAACTATAAAGGGCGAAATGACCCTTTTAAAGACCTATATAGACTGATTTTATTCAGGAGAAACACACACAAAATGAAAAGATTTACTGCAAGACTCGTCAGCCTGTTGCTGGCGGGGGCGGTTTGCCTTTCCCTTCTTGCAGGATGCTCCATAGAAACGCCCGACGATCCCCCCGTGGATATAGGTACTGACACGCCTGCCGTTGTGGACCCAAGCCAGCAGTTACCTCCCGAAGATACCGAGAATGGGACGCAGGGTGAAGACCTTCAGACCGAAGTACCTGTCATTTCGGAGGATCCCGAAATAAACGAGGAGCAAATAGAGGATCCAGAGCAGAATCCGGAGAACACACCGGAGGAGATACCTCCCGAAGAGCTGTTGGACCCCAATGAGGAGATGCTACCCGGCGAGGAGGTAGTGGAGCTTCCAAGAGAAAAGTTTGACCTGCCCTACCCCATAGTTTCACTAACCGAAGAGGATGCAAAGCTCTGCCTTGCTCAGACCACGGAGGTGGACTATGATTACTTTACCGATGCGGTATTTTTAGGCGACTCGGTAACCCTTGGATTAAGAAATTACGCAACCAAAAAGAGAAAAACAAACCCCGACTTTTTAAGCAACGCAAAATTTATCGCCGTGGGAAGCTACGGAGTTTACGAGGCCTTAAGGACACCCGCGGAAACCACTATTCACGCCCTTTACGGCGGCGTACAGACCCAGCCCCAGGATATTCTCCTTGCCATGGGAGCAAGGACGGTGTTTATAAGCCTTGGACTTAACGACGTGGGACTCTTCTCCATGAAGGATCACCTTACCCATTACGCTACCCTTATACTCCGTATACAGATGACCTGTCCCGGAATAAGGATAGTAATAATGTCCACCACTCCCCTGACGGTGGAGGGCGAAAAGAAGCATCTGTACAATTACAAGATAGACACCTATAACCAAGCCGTCATAACCTTGGCGGAAAAATACAACTGTTATTACGCCGATATTGCCTCCGTCTTAAAGGACGAGGAGGGGTATCTTGCCGACGACCTTTCAAGCGACAACTACTGTCACCTTGAAAATGAGGCCTACGACAAGATAATATACTACCTCCGCACCCACGCAACTCCCGATGCGGTGGAGTCGGAAAGCGATAACAGAGAAACCATAATCCTCCCCCCTGCCGAAGTAGAGGGATACGAGGGAGAAATGGGAGAAGGTTAAACCCCAAAGCATCACCCCATAAATACAATTCAAAAATTTTAAAAGCCGATAGATTGAAAAATAATCTATCGGCTTTCTTTATGCTTTCACACAAACAAAAATATGTGCAAATTCTGTTTCTATGCAATCCAGTAATATCAGTCCGGAATTTAAAATATATGATTTTATATCGGTAACATTGTCGGGATATATCCTTATTCTTCTATCTCCGTAATCTATATATTGATCCTGGTTTTTATCAACAGATAAAACAAGACGACCTTTTGCGTTCAGCAAAGAATGTATTTTATCTATACATTTTTGCTTCTCTTTAATATGCATTAAAGTCAAAGAAGAGTAGATAACATCAAAGGTTTTATCAAATTTGTAGGCCATAAAATCCGCGCATACCAATTCTGCATTTTGATGTCCGAATAAATTCTTTTTTGCTCTATCTATTGTTTTTGGAGATATATCAATGCCAACAAAATTACAGCAAAATGATATGATTTTTAATGCAAGACGTCCTGTACCAATACCTATTTCCAAAACGGATTTTGTTTTATCAAGCTGCATTGCATCGATAAAAACTTGGCCATCCCATTTATCCATATATTCTTTTAATGGTTGAGGGTCATACACGGGATCGTTGTTTTCATCAATCAGTTTATCATAATGCTCAATTACATTCATATACGCTTCTCTTTATACAGACACATCGACATCTTTTTAAGTGATATTCCGACTTCGTCGGAGTGATATTTTTGCTACGCAAAAGTGATAAGTGTTATTTTATTCGCCATTAAACTTGGCGTAGCCAAATAACACTCGGCGGTAGCCGAATATCACTACGAAGTAATATAACTCGCCGTAAGGCGAATAAAACTAATAAACTAAGGTCTTAAACCAAGGCCACCTTCAAGGGTGAGGGTCTCGCCGGTCATATACTTAAAGTCGGGATGGGCAAGCTGAACGCAAGCGCGTCCGATATCCTGCTCGGGGTCACCGAAGCGGCCTGCGGGAGGAGTATGAACGTTCTTCTCGAATGCATCGGGATATGCGTTCTTGAACTGCTCAAGCTGTGCGGTCCAAGCAAGAGGGCAGATAACGTTTACGTTAATGCCGTCCTTTGCCCACTCGGTAGCGGCAACTCTGGAAAGGCCTCTGATACCTTCCTTTGCGGCAGCGTAGGAGCACTGGCCGAAGTTACCGAAAAGGCCTGCGCCGGAAGCGAAGTTTATAACCGTACCCTTGGTTTGAACAAGGTAGGGATAACAAGCCTGCATATAATGGAAGGTTGCGTAAAGGCCCGAATACATAGCCAGGTCAAACTGCTCTATGGTATGCTGGGCAAGGGTAACGCCCGAAGCGGATGCCTGAGCGTTGTTAATAAGCACGTCGATGCGGCCGAAGGCCTCCATGGTCTTCTCGGCAACTTCCTTTGCAATAGCCGTATTGTCGGCACCTGCAGAAATGTCTGCCTGAATGGGAAGAACCTTTACGCCGTAGAGTCTTTCAAGCTCTTCCTTTGCGTCGTTAAGCTTCTGAACGTTACGGCCGGTGATGACGATATTTGCGCCCTCCTTGGCGTAAGCGGTAGCGATACCGTAGCCTATGGAGCCTGCCTTACCGTCGGAAAGAACGGCTCTTCCGCCGCCTGTGATTATTACTGTTTTACCTGCTAAAAATCCCATTGTTAATCTCCTATTTGTTTTTTACTCAGCTTGTATAAAGTAGTATATAGAAGGATGCTTCTGACCAAGCTTAAGCTTTGCGTAGCCGTCCTCGTACTCAATATCTACCTTACCGATAAAGAAGCCTTCTGCGTTTACTGCCCAGCAAACCAGATTACGTCTGTCGGTCTTGATGGCGATGTCTGCCTCGATTACCTCGCAGATAATGGGGGGCTTACCGAAGTCGTCCATCTGCATATAGGGGGGCAGACCGTCGTTGGGCTGTACCTCATCGGGAGCAAGGCTCATCTTCATATCGGTGTTCTGAACGGTACCCACGGTGGTAAGGAGCATAGCGTCGGTATGCTCGATATCAAGGTCGTTGTTAAGGGAAGAAAGGGCGATAACGGCGTAGTCGTTGGAGCAGTTGACCTTCATGCCGTCAAGCTCTATTTCGCCGTTCTGACCAAGACGTCCGTAAACAGACTTGGTCATCTTGGTATCAACGGTACCGTATCTCTTTTTCCAGCTTCTGTAAAGCTCGCCCGTATCGGATACAACCTCGCCCTTGGAAAGGTCGTAAAGGGGCTTGTTATCGGGAACGGTATTTTCAAACTCTTCGTAATAGTCAACGCCTATCTGAGAAAGCTCGGTAGAGCCTACGAACGCTTCCTTGGAAAGGGTGGTAACGCCACCGGGAACGTTAAGGTTGTCAACCTCAAGCTCGTCAACTCTGATGGTTATCTTATTGTTTGCGGGCTTAACGTCCTCACGGCGGGTAATGATAGCGGCATGATAGAACATACCGAATTTTGCGGGGTCGTTCCAGGTGGAGAAGATACCCTCTCTGTAACCAACGCCGCCGATAGCCTCGGAGCTTATATCCTTACCAACCATATCAACGTGCTCAAGGAGTGAAGAGTAAGCGTAGGTATGGATAGTATAGCCCGACCAGTTCTGGAGCATACCGATAGCGGCATACATTATGGGGCTTTCTGCTCTGTACTTATTGGGGAAGGTCAAATCCCATTCGGATGTAAAGAAGGGCTTGCCGAAGCGGCGCATTCTTGCGTTTCTCATAGCGCCCCATTCAGCCTGCTCGTGAAGGCTTATGTCACGGGAGTACTTCTTGCCGGGGTTCCAGTCCATAAAGCGGACGTTGAGGTGGGAGTCGTTAAACTGACCAACGTGCTGGGTAGCCTTACACTGCATATACTTCCAGGAGTAATTGGAGCCTGTGAAGGGAACCTTTACCCCAAGAGAACGCATATATTCGATCATGCTTCCGTAATAGTCCTCGGTAACCTCAATTTTATACTCGTTAAGCTCAAGAACGGTTCTGTCGTTAAGGTCAACCTTATCAACGTCAACGTTGGTATAGCCCTTTTCGTTACACCAGGTACGGAATCTTTCACGGAACTCGCCTGCGTAGGGCTCAACGGTTATCTTGTTGCCAAAGCAACCGAAGAGGCAGGCCTCGTTAATAACGTCGGAAAGAACGAACACGGGGTCGTCCTTATAATCAAGACCCGTATAGGGGTTATGATGGAGCCAGAGAGCGCGCATATAACCCTTCTGAAGCTCAATAAGGGTGGGGTCAAACATACTGTAGGGAGAAGCGTTATTGCCCAGAGCTACGGCATTTCTTACGCCGTCCTCGTCCTTGAACTTACGGTAGGTAAGCATATCGAGGTAAACGTAGATACCCTCTTTTTTAAGGCAATAAATAAGATAGTCCATGCGGTCGAAGGACTCGGGGTCGTAAGTAGATGTGGTGCCGAGTCTTTTGCCCTTACGGAACTGATAGATATTGGGGGTAGCCCACTCTGCGTCTATCTGGTGGAATCTTACGATGTTACAGCCGTAGGAAGCAAGTCTTTTTGCAAGCTTTTCAGCATAGGGCTTTTCGGGGAATGCGGCGCCCGAGTTGAGGTTTGCACCCCAGAATCTTACGGGTGTGCCGTCTTCAAATACGAATCTGTCCCCATCAACGGTGAGGAAGCCGTGCTTACCTGCGGGCTTTTCATCCTCAAAAAGATAGGAGATGTCCAGAGGCGCAAAATCGGTATACGCGGGAAATGGTATAAATTTAGCCATTGTGTTTTACCGTCCTTTATTTGAGAGAATTATTATTACAGTTCTATCACCGTGCCGTCATGAGCCACGGTCACGGGGAATTTATCCTTTACTAAAGCGGCAAGCTCTGCCACTACTTCGGGAGGGTTCTTTTTATCGTAGATGTGGTTTATATACATAGCCTTGGTGCGGCTACGGGAAAGTATCTCCATTACCTCGGGCTTATTGAGGGTGGGATGAGCGCCCTCGGTGACCACAAGGTCAAAGTCCTGCTGGAATATCTGCTTGGGATAATCGCGAAGGTCGCCCTTCATATCTCCGGAGAAGCATATCCTCTTCCCCTCCCCTTCTATTATGAAGGCGTGGGCGTTGGGAATATGCTCAACGGGTACGGAGGTTATTTTAACGTTGCCGTCGTCAAAAATAAGGCCGTCAGGATATATGATATACTCAAGCTCGGCGTTCTTCTTTGAGTCGCCGCCCCCCTCGGTGAGGTGAACGAATTCCACAAGGTGATGACAGAATCTTTCGTCGGGTACATAAATGGGAATACGCAAGCCCTTATATCTGCCAAAGCCGGTCATCTGGAAGGTAAACTCCACAAGCCCTGCAAAATGGTCGGCGTGGGAGTGGGTAATGAATATACCCTTAAGGTCGGCAAAGTCAAAGCCGTACCTGGTATAGAGGGTGGATATGGGAGCGCCTGCGTCGATGACGTAATTTGAATTACCCACGGTGACTACGGCAGAGGAGCAGAATCTGTCAGCCTCTGCAATACCGTGACTGGTGCCAAGAAAGGTTATTTTCATAGCTATCTCTTATATACTTGCAAGAACGCCCTTGAGATATTTTACGCCTGCGGCAAAGGCTTCCTCGTTGCTGTTAAAGGAGTAGGAGCCAACGTTGCTCTTTTCCCCTTCTCTTTCAAGACCTGCAAGGCCGTCAAATACTGCAAGGTGGGGTTCAAGGGTTATGCCGCCTCCCCCTCTCTTGGAGTACTCGGAAAGAATCTCACGGTAAAGGCCGATACCCTCGCCTGCGGGAACGATAGTGCCGTCGGCGGTAGCGTCCTTAACGTGGATATAATGAACTCTGTTTTTGAGTATTGTCCAGGCCTGACGAACGTCCTGACCAGCCTGGATGAAGTTTGCAGAGTCGAATACGGAATGAAGCTCGGGCAGCTCTGCCATAAGCTCGGCGCATCTTACGGCAACGTCGCCGTAGATACCCTTTTCGTTTTCGTGGCAGAGGTAAAGACCGCTACCCTTTGCAGCGTCGCAGAAGGCGGAGAGTCTTTCAAGAACTATATCTCTGTAATCCTCGGGTCTGTCACCCTCGGGAATGTAGAAGCTGAAGAGTCTTATGCACTCGGCACCTACGGTGTTGCCAAGCTCAACGGTTCTCTTGAAGAGGTCGAGGTGGGGAGCAAAGTCGTCCTTTACGCTTATCTTTCCGCAGGGAGAACCGAGAGAACGGATCTTTATGCCTGAAGCGGCAAGAGTATCGGAAATAACCTTTGCTTCGGCGGGAGTTCTGTCGGTAAAGGGCTTACCGTCAACGCCTCTGATTTCTATGTAACCGATGCCTGCCTCGTTGAGGGCCTTTATCTGAACGGCAAGGTCGGAGCCTGCCTCGTCGGCAAATGCCGAGATCTGAATGTTGTCTGCCATAGTTATTATCTCCTTAAAGTTAGAGTCAAATATAATATTATATTTTATTATAACATAGTCAATGGGAAATTTCAAGCCCCGAAATGGGAATATTTACGCAAGATAGGAGGCTTTGAAAAAGGGATTTAGAAACTTTTTCCAAACTTCCCGAAGAGGGCTTTTCAAAGAGAGTTATGCCCTTGACAAAGGGATAAAAATGTTATATAATAATCTATTATAGAACAACTATTTAATGAAGGATAAAAGAAATGAAAGCGATAACTAAACTTCTTTCCGAAATAACCAACAAGGCCTTCGCCGACTGCGGATACGAGGGTGAGTTTGGCGCGGTTACAGTATCGGACCGTCCCGACCTTTGCCAGTTCCAGTGCAACAGCTCCTTTGCCGCCGCAAAGGCTTACAGAAAGGCACCCGTAATGATAGCCAAGGACGTGGCTGAAAAGCTGACTGCTACGGGCATTTTCGGAAGCGTTGAGGCAGTTGCCCCCGGATTTATAAATATGTCTGTAAACGAGGAGTTTCTGACCTCCTACGTAAACGACATTATAGAGGACGAAAACACGGGTATTGCCAAGGCTGAAAAGCCCTATACCATTCTGGTTGACTACGGCGGCCCCAACGTTGCAAAGCCCCTCCACATAGGCCATCTCCGTTCCGCAATAATCGGAGAATCCCTTAAAAGACTTGCAAACAAGCTTGGCCACAATGCCTTTGGCGATATTCACCTTGGTGACTGGGGTCTCCAGATAGGCCTTATTATCACCGAGCTTAGCCTCCGTATGCCCGAAGAAAGATGCTTTGCAGAGGACTTTGACCCCACAAAGGACGAGGTTCCCCTGCTCTCCATGGAGCTTCTTAACGAGGTATACCCCACCGCCAGCGCAAAGAGTAAAGAGGACGAGGAGTTTGCGGCTCTTGCCCACAAGGCTACCGCAGGGCTTCAGGCAGGCCGTCCCGGATATATTGCTATCTGGAACAGCATTATCAGATCCTCCGTTAAAGACCTTAAGGGCAACTACGATAAGCTGGGTGTAAGCTTTGAATACTGGTACGGCGAAAGTGATGCCGACAGATACGTTCCCGAGCTTATCGACATTCTTGAAAGCAAAAATCTCCTCCACGAAAGTGAGGGCGCAATGGTAGTTGACGTTGCAGAAGAAAGCGACAAAAATCCCCTGCCCCCCGCAATAATCAAAAAGACCGACGGCTCTATCCTTTACGCAACCACCGACGTTGCAACCCTTCTCCAGCGTCAGAAGGACTTTGCTGCCGACAAGATCTGGTACGTAGTTGACAACCGTCAGGCTCTCCACTTCGTTCAGGTATTCAGATGCGCTAAAAAGGCCGGCATAATCCCCGAAACCACCGAGCTTGAGCATCTTGGATTCGGTACTATGAACGGTAACGACGGCAAGCCCTTCAAGACCCGTGCAGGCGGCGTTATGAAGCTTTCCGACCTTATCTCCACCGTTACGGCGGGAGCCCTTGAAAAGCTTGAAGCATCCGAATATATAAAGAGCCTCTCTGCAGAGGAAAAGGCCGATACAGCCCGTAAGGTTGGCGTAGCGGCAATAAAGTTTGGCGACCTTATCAATCAGAGAGCCAAGGATTATATATTCGATATGGATAAGTTCCTCTCCTTTGAGGGCAAGACGGGTACCTACATTCTTTATACCGTAACCCGTATAAACTCCATTCTTAAGAAGCTGGGTATCTCCCCCGATGCGGAAAAGAAGGTTCGCGGAGTATACTCCAAATCCGACGAAAACCTTATGCTCACCCTCAGCCTTTCAAGTGAGCAGTTTACCAGAGCCTTTGCCGAAAAGGCCCCCAACTACGTTTGCGACAACGCTTACCGCATAGCTTCCGAGTTCTCCTCCTTCTATCACGATAACCGTATTATCGACGAGCCCGACGAGGACAAGAAGGAATCCTGGATAGCCCTTATGCTTCTTACCAGAAAGGCTCTCTGCATGCACCTTGACGTGCTTGGTATAGAGCCTGTTGACTCAATGTAAAAAAATATTCTGCTATGACAAGAGAAACCAAAGCTCTTATAAAGAGCATGGCCTATGAGGAAATGGAGAAGAAAAGCTCTCACAAGTGGAAGGAACGTGGAAACAAGTACTACCACGGCGAGAGGGTGGCATCCATCGCCCTCAGGTTAAGACGGCATCTTTTCCCCGACGTTACCCAGTACGACGATCTTATTGAGGTTGCGGCCTGGTTTCACGATATAAAAAACGGTGTGGAGATGCACAACGAAAAGGGCGCCGACGTGGTAAGGGAGCTCCTCTCCCCTTTTCTGACAAAGGAAGAGATGGATACGGTATACGCCATAATCTACGACCACGACAAGAGAAAGCCCCTTGACAACGACTATCCCTTTTATCTCAAGCTTCATCAGGATGCCGACCTTTTAGACCATTTTGGCTGCTTTGATATATGGACGGAGATATTTCACGCCTCGGCCATGGGAGCCACGGTGCATTATCTGATAAATTATCTTCAGTTTGACCGCCCGGGGCAGATGGACTATGAAATAACCCTCTTAAATTACGACATAAGCAAAAAGATAATGACGGATAAAAAGAAGTTCCTCAAGGAGTTTGGGGACAGATTCCTCGACGAGTGTACCACGGGTATCGCCAACGAGGAAGAGATTTTCGGATATAAAGAAGATTAACTACTATGTAGGCATAGCCCGAGGGTTATGCCTATATTTTTATTTTAAACAAAATAATTCCACCCACCATAAGAGCAAGGCCGATAAATTCCTTTACGCCGAATGCGGCCTTTTCTGCCCCCAATAGGCCGAAATAATCTATAACGGCGGCCACGGTAAGCTGTGAAATCAGAATAACCGAAATGGCGGCGGTGGGAGAAAGCCCCTTTATGGAGAGCATTACGCAGACGGTTATGACAAGGCCGAAAACACCGCCCAGAAGATAGAGAGGTTTTTGGCTGAACAGAGCCGAAATATTGCCCTTACCAAAGATAAATGCGGCGATAAGGGAAAGGACGAAGGCGCTCCCCTGAACAAAGGCGTTTGCCTCCCAAAGGCCTATCCCCTCCTGAAGACGGGTGTTCATTACCCCCTGAATACTCATGGCGGCTCCCGCAAGAATAGCAAAAATAAATCCAAGCATAAAAAAACGACTCCTTTCGGAGTCATTTTTTCCAATATAAAACAGATTATACTATATCAAAAGCAGTAGCGCCACGATGGGCATGGTAATGATCGAGCCCACGGTGGTGAAGGCCACGGCCTTTCCCGAGTAGTGGGAGTCGCCGCCGAACATCTCGGCAAAAATGCTTGTTGCGGTAGCAACGGGGGTGGAGGCGCAGATAAGGGAAATGGTGAGAGCCATCTGTCCCGACTCACCGGAGCAAATACCTGTGACAACGAAGAGCTTCATTATACACCAAATAAGGACGGGGTTTAAGAAGAGCTTGACAAAGAAGAGCTTGTACATACTCAGATCCTTGAATATCTCCCTGAAATCAACGTCGGCAAGGCGTATACCTATCATAACCATTGAGAGGGGTGCGATGAGGTTTTTAAAGTTTACCATAAGGTCTATGGCCAACTGAGGAACGTACTGATTAATGGGAAGGAAGAAGACAAGAAGACCGATATAAATGGGGATCATAGAGGGGTTTATGAATATCTTCTTTGCGGAGAGGTACTTTTTATCCCCCGTATAGATAAGACAGCCCACAGACCACTGGAAAATGGAGAAGGGGATGTTGTAGAAGGAGGCGTAGATTGCCGCCTCGGAGCTAAAGAGGGATATTATAAGGGGGATACCCATATAGCCGTTATTTGCAAAGATTGAGGCAAAGCGTAAAACCTTGCGTTTAGCCTCGTCCTTTTCCCTGAAAAGAAGGAAGGAAAGACCGTAGCAGACAGCGTGGACTATGGTGGAGAATATAAATACCCAGATAGAGGTCTTGAGGATCTCGGGAGAGAAATCGGTCATATAAGCCTCTATAAGAAGGGCGGGCTGAGCTACGTATATTATAAGATTGGCAATATTTTTTGCGGTGATGCCGTCGGCCATTTTAAACTTACGCATAAGAAAGCCGGGAATCATCATAAGAACCAGCATTAAGACCTTTATAAGCAGGTCGAGGGGATTTACCATAAAGCATTAACCTTCTTTATTACAAACTCCAATCAGTATACATCATTATGCCGAAATTGTCAACAACAATGAGGGCAAAGGGGGCGTGAGTTCGTAAAATATTACTAAAAAAGGGGTATTTTCCCCTTGCTTTTATGAATAAATTGTGATAGAATGAGGGATAGAAAAAATATATACGAGAGGAGATAAATATGAAAGTATTGGTAACCGGCGGCGCAGGATATATAGGAAGTCACACCTGCGTTGAGCTTATAAACGAAGGCCACCAGCCCATAATAATAGATAATCTTGACAACAGCAACCAAAAGGCGGTTGACAGAATAAAGGAAATAACGGGCGTTGCTCCCCTTTTCTATAAGGAAGACGTGAGAAACGGAGAAGCCCTGGACAGAATATTCAAAGAAAACGAAATTGATGCGGTTATTCATTTTGCAGGTCTCAAGGCTGTGGGCGAATCGGTAAGAGAGCCCCTTGAATACTACGACAACAACCTCGTAAGCACACTGGTGCTCCTTGAAAAAATGAGAGAATACGGGGTAAAAAAGCTGGTATTCTCCTCCTCGGCCACGGTATACGGACTTGTAGAGGAAGAAGGCCCCCTCAAAGAGGAGCTTCCCACCAAGGCCATAAATCCCTACGGATGGACGAAGGTATTTATTGAGCAGATGCTCCGCGACCTTGCCGCCTCGGACAAAGAGTGGTCGGTAGTGTTACTCCGCTACTTTAACCCTCTCGGCGCCCACAAAAGCGGTCTTATAGGCGAGGACCCCAGCGGTATTCCCAACAATCTTCTCCCCTATATTGCTCAGGTGGCGGTTGGCAGACTTGAAAGGCTCAACGTTTTTGGCAACGACTACAACACCCCCGACGGTACGGGTGTGAGGGACTATATCCACGTCGTAGATCTGGCAAAGGGTCATATAAAAGCCCTTGAATATGCAGAAAAGTCCTGCGGATGCGAGGCCGTGAATCTGGGCACGGGCAAGGGTTCCTCGGTGCTTGAGGTAAAGGACGCTTTTGAAAGGGTAAGCGGAGTGAAGATACCCTTTGTAATAGGCCCCCGTCGCCCCGGAGACCCCGATGCGGTATACGCCGATGTTGAAAAGTCCCAAAGACTTCTCGGCTGGAAGGCTGAAAAGACCCTTGAGGATATGTGCCGAGACTCCTGGAATTGGCAGAGCAAGAACCCCAACGGATATAAAGAATAAGCATTCGTCCCCGATGCAAAAGCATCGGGGATATTTTTTGGTCGGGAATTAGTATCATTTTTTCAATTTCGGTGGCAAACCTCCGCAAGATAAGACGAAAAGTGTGTAGAATAATGGAAAATCCCTTAGTCTTCGGTCAACGGCTTTTTGTTGCAATCGGTGTGAACATCTGCTAAAATATATACAGAAAAGAAAATAATCTTCATGAGGTGACCAAAATGTCCACAAACGCACAAACACGAATCGTCATTCTTGACCAGCACAAAGAGAACAGAAATCTTCTCGAAAAAGCTCTTGCAGACAAAGGATACCACATTCTCGAATCCACCGACAACACCTTTAAGGCTCTTGAAATTTTACGCACAGAAAAGGTTGACGTCCTTATTATGGACGTTATTTTGGCAAAGACCGACGGAATAGAATTCTTGAAAATCGCGGCGGGATACATAAAACAAGGCAAACCCAAAATCATAGTATGCTCCCAGATAAAAGCGGAAAACGTAATATCTCAGGCGGTAAGCTACGGAGCAAGCTATTATATGTTCAAGCCCGTAGACGTAAATCTCCTTGCCGAAAGGGTGGAGCTTCTCACCGCCCCTCCCCTGACGGAAAAGGTTGGAGCTACGAGGAATTTTATCATTGACAGAGGTGAGCCTGCCGACTATGAGGAAATCGAGTTGAGCCTTGAAAAGCAGATAACCGCCATAATCTCCGACGTAGGAATCCCCGCCCACGTTAAGGGGTATCATTTTGTCAGATACGCCATAATCCTCGCATTGAAGAGCCCCGAATCGGTGAACTCCATAACCAAATTCATCTATCCCGAGGTATCGAAGAGGTTTGGGACTACCCCCTCAAGGGTTGAAAGAGCCATACGCCACGCCATTGAGGTGGCTTGGGAAAGGGGTAATATAGAAACCATAAACAGACTTTTCGGCTACTCGGTGAGTGACGCAAAGGGCAAGCCCACAAACTCCGAATTTATCGCAATGATTGCCGACAGTCTGCGCCTTGAGGACAGAAGATTCAGAGAGCTTTCAAAGAAAACGTCATAAAAGAAAGAAAAGGACAGTAAAAGCTGTCCTTTTCTCTTAATTTAGGGTTGAAATATTCAAAAAAAGATGTTATAATAAGGGGTGTAAAAGAATTAGGGTAGGAAAAACATGAACAAAAGTAAAAACAGTTCTATATTAGACTGGGTTAAAAACGAAAGAAAACAAACCAAGATACTCCTCCGCTCCATTCCCGCAACGGTGGTAACGCTCTTCGTTGTCAGCGTTATATGTATGAATCTGCTGGCAAACAAGACCCTGCTGCAGCTTGAATGGATAGCCCTTGACGGGGGTATTCTCATATCCTGGCTCTCCTTTATGTGCATGGATATGATAACAAAGCATTTCGGCCCAGGGGCATCAAACAGAATATCCGTACTTGCAGCCCTAATAAATCTACTCACCTGTCTGATATTCTTCGTGGCAAGTATAATCCCATCAAATGCTGACGATTACACCGCCTTTGACGGGATATTCGGAGGAACATGGTTTATCCTTTTGGGAAGCACGGTGGCATTTCTTACATCTGCGGTTATAAATAACGGCCTTAACTGGCTTATAGGCCTTTGCTTTAAGAAAAATCCCGACGGAAAGCTGGCATATGGGGTAAGAGCCTACGTATCCACCTTTATGGGGCAGTTTATTGATAATTTTATCTTCTCGTTGATAGTATTCGTCCTCTTTGCCCCTATATTCTGGGACGGATTCCATTGGACGGTACTCCAATGCGCCACCTGCGCCATGACGGGTGCGACGGCAGAGCTTATTATGGAGATACTCTTCTCCCCCATAGGATATAAAATAACCAAAAAATGGAAAGACCGCAACGTGGGAAAAGAATATATCGACTATATTGAAAAGGGTGAAAGCAAATGAAGGTACTTATAACGGGAACATCCCAAGGAATAGGTAAAGCCATAGGGGAAAAGTTTTTAGCCTGCGGCCATGAAGTTATAGGTATAGACAGACAGCCCCAGAGTATTGTTGACGGCAAGTATACCCATTATCTCTGCGACGTGAGGGACAAGGAAAATTTGCCAAAAATCGAGGACGTGGAGATACTTATAAACAATGCGGGAACCCAGAACGAGGACGACATAGATATAAACCTGAAAGCCCTTATACACATCACCGAAAGGTACGGCGTTCAGCCAAAAATCAAGTCTATTCTCAACATAGGCTCGGCCAGCGGACACACGGGGGCGGAGTTCCCCCAATACTGCGCAAGTAAGGGCGGAGTTATGGCCTACACGAAAAACGTGGCCATGAGGGTGGCGCCATTTGGAGCCACCTGCAACAGCCTTGACCCCGGCGGAGTTATTACGCCTCTCAATGAGCCCGTAATGAAGGACGAAAAGCTCTGGGCGGAAATAATGGCAGAAACTCCCCTAAAAAAATGGGCAACCGCCGAAGAAATGGCAGAATGGGCCTATTTCCTCACCGTTACCAATACCTTCTGCACGGGGCAGAATATTCTGGTTGACGGCGGCGAATCCATAAATTATAACTTTGTTTGGACTGAATAAGGATAAAGAAAGAACCTCTGCGGATGCAGGGGTTCTTTTTGGTTTATTTGAACAATTCGGAGTGACTGCCGACACGGTTAAGGATCAAAAGAAGAACGTCGTTTACAATTTCATAAATCAATAGCCAATCGGACTCTATATGACATTCTCGACAATTTTTATAATTCCCGACCAATTCATGATCACGGTATTTTTCATCAAGCTTTTCACCGTCAGAAAGTTTTTCAATAACATCAAAGAGTTTATTAATATCTTTTCCTTGCTTTTTAGCAAGCTTTAAATCCTTTTTAAACTGTCCGGTAAATTTAACCTCATATTTCAAGCGCCGCCTTTAAGTCATCCATATTAGTATACCCTTTGACATTCTTATCATCAGCTATTCTGCGACCTTCTTCTATTGCGGCTACCGTAGTTTCGTTGGGCACATTTAACTTCAGTTCAAAAGGAATTCCGTTTTCTCTAATAGTCTGTCTTAAAAACATATTAACGGCGGTGGTCATATTTAAACCAAGCTCTTCAAAAATCTTTTCTGCGGCAAGTTTAACCGCCTTATCAGTTCTTATATTCAAATTAGTATTGTTCATAATTACCCTCCCATAATATTATATGCATATTATAACACAAAAATACGCACAATGTCAATACACCGTGCGTATTTTTTATTTATTTTTTCAAGTATTAAACACAAATCCCTTCTTTGAAAGCCTTTCTTCTATAGCAAAGGCGGAGAAGTAGGCGTTCTCACGGGGGATCCATTCGTTTATATACTTGGAATGGAGGAACTCGCCGTTTCTTTCAAGTATTCTTTGGGATTGGGTAGCGGGGTCGGTCTTTAAATAGACCCCGACGTCGTAATAATCGCCCAAAAACGGGTGGGCGGCGTAAACGCCCTCAACGACCACGGGGCGGCGATGAACGGATCTCATCAGGGGCGTAAACTCCATCGTGTGACAGTCGTAGCGGCGGTAGGATATTTCCTTATCGCCCCTGCGCAAGGGGTATATAATTTCGTTATAAAGCCGTTCCTTATCGAAAAACTCACCAATGCCGTTCAGTCTTTCGGGAGTGCGCTGGGCAGGGGTAAGAAAGTAATCGTCGGGAGTAAAAACCGCGGCGTCAAAGGCGGCGTAAAGAAGTGTGGCCAAGGTGGTTTTACCCGAGCCTGCCATACCGTCAATGGCGATTATGGGGTAAATAGAATTGGAGATATGGTTATCTATATTCCGAATAAGAGGAAAAAACTCCATACACTCAACACAAAGGACTCTGTATGCGGGGCTGTAGGCCTGTCTGTATTCCTCGCTATGACGGGGAATAACTCCCTCTTCAGGGTATAAGGCGGCAAAGTCGTCACCCGAAAAAGGCAGGTCAAGACTACCAGAATCAATGGCGGCTCTCACGTTATCAAGGGCGGCCAAAAGCTCCTCGCGGGTGCCCTTTACCCTATTTGCGGAGTAAACGAAGAGATTATTTATTACCTCGGGAGAAAGGGTATTTTCCTTTGAGGCCAGGTTAAAGCGGCAGACCTTCTCCCCTATCCTCTCAAACAGAGGCTCGTCGGTGGGTGTAAGCCCCTCAAGCTCGGATTTGATATAAGCAAGACTTTTTTGGGGGTCGGATATGAGATGTCCGCCGCCCATTACAGCCTGAAACACAAGCTTTATAAGGTCTTGGGGGTGGCTTATGGGGCGAAGCTCCAGCTGGGGAGCGAGAATATCTTTAATAAGGTCCATATACGCAGTCCTTTACAGTAGAATAAAATAAGTATAGCATATTTAATTATATTTGTCAATTAAGGGGTTGACATTTAGGGAAAGGTTTAGTAAAATAAAAAGAGAAAGGTGGGCCGAAAATGGAAATAGAGAGAAAGTTTCTTATGGAAGGCTTTCCGTCCGAGGAAGGCTTTGAGGAAAAGATTGCGGAGCAATATTATATAACCACCGAGCCCTATATCAGAATAAGAAGGTCTGAATCAAAGGGCAAGGTTAAGTACGTCCTTACCTTTAAGGGTGAAGGCACCCTCACAAGAACGGAAACGGAAATTGACCTCACAGAGGGGCAATATGAGGAGCTTAAAGCCCTCTGTAAAGGCCGTCCCTTAAGAAAGAGAACAAGGATATACCCCCTTGAAAATGGTCTATTTGTTGAAGTTAGTGCCGTAAACGAGGGTGAAGAGGGCGGCTTCTTCTACGCAGAGGTTGAGTTCCCCACCGAAGAGGCGGCGAAGGCCTTTGTTCCCCTGCCCTATTTTGGCAAAGACGTGACCGAAGACCCAGAATATAAGATGAACAGGGTTGCGGAGAGATTCAATTTAATATAAGCAGAAATCCCGATGGAAAATTCCATCGGGATATAATTTTACTTAAACGCGTCCTTTACCTTTGACCAAAAGCCGCTGTTCTTTTCGTAAGCCTTTGAGCCGGTGGCGGCGTCAAATTCCTTGAGGATGTCCTTCTGCTTCTGATTAAGCTTTCTGGGAACCTCAACGATAACTCTGACGTACATATTGCCTCTGCCCTTGGTGTTGCGGAAGGGTACGCCGCGGTTCTTTATGGTGAACTCGGTGTAGGACTGGGTACCCTCGGGAATGTGGAGCACCTCGGTGTCACCGTCAATGGTGGGAACCGATTTATCGCATCCAAGACAAGCCTCGACCACGGTGATATAAACGTCCAGATAGAGGTTGTTTTCCCTGCGGGTGAAGTATTTATCGGGGGTAACGGTAACGAGGATGTTAAGGTTGCCGTTGTATCCGCCCTTAAGGCCGTGGTCACCCTCACCTCGGAGAGAAAGGGTCTGGCCGTTGGAAATACCAACGGGAACGGGAACGGTTATGGTACGCTGTTTTCTTACGGTACCCTTGCCGTTACAGGTCTTACAAACGTCCTTGATTATCTTACCCGAGCCGTAACATGAGGTACAAGCTCTTTCGGTGGATATGGCACCGAATACGGTCTGAGAAACGCTCTTTACGCGGCCTGTTCCGCGGCAGGCGGTACAGGTCTGGGGTGTGGTACCCTTTTCAGCACCCGAGCCCGAGCACTCATCGCAGACCTCGTTTCTTGAAACGGTTATGTTCTTTGTGCAGCCAAATACCGACTCCTTGAAGGTAAGGGTTATCCTTACGTTAACGTCGTCGCCGGGAATGGCGCTGGAGCGTCTGGTGGAGC
>JAZQLP010000079.1:0-4324 GCA_045542755.1 Eubacteriales bacterium
AGAAAGAGAAAAGCACATAACTGCTGTCAAAGCTGCAGCTATAATCTTTTTCATAGGCCCTCCTATTACTGCAGATTCAGCTTATTCTTAAGAAGGTATCTGTTAAGAAGATATGCGCCGACGGCAACCGCGCCGTATACGATTATAAAGAACAGATCCTGACCTATTGTATCCGCATAATACTCATATCCATCAAAAGCTCCGGAATAGCTCATCTCGCTTATAAAAAAGTCTGCCACAGTTATGATTGTACTCAGCGTAGAGCTTACGCCGAAGAACAATCCAAGGCCAAGCACTACCCTTGCGCGCTTTGCGATAATCGTTGCAAGCGTCACACAAAAATATATACCTGTAACAAGAGATAGTATCGCAACAATAAAGCTGTTAATCTCAAGGAATCCGATAATTCCTTCCAGATATTCGTAAACTACAGACGGCTCTGCATAGGGGAATACTCCTCCTTCTATAACATCTTCGCCGTTCATTACGGATATAGTTATAATGAATGAAAATATCCCCGCAAAAAATACAGCTAATACTATAGTTAGCCACGTTACACCCGAAAGCACCTTTGCATTAAGGATAGTTGATGTTTTCACGGGAAGCGTAAAGGTAAGATACCCCTCGTCCGTAAACATATTGGTATAATAACGGACAAGTATCATTATCATTCCAAGAACACAATATGCCACAAGACCGAAAATGCAAATGACCATAGCCATACCGCAGGCTGTACTGATAGCATACAAAGCCATTTCTCGTCCGGAGTCATAAGCTTCGCCCTCGTAATAGGGCATATCAAGAATCTCATCCATTACCATATCCATTCCTACGTAAGCCAGACACGCAACAGTTGCGAGAACTACCGCGATGGCAGTAAACAGCCACATAGTCTTGCCAATGGCCTTAAAATCATATGCAAAAAGTTTCCTCAGCATCTGAATACCTCCCTGAAAAGCTCGTCAATGCTCTTGCCCTCGAGGGCGCGAACGTCGTCTACATTTCCTGCGCGGACAATTCGTCCGTGCTGAATAAACACAAATTCGTCAAGAATCTTCTCAATATCTGTAATAAGGTGAGTAGATATTATGATGGTAGAGTCCTCTCCGTAATTGGTGAGTATTGTTCTCATAATATAATCTCTTGCCGCAGGGTCCACGCCTGCAATGGGCTCGTCAAGAAGATAGAGCTTTGCACGTCTTGACATAACAAGAACGAGCTGCACCTTCTCCTTCATACCCTTTGAAAGAGTTCTCATTTTCGCGTCAACATTTATCCCAAGATCTCTCAGCATATGCTCCGCGCGCTGGCGGTCAAAGTCTGCATAAAAGTCCTCGAAATAGTCAAGCATCTGAGAAACCTTCATTGAGCTCTGGAAATAGGGGCGCTCGGGAAGATAGGATACAACTGCCTTTGACTCTGCGCCGGGCTTATTTCCGTCTATCAAAAGCTCTCCCGAAGTAGGCACAAGAAGGCCTGCTATAAGCTTGATAAGTGTGGTCTTGCCGCTTCCGTTAGGGCCCAAAAGACCGATGATCCGCCCTCCCTTGACTGTCATTGAAACATTGTCAAGGGCAGGAATCTGAGAATATACCTTCGTCAGATTTCTGCATTCAAGAATGTTTGTCATATATCTGCATTCCTTTCATTGTTTTCTGATTTTGCAAGGAGCTTTGATACCTCCGAGGGCTCCACCCCGAGGCTTTTGCATTTTTCCAAAATGCTGTCGGCAAGCTCCCTTATGATCTCATTTTTGGCCGTTGCGATCACAAGAGGGTCCTCGCAGATAAATTTTCCGCTGGTGCCGCGGGTCACGATAAGCCCCTGCTCTTCAAGGGACGTAAGGGCTTTTTGCATTGTGTTTGGGTTAACGTTTGCCCAAAGGGCCAGATCCCGAACACCGGGAAGCTTCTCTCCGGGTCTGTACCGTCCTGACACAATATCGTTTCTGATGATCTCTTCGATCTGCAAAAATATGGGTTTTCCCGCCTCAAAACGAACTGCCATTTTTACCTCCTTTTTGTTTGTATTACTGTACTAATACAATAATACAATATTTGAACACATTTGTCAAGAGTTGGAAGAAAAAACACCGCCGAGACACTCTCAGCGGTGCAATAAATATTATTTTTTCTCTTTTCCAACAAACGGCACAACGACTGCTTTATCTGTACAGTAAGGAATAACCTCCTTAAGTATCTTTTTGTATCCGTGCTGATCTATCTGATATTTTATCATTTTGCCTCGAAGCTTTTTGGAATACACGTTTTTATCCATACATTTACTGCGAGAAAAATACAAGTAATAATAAATGGTACGATATTGCCCTCTCATATCAAATGAAATACCGTAATCCTCAATTTCGCACCAAGGAATAAACATGCTTTGCCAAATATTACTTTTTAAAACTCCATCGTTGTCAATAACGATACGCACAGAGCTTTCCACGTAGCTGTACAAAAACAAAGCAGGCAAAAGCAAAGTATAAACGACTGCCAAAGCAATTCCGACCGAAATATTAAAATTGTTCTGAGCTACAGCGGCAAACACGCCAACCATAGTCATAGCACCCATAAATATGGATAAGAAAATAATCCACAAATAGTATTTTTCATTTTTTATCTCTATTCCGGCGTCAGTTCTACTTATTGTAAACACTTCTCAGCCTCCCTGAGAACCTGCTTCGCACTATCAAAACGAAGTTTTTCAACAGCCGACTTAAAGTCGAGAAGATATATTTCGTCTATCTCGCTTTCCTGAGGTTTTGGTGTCTGTTCCTTATACTCACAAAGAAAATATACCACCTCTTTATCTATTCGGACCCCTTCTCTTACGAATGTATAGAACTCCTCATGGCGAAATCCATGGATAAAATCAACTGAAACGCCGGTTTCTTCAAGGATCTCACGCCGCGCAGTCTCCATCTCGGTCTCTCCGTTTTCAACGTGGCCCTTGGGAAATCCGCATATGCCCTCAACTGATTTGATTATGAGATATTTTCTCTCACCGCTGTCACACGTAAACACAACGGCCCCGCAGGATTTTTCCTTTCGCGTTTTCAGCTTTATCACATTACCACCACCTTTGTTTAATTGTAGCACATAATCAAACAATTTACAACAACTGAAAGTAGAAAAATACTCCTATGCATAGCACAGAAGTATTTTTGGGGAATTATCAAATTTCTACTTATTATAATCAAATTTACATCTCGGACACTTGGGATAGTCGATATCATGTGATTTTCCGCACTTGGGGCAGGTGCGTTTGGCAATATCATCCTTTAATGAAATGTCAATATATTCATTATCAAAAGCTTTCTTTTCTCTAAAATATTCTCTTGTTTTTCTGAGATAACCTATGCCGCAAAGAAGAAAAAACAGAGAGATTCCAAGCATTATGATAAGGCAAATAATCTTATTAACTATAGGCGATTCGATCAAACCGTACGAGGTAACATCAACGTCGCCAAAGAACAAAAACAAACCCAAAGCCAAAAACAGCGCCGAGGCAAAAAATCCAAAAACGGCTAAAGGTGTGTAATTGTTGTTTCCATTCATAACGTTAACCTCCTGTATATTCTGATATTACTAAACAAAGACTTGGTAAAAATACGTATTTATCTTTGGGTTATTCAAATATATTCTCTATGGGATCGCTAAACTCAAATCTTATAATTCTGATTCCGAAATACTCCTCCAGCTCTTCGACGGTCAGCGCAGTTCGATCGATCATGGTTTCTTTCTCAGATATTTTATAATTTTCTATGTAATTAATGCAAGGGGCGCCGTTTGCTTCATTGGGATCACCGAGATAATATCCGCCGAAGCCGTAAAAAAGATTTACCTTTGATTCTGTATTGATCCTGCCTTTTGTCAATTTCGACTCTGCATCATTTCCCAGATCAAGAAGCACCACCTTTGCCTCGTCTTTGCTTTTCAGCCATGCACGCCAAGAGCGTGAATATTTAAAGGAGAACGAGTTTGAATGGTCATAGTCGTCAAATGAGCACAAAACCGTATCTTCAATCAAATACCTTTCCCCGTTCAGCTCATATTCCAAAACAAAAGGAAATTCTCCCTCTGTTATCTGAGGAGCGGGTTCATATTCTTTTTGACAACCTGAAAGACAAAAAACTATTACAAGAACAATTGTTATAGAAATTATTCTTTTCATTTACTCACCGCCTTGAGTTTAGTATAGCATAAACGCGGCGAAGTAACAAGATTTAATGAAGCACACTTTTGTTGCCTTAAAATTGCAAACGCTAGCCAAAGTACAATATCGTTGATGTAAAGCATCACATCGTTTACAAATATAAAAG
>JAZQLP010000080.1:0-7451 GCA_045542755.1 Eubacteriales bacterium
GTAAAGGTTACACTCGTTAAGAGCACAATCGCTTGTCTTAAGGACCAGCAGGCAACAGTTGCAGCACTCGGCCTTCATAAAATCCGTCAGAGCAAGGTCTTCGAGCTTAATAAGGCAATCGAAGGTATGCTCTTCAAGGTAAAACACCTCGTTGAAGTTGAAGAAGTAAAATAAAAAAGCTTAATTACCGTAGAGGGCTTCCGGGTAAGCGAGATGTTTAACACGGAAAACCCCTCACGGAAAAATAAAAACACCCGTATTTATGAACGTTGCCACCGCCGCCGCAATAAAGGGCGGTGTATCGGCAGGCGACCTTGAGGAGCTGGGCTGTCAGGTAATGCTTTGCAACACCTATCACCTCCACCTCCGCCCCAACGACCAGGTAGTACACGACCTTGGCGGTCTGCATAAGTTCACCACCTGGAAGCGTCCCATACTTACCGACAGCGGCGGATTTCAGGTATTCTCCCTTTCCTCTCTCCGCAAGATAAAGGAAGAAGGCGTTACCTTCGCCTCTCACCTTGACGGGCACAAGATATTTATGGGGCCCGAGGAAAGTATGAGAATACAGTCCCATCTTGCCTCAACCATAGCTATGGCCTTTGACGAGTGCGTTGAAAACCCCGCCGAGTACGACTACTCCAAAAAGTCCTGCGAAAGAACATTCAGATGGCTTGTAAGATGCCAGAAGGAAATGGCTCGACTTAACGAGCATCCCGATACCATAAACAAAAAGCAGATGCTTTTCGGTATAAATCAGGGCTGTACTTACGAGGATTTGAGAGTTCAGCATATGAAGGACATCGCCACTCTGGGTCTTGACGGATACGCCATAGGCGGTCTTGCGGTGGGAGAACCCGCACCCGATATGTATAGGGTAATAGAAGCGGTTGAGCCCCATATGCCTAAGGACAAGCCCAGGTACCTTATGGGCGTGGGAACTCCCGTAAACATCCTTGAAGCGGTGCACAGAGGCGTGGACTTTTTTGACTGCGTAATGCCCTCAAGAAACGCCCGTCACGGACACCTCTTCACATCCCGGGGCATAATCAACATCCACAACGCCAAATATATCCGCGACGACTCCCCTCTCGACCCCGAATGTGACTGCCCCTGCTGTACCAGATATTCCAGAGCGTATCTCCGCCATCTCCTCTGCTCCAACGAGATGCTGGCAATGAGGTTGGCCGTTCAGCATAATCTCCGCTTCTACAACAAGCTTATGGAGGACATTCGTCTGGCCCTTGAAGAGGGAAGATTTGAAAGCTTTTACAGAGAAAAGCGTGAGATCTACGGCGTGAGAATATAGCACAGTTGAGAAATTTTTCCGACATTTTGAAAAATCCCTTGAAATAGGGCAATATATATTGTATAATTAATTATTATATGACGGAGGTAAAACCCCATGACCAATTTTCTTTCCAACGCGCTGATCTTCCTCAGCGAAACTGCCACTACCGGAGCAGAAGTTGCCGAAGAACTCACTCCCGCGCAGCAGTTTATGAGCGCGCTGACCACCATTCTTCCCATCGTTCTTATCGCTCTGGCATTCTACTTCTTCCTCATCAGACCCCAGAAAAAGCAGGAAAAAGAAACCCAGAAGATGCGCGCTTCCATTGAGATCGGTGACACCATTACTACCATCGGCGGTATTACCGGCGTAGTTCGTCAGATCAAGGACGACGATATATTCATTATCGAAACCGGCGCTGACAAGAACAGAATATCCATAAAGAAGTGGGCTATCCAGTCCAAGGATACCATTTCCGGCTGATATCGGGCATAATGATCCCCTCCCTCTCATAGGATTGAATGAGATTCTTATTTGGGGAGGTCAATATGACAGATACAAAAAAAGCATCCCTTTCTTCGGGAACGGGATACGGAGCAACAAGGGTAACGGGCAAAATAAAAAAGCTTCTTTTCGGAGGACTTTCGGGATTTGTCCTGGCCATACTGCTTCTGCTGACTTTTTCGGCGGTATTCGCCCTTTCGTCCATACCCGACGAACTTATGGAGATATTTATTTACCTGACGGTGGCAACGGCCTCTCTGACGGCGGGATTTATATCGTTACGACTCATAGGAACGGACGGGCTGGTCAACGGGCTTATTGCCGGAGGAGTAGTTTTCATCATCCATATAGCTCTCGGGGCCATAATGGGAGATGAAGGAATAGTTCAATACCTGATATACGGAGCTTTGGAGCTTCCAATGGGAGCCTTGGGCGGAATTATATCGGTAAACCTGAAAAAAAAGTAAACAGTAAAATCAGAAAGGATAGATAAGCATGAAATTTGTTAAGACTATCGCAAAACCCACTCTTAAGCAGAGCGCTTGTAAGGGCGGCTGCGGCGAATGCCAGACCTCTTGCCAGTCCGCTTGCAAGACCTCCTGCACCGTTGCTAACCAGAAGTGCGAAAAGAAGAGCAAGTAAGTTATTGCTACCAAGTTTACGGGCTGCTGCAATTTGCGGCAGCCCATAAAAAGCATTAGGCATAACCTATACAAAAGGAACACTGAAATGATTCATACATATTCGCTTTACGGCAACGATTTCTGCATGGACGTGGAAAGCGGAGCCATTCACATTCTTGAAAAGGCCGCATACGACCTTGTAAACTTCCTCAGCCCCAAAGGTGAAGACGTTTTTCTTACCGAAACCTGTCCCCAAGAAGCTTTTGCAGCTCTGTCCTCATATAAAAAAGAAGAAATAGAGGAAGCGTACGCTGAGCTTTACGAGCTGTATCAAAACGACCAGCTATTTTCAAAGAGGGATTATACCCCCACCTTCCCTCAGGAGTACCCCATAAAGGCGGTATGCCTCCACGTGGCGCACGACTGCAACCTCCGTTGCAAATACTGCTTTGCCGACGGCGGCGGATACTGCGCCGAAAGAGCCCTTATGCCCATTGAAGTGGCAAAGAAGGCCATTGACTTTATGATTGAAAAATCGGGTAGCCGCAGAAATCTGGAGCTTGACTTCTTCGGCGGTGAACCCTTGATGAACCTTGACGTTGTAAAGCAGACGGTGGAATATGCGAGAAGCATAGAGGAAAAGCACAACAAGCATTTCCGTTTCACCCTTACCACCAACGGTCTGCTCCTTAACGACGAGGTTATAGAATATCTCAACGAAACCATGGACAACGTGGTTCTCTCCCTTGACGGCAGAAAGGACGTAAACGACAGCGTCCGTATAGGCGTAAACGGAAAGGGCTCCTACGACGCAATCGTACCCAAGCTGCAGAAGTTCAGAGAGGTACGCGGTGACAAGAGCTACTACGTAAGAGGTACGTTTACGGCTGAAAACCTCGACTTTGCAAAGGACGTTCTCCATATGCACGACCTTGGCTTTGATCAGGTATCGGTAGAGCCCGTAGTACTTGACCCCTCCTCCCCCATGGCTCTCAAGGACGAGCATCTGCCCCAGATATTTGCAGAATACGAAAAGCTCGGTCTTGAAATAGACAAGATAAACAAGTCGGACGACGACTTTATAAACTTCTTCCACTTTATGGTTGACCTTGAGCAGGGTCCCTGCGTTATCAAACGTATGAAGGGCTGCGGTAGCGGTAGCGAATACGTTGCCATTACCCCTGCAGGCGAGGTTTATCCCTGCCACAGATTCGTTGGCAACACCGACTTTGTAATGGGCAACATTATGGAAAGCTTTGACCTTAGCAAGGAGCTTACCGAGAAGTTCTCCGCCACCACCATTCCCGACAAGGACGAGTGCGACAAGTGCTGGGCAAAATATTTCTGCTCGGGCGGTTGCGCGGCTAACAACTTCTATGCAAACGGCGACATTCTCAAGCCCAACTCCACCGGATGCGAAATGGAAAAGAAGCGTCTTGAGTGCGCCATAGCAATGAAAGCCCTCTAAAAAGGTATTTCAGCACCTTTCCTTTCATATTATTAAACAAACTAAAATACGAGGTATTGTTTAATGAAAGGTAAAGGATGTTTAATATTGGGTTATATAGCCGTTATCTCGGGCTACTGTCTGGGAGTTGCGACGGCTATAAGAGAAATGCTTGGCGGTCAGCCCGCCACGGATATACTGGTTCAGATAAAGGGAATTTTCCCCTGCCTTACCCCTCAGGGTGCCATTCCCACTCTGGGGCTTACCCTACTGACTGCGGCGGCAGGTCTTTCGGCTGTGGGAGTAGCCGTATGCCTTCCCTTGGGTGCATTTGCCACCTACGGCTGGGGAGTTTTTACGGCGGCGACCTTTTCTGCCTTCGGAGCAAAGGGACTACTCCCCTTCCTTCTTACACTTCCTATTACGGTGACGGAGTTCATTCTTATGGCCGCAGTATCGGGGGACGGAATAAGGGCATCCTTTTTTACCCTACAAAGGCTGGGCATAATATCCGAACCCAAAAGCCAATATCTACCCATAAACGACTTCTCTATCCCAAGATATATCAAATCCACCCTATTTGCGCTGCTTATAGGGGGCGTAGTGACCATTTACGGACACTTCGTTGGTGGATACGTGTTTCACTAAAAGAAAGGAACAGCGAAAATGAAGCTATTCAACTACACAAAGGAAGGCAAAGGCGTCAGCAAGACCGAAGCCCAGGCCCCCGGAATCATAAGATTCTTCAAGGCCTTCGGTCGAAACTTCTGGAAGATAATCGTTCTTAATATCGTTTACCTTTTTGCCTGCGCTCCTATTATAACCATAGGCCCTGCAACCGCAGGATTTACCTACGTTATGAGAAATCTCTCCCAGGGTAAGCCCGTGGACATGTTTGCCGACTTTTTCGCCAAAGCAAAGGAGCACTTCCTTAAAGGTATAGTAATCGAGGTTATAAATGCGGCTCTTATTGCCCTTTCTGTTTACGCATTCTTTGCCTGGACAGGCACGGGAATGGAAGTTCCCGGCTGGCTCCGCACCGTGGCAGTATTCGTGCTTATATGGGTTGGATATATATTTATCTGCGCTAACTTCTACATATTCCCCATGATGGTATCCTTTGACCTTAAGCTCAAAGATCTTATCCGTAACAGTATCATCCTTGGTATGTACAAGCTTGGCCCCAACATTCTTATGATATTGGTAAACCTTGCAGTTATCGGTGTGTGCTTTATAACCTGGCCCTCTTCTCTGGCCATAATCCTCACCCTCCCCTTCGGAGCCTGCAACTTCTTTAACAACTTCGTTATCTATCCCGTTCTGGTAAAGCACGTGGCAACTCCCGTCGAAAAGCCCGAAGTTGACGAGGATGATATAGTATTCAGAGATACTCATTAAAAAAATATATAAAAAAAATCTCCACCCGTTTTGCGGGTGGAGATTTGTTATTTTTATTAGTCGATAGCAGCCTGTTCTTTGATAGCGCAGATGGTTCTGATAACCTCTACAGCCTCGTCGAGCTTGATAAGGTAAGGCTTGCCGTTTCTGATCTCGTCGTAGATAGCGCCCCAAGTCTGGTCGAGTCTTTCGTCCTTTCTTGCGGGGATCTCTTCTTCGATCCATTCAATTGCGGGAGGAGCACCGAAGCCACCCATGGGAGTGCCTGCATCGGGAGCCTTCTTGGGAATTACAACACCGGGCTTAACGTACTTGAGAGCGAGAGTCTTGCCCTTGTCGATAAGAGCGCCTCTGTTACCGTAAACTATGTACTGGGGAGTATCGAGAGCTGCAGCGCAAACGATTTCCATATTAACTATACGGTTATTGATACCCTTGAAGCTTACGTTAATAACGTCTTCGCAGTCGCCGGAAGCGTTGATCTGTCTGGTCTGAGCCATCATATCCTTGTAGTGGTCGCCGCAGAATCTGAGGGCATGGTCAACGATATGGGGACCCCAGTTAAGAAGCTGACCGCCACCGAATTCGCTAATAGTCTGCCAGTCGTTACGAACCTGGAAGCTGTTTCTGGTGTGTTTAACCTCGTAAATATCACCGAGGATACCGGAATCAATGATTTCGTTTATCTGGGTGAATTTGCCTTCCCAACGACGGTTATGTCTGATGAAAAGACGGGGGTAGCTTGCGCCAAGACGAGCCAGCTCTTCAGCCTCTTCGGCTTCCATACTCATGGGCTTTTCGAGGAAAACGTTCTTTCCTGCAAGAAGAGCCTTCTTTGCATGAGCGTAATGGTCGCAGGAACGGGTTGCGATGTCAACGAGCTCTACTTCGGGGTCGTTGATAAGGTCGTCCATATTTTCGTAAGCCTTGCAGCCGAACTGCTCTGCAACTTCGTTGCGTCTTTCCTCAATAAGGTCGCAAACGGCTACTATTTTATACATATCCTCTTTGCCTGCAAGCTCTTTAAGGTGCATACCTCTACCTGCTCGGCCAAGACCGATTATACCAAGTTTGATAGGTTCCATAATTAGAATCTCCTTTTCAACTTATTTCCTAACAAGTATACCAAAACAATTTGAATTTGTCAAGCATTTCCGCCCCATAAACGGGAACTTAACAATTTTATCACTTTCCCAAGGAAAACCTTTGGGCGTAGCCGCATCTTTTACAGAGCTCCTCGGTGGCCTTTCGGCAACTGAAACCCTCAAAAATGGCTTTGGCGCGGGGTGAGGCGAGTATTTCCGAGAGATTCTGGGTAAAGACGTTGCCCAAATTTATGACCCCGTCGCTGTCAAGACAGCAGGGCACCACGGTGCCGTCGGAGAGGATACCGAAATGGTCGCGAAGGCCGTAGCAGAATACCTCGTCGCCTTGCAATTCAGCCTGAGTATCGGGCCACTCAAAGCGGTCGCCCCATTCAAGATGAAGCTTATTGCGGATACGGATGCCACGGGAGTTTTCAGTCCAGTCGCCCTCAATATTAACTTTCAAAAAGTCAAGCACCTTATCATTGAGTCCCCCGTCAACGCCTCTGTTCCAGAGCCTTAAAACAACGATTATTCCCCTATCCGAAGCAGCACGGGCAAATTCCGTTACTCCGGTCATATACCTCTCAAAATCGGTATATTTATTCTCAAGGCTATGGAGCGAAATGCTGACCTTATGGGGGCTTGCGGCAATAAGAGCCTCTCCCATTTTCCAGAGAAGGGTGCCGTTTGTGGTTATTACGGATTTAAAACCCTTTTGGGTGGCCGCCCCAATAAACTCATATAACCTCGGGTGAGTAAGGGGCTCGCCCATAAGATGATAATACAGATACTCCGTCTGCCCAGAAAGAGCATCGAGGACACGGGAAAACTCATCCTCGCTCATCCGTTTTGGGGGCCGTGAATGGCCGTGACAGAAGGAGCAGTGCATATTGCAGATATTTGTTATTTCAACGTAAACGCGTGAATACATAGTGACCTCGGTATTAATGTTATATCCACATTATAAACCATTTTACGGCAAAATGCAAGAGCTGTATAAAAAAATAACGGCAAGGATATTCCCTGCCGTTAGAGTTATGGGGTTGATTGCCAGGCGATCTGCCCGTTGACAATAGTGTATTTTACAGAAGAAGCGATTT
>JAZQLP010000081.1:0-5334 GCA_045542755.1 Eubacteriales bacterium
AGGCGTTAAAGAACGAACCCGGCGTAATCTTTTCCACCGACTATCAATACATGTGTTCCCAGGCCGGTCAGAATATGATTATCGATGCCGTAAAGGAACATAAGCTTACGGGAATAGTAGTATGCTCCTGCTCTCCCCGTATGCACGAAGCAACTTTCAGAAAAACCGCTGCCGCTGCAGGCTTGAACCCCTACATGGTAGAGATTGCAAACATCCGTGAGCAGTGCTCCTGGGTACATAAGGATATTCAGGCCGGTACCGAAAAGGCTATCATTCTCGCTAAAGCGGCTGTTGCAAAGGTACACCTCAATGCCCCCCTCGTTCCCGGAGAATCTCCCGTAACAAAGAGAGCTCTCGTTATCGGTGGCGGTATTGCAGGTATACAGACTGCTCTTGACATTGCAGATGCAGGCTTCCCCGTTGATATAGTTGAGAAAAATCCCACTATCGGCGGTAAGATGGCTCAGCTTGACAAGACCTTCCCCACCCTCGACTGTGCGGCTTGTATACTTACCCCCAAAATGGTGGACGTTGCACAGCATGAAAAGATAAGAATCTTCTCTTACAGCGAGGTAGAAGAGGTTAACGGTTTCGTTGGAAACTTCGACGTAAAGATAAAGAAAAAAGCACGTTTCGTTAAAGAAGACCTTTGTACAGGTTGTGGTGCTTGTATAGAAAAGTGCCCCCAGAAGAAGGTTCCTAACGAGTTCAACCTCGGCATGGATAACAGACGCGCAATATATATTCCTTTTGCTCAGGCAGTACCTAAGGTAGCTACCATAGACCCCGACTACTGTAATATGCTTAAAAACGGAAAGTGCGGTCTTTGCGCCAGATTCTGTGCAGCAAAAGCAATAGATTATACCCAGAAGGATGAATTTATCCAGGAAAAATACGGTGCTATCGTAGTTGCTACAGGCTTTAATCCCATAAGCATGGATAAGTTTGACGAGTTTGCATATAACCAGTCTAAGGACGTTATCACATCTCTCGAATTTGAAAGATTGACTAACGCCGCAGGCCCCACAGCAGGTAAGCTTCTCCGCCCCTCTGACGGCAAGCATCCCCACACTATCGTATTCGTTCAGTGTGTTGGCTCCAGATGTGCATCCTGCGCAGAAAAGGGTAAGGAGTATTGCTCTAAGATTTGTTGTATGTATACAGCAAAGCACGCTATGCTTACCAGAGATAAATATCCCGATACCGACGTATACGTATTCTACATAGACGTAAGAACTCCCGGCAAGAACTTTGATGAGTTCTACCGCCGCGCAGTAGAAGAATACGGCGTACATTATATAAAAGGTATGGTAGGTAAGGTTTCTCCCCACGGAGATAAGCTGAAGGTTCAGGCTTCTGACCTTATAGAAAACAAGCAGCTTCACATTGATGCTGACCTTGTAGTTCTGGCAGCAGCAATAGAACCAGACAAGTCTGCCCGTCCCTTGGCTACTATGCTTACAGCAAGTATGGATACAAACGACTTCTTCACAGAAGCACATCCCAAACTCCGTCCCGTAGAGAGCCCCACAGCCGGCGTATTCCTCTCCGGTGCTTGTCAGGGTCCCAAGGATATTCCCGAAACAGTATCTCAGGCCGGTGCGGCTGCCGCAAAGGTCATAGGCCTCTTGGCTAAGGATAAGCTTACGGGTAACCCCTGCGTTGCAAACTCCAACGAGCTTTTGTGTAACGGATGTTCTTCTTGTGAAAGAGTATGTCCCTACGGTGCTATCACTTATGAAAACAAAGAGTTCCGTATGCCCGACAGAAGCGTGGCTATTCGTCGCGTAGCAAAAGTAAATCCTGCCGTATGTCAGGGTTGCGGTGCTTGTACGGTAGCTTGTCCCTCGGGTGCTATGGACCTGAAAGGATTTTCAAGTAATCAGATAATCGCGGAGGTAGACGCCATATGCAAGTAAATAATTACAGACCCCTTATAGTGGCGTTTTGCTGTAACTGGTGTTCCTATGCAGGTGCTGACCTTGCAGGTAACAACCGTTTGAATTATCCCGCAGACGTAAAAATAATAAGGGTTCCCTGCTCCTGCAGAGTTAATCCTATGTTTATATTAAGAGCATTCCAGCGTGGAGCAGACGGCGTAATCATCTGCGGCTGTCACCCCGGAGACTGCCACTATACTTCAGGAAACTACTTCACAAGAAGAAGAATGACCCTTCTCTTCTCCATGCTCGACTTCCTTGGAATCGAGAGAGAACGTACCCGTCTTGAATGGGTATCAGCAGCAGAAGGCGCTAAATTTGCAGCTACTATGAACGATTTTGCCGAAAAGGTAGCCGCTCTTGGCGAAAACAAGAGATTGGAGGATTTGAGATGCAAAAAATAACAAGAACCGCTTTAATTGAAAAAGCATCTGCCCTCCTTAACGACGGCACCGTTACCGCAGTTCTTGGTTGGACAGTGGGAGATTTCGAATACGACGTAACTCCTTCCCTGTTCACTGAAATAAAAGATATTGAAGCAAACTTCGTCTGGAACGATTTCTGCGGTGCAAACCTTTCAAAATACCTTGTTGCCCAGACAAAAAAGTCCGAAGGCAAAATACTGGTATTTCTCAAGCCTTGCGACACCTATAGCTTCAATCAGCTTTTAACCGAGCACAGAATTGACCGTGAAAAGGTTTATGCTGTAGGTATCCCCTGCAACGGCATGGCCGATATTGCAAAAATAAAGGCTCTTGCAGGCGACGGTATCACCTCAATTAAAGATGAAGGAGAAAAGGTTGCCGTTCAGACATTATACGAAGACACTCCCCTTCTCCTTGATTTTGCAGAAGTTATGGCTGAAAGATGTCTTAGCTGTAAGAGCAAAAAGCACGTAGGCTATGATGAGCTTATGGGCGAAGAGGGCGAAATCCTCGACTCCAACAGATTCGACAAGGTAGAAGAACTGGAAGCTATGACTCCAGATGAAAGATTCGCTTTCTGGCAGAACGAGCTTTCCAGATGCATCAGATGTAATGCTTGCCGTGACGTATGTCCCGCTTGTACTTGCGAAAAATGCGTATTCAACAACCCCGATTCCGCTGCAGAAAACAAGGCTCCCGCAACCAGCTTTGAAGAAAAGATGTTCCACATTATCAGAGCATTCCACGTAGCGGGCAGATGTACCGACTGTGGAGAATGTTCAAGAGTATGTCCCCAAAACATTCCTCTCCACCTTCTCAATAGAAAATTTATCAAGGATATAAATACCTTCTACGGTGACTACCAGGCAGGTGAAGAGGTTGGCTTAAGAGCGCCTCTGGTAAATTATACCCTTGACGATATGGAGCCCGCAGAAGCCATTGAAAGGGGGAACGGTAAGGATGCGTAAATGTTTACTCTCTTCCCTTGATGCCTTTTTTGAGGCTATTGCGGATAATATGACTCTCTATCTTCCCACAGATGATGAAGCGGGCAACTCCGTTTATACAAAGTGGGAGAAGGGCTCCAAGTGGAGCAATGCTCTTAACACAACAAAGAGCCCCAAAGATTTCTTCTTCCCCCAGGTTGAAAACCTTATGGAATTCAAGATGTCGGGCAAAGAAATAGAAATCGTTGATATCAGAGATGAAAAAGAAGATTTCGTAGTATTCGGCATTCGCCCTTGCGACGTAAAGAGCTTTGATATTCTTGACAGAGTTTTCCTCACCGAGCCCGTAGACAGCTACTATGCTCAAAGAAGAGCCCATGGAATACTTATTTCCGTGGCCTGCTCAAGACCTTCCGAGACCTGCTTCTGTACGACCTTCGACATCGACCCCACTTCACCCGCAGGCGATATTGCGGCTTGGAAAACGGAAACTGCCCTCTATCTTAAGGGCAACACAGAAAAGGGCGAAGCTCTTTTAAAGAAGCTTGAAGCATTCACCGAAGAGGCCGATTCTGCAGAAGTTGAAGCTCAGCAGAGCAAAACAAAAGAGATTCTCAAAAAGCTTCCCCTTGCAGACCTTAACAAGGATGCTTTCGGAGGTGGCAAAACCCAGGAACTCTTTGACGATCCCATATGGGAAGAGATGTCAAAGACCTGTCTGGGTTGCGGAACCTGTACCTTTGTATGCCCCACCTGCCAGTGCTATGACATTAAGGACTTTAACAATGGTAAGGGCGTTATAAGATTCAGATGTTGGGACTCTTGCATGTATTCCGATTTCACAAAGATGGCACACGGAAACAACAGAAACTCTCAAAAGGAGCGTTTCCGTCAGCGCTTTATGCACAAGCTTGTATACTATCCTGAGAATAACGACGGATTGTTTAGCTGTGTAGGTTGCGGAAGATGTATCTCCCGTTGCCCCATATCCATGAATATTGCCAAAGTAATGAGAAAGTTGGGAGGAAAAAAGGATGAATAACGTTTCTGAAACCTTAATTCCCAAAATTGGCGTAATAACCGATGTTCGTATAGACACCCCCGATATAAAGACCTTCAGAGTAGTAACTCCCGATGGCAAAAAGGCTTTTGACCACAGACCCGGACAGTGCGCTATGCTTTCCGTACCCGGTGTTGGAGAGGCTATGTTTTCTATCACGTCCTCACCCACAAATGAGGAATATATGGAATTCTCCATCAAAAAGTGCGGATGCGTAACCGATTGGCTCCATCAGGCAGAGGTTGGCCAGCAGATAACTATCCGCGGACCTTACGGCAAGCCCTTCCCCGTAGACGATGCTTTTGCAGGACAGAACCTTCTGTTTATAGCAGGTGGTGTTGGCCTTGCTCCCCTTCGTTCAGTTATTAACTACTGTCGCCACTACCGTGACAGATACGGAAAGATAGACATCGTTTACGGCTCAAGAAGTAAAGATGACCTTCTCGATTATAAGGAGATCATTGACGAATGGGCAAACGATGAAGGTATCGACGTTCATTTGACCATTGACAATCCCCAGGAAGGCTGGGACGGCCACGTAGGCTTTGTTCCTAACTATGTAAAAGAACTTGGCTTTGATACCAATAAGACAGCCGTTCTTTGCGGTCCTCCCATCATGATCAAGTTTACCCTTGAGGGTCTTTGTGCTCTCGGCTTTGACAAGACACAGATCTACACCACTCTTGAGCTTCGTATGAAGTGCGGTGTAGGTAAGTGCGGCAGATGTAACGTTGGTTCTAAGTACGTATGCAAGGACGGTCCCGTGTTCCGTTGCGACGAGCTGGATGAACTGCCCAGTGAATATTAAGGAGTGATAATATGGAAAATATGGTAAATATATTTCTCTTCGGTAAGAAGTACTCTGTTCCGGAGAATCTGACAATTATGACCGCTATGGAATATGCGGGTTATCAGCTGGTACGCGGTTGCGGTTGCCGTAACGGCTTCTGCGGCGCTTGCGC
>JAZQLP010000082.1:0-25778 GCA_045542755.1 Eubacteriales bacterium
AAGGTTCACGGGGAATTCTTTTTATCAAACAAAATTATAAAGTCTGAAGCTTCTTATAAACTTCCTCATCGGTTCTGGTAAGAATGAGAGGAGTTATGGACATATAGGACTCGTTTATGGCGTTAATATCAAGATAGGGGTCTGTACGGTCGTACTCGCGGGCAGTACATCCCTGACGGTAAAGGTCGTCACCCAAATCCTCAAAGAAATCGTTATAGAAAATTCCACCCTGACGGGTAAATCTTACGCCCTTAAACTGAGGGGGAATATTTACGTTATACAGATTGGTAAGCTCCCAAAGCTTCTTCTCCTCAAAGAACTTCCAAACAAAATCAAGACTTGCTACCGCAGACTCAAATTCCTTTGAAGTGGTGGACAATGCAAGGCCGTTTATGTTCTGACGGGCAGCCTCAAATATAGCTCCACAGGTTCCCGAATAAACAATATCCTGGCCAAGATTATAACCGTGATTTATACCAGATATAACAAGATCGTACTGCTCTTTAAGACCGAAGACCGCAAACCTTACGCAATCTGCAGGGGTAGAATCAACGTAATATGCGGGAGTTCCCGTACCGATATCAACCTTTTTTATTTCTATCTTTCTATGCAGTTCAATACCGTGACTCTTACCGCTCTGCTGATGCTTGGGAGCAACGGTAGTAACCTCCGCAAAATTTGACGCCCACTTTACAAGGTGGGGAATGACGGGAGACTTTATGCCGTCGTCGTTTGTAACAAGTATTTTCATAACCAACCCTCGTTATTTGCTTTATAATCTTTAAGTAATTTATCTGCGTCGTTTATCAGAGCCTTAAGCTCTTTTTTACTGTATACGGTTGCTCCGCTTGCGCAGGCGTGTCCTCCGCCGTGATACTTGTTTGCAAGTTCACTTACGGTAACGAAACGAGAACGGAGGCGAACACGTACTGAACCGTCGTCATTGGTAATAAAAGCGAGCCATATAAGGCTGTTCTTTATGGAATCCATATAAGATACGGAAGCGCTTGCCTGTTCCTGAGAAAGGCCAAACTTCTTCTGCATTTTCTTATCCACGTGAATATAGGCCACACCCGCAGGGGTAATCTTCATCTTCTTATAAACGTAAGACTCAAATTTAAAGGAATTAAAGTCCTTCATATAGAGGTTAGCGTAAAGAGTATCTACGTCGATTCCCTTTTCAAGCAGCATACCTGCAAGGCGCATAGTTTCACCCGAAACGGAACGGAATCTGAATCTGCCCGAGTCGGTGACCATTCCCGTATAAATGCGGGTCGCAGCGGCAGTATCAATAACAAGCTCATCCTTAAATGTAGCATAAAAATCAGCTATCATTTCGCTGGCGGAGGAGCGTTCCTCCTCTACCCAGATAAGATTACCGTAATCCTCAACGGGGATATGGTGGTCTATCTTTATTACCTCTTTACAGAGGGAATATTTCTCATTAGATATTCTGTCCGACGTAGCCGTATCAATTACGATACCGAGAGAACTCTTATACACCTCATCGTCAACAGGGCCGTCCTCCTCGCCGAGAAACTTAACGTATTCAGCATAATCGGAATTCAAGAGCAGAACTTCCTTTTCGGGGAAGGTGAGCTTTATAATATCTCTTAATCCCATGGTAGAACCAACAGCATCGCCGTCAGGACGCTTGTGGCGAAAAAGGATTATTCTGTTGTACTCTTTTATTTTATCTAGAATTGCTCTTTTAATTTCAATACTCATATCTTGTCCTCCGTAAGACTATCAAGGTCGGCCAAGAGTTTCATAGCCTCTTCCCTGTTTTTCAAGGTAGCTCCGCTGGCCTTTTCATGTCCGCCTCCGCCGTATTTTACAGCGATGGGATTAATATTATACTTGCTTGAACGTATTTCACAGAGTACACCGTCGGACGTTTCGGTAAAGTTGACCCAAATGTCCACACCTCGAATATCACCCATAACGTTTACCATACCTCTGGAGAGAGTAAAATTATCCACCCCATAAGAGGCAGCTTCCGCAAGGTCTGTGTAAATATATCCCACGTTTTTGGGAGAGAACTTGATCTTAAGTACGAATTTTGCACGAAGCTGGATAAATGAAAAATCATCGGCGTACAGATTACGGTAAATATCGTTGGTTGTAAATTCCCTTTCCATCAGGAAAGCAGCGTGGCGGAAGGTTTCGGAGGAGGTAGAGTCGTATCTGAACCTACCCGAATCGGTTATCATTCCCGTATAAAGGGATTTTGCGGCAAGAGAATTAACCTTTAATCCAAGCTCCATAGCCATGGCGGTAATCAGTCCGCAACAGCTTTCACAAGAGGTGTCCGTTATCTCCACGTCGGCTATCTTTTCACAAAAAATGTGATGATCAAGACGAAGAGTTTTTGCGGCAAGAGTATATCTGTCGTCGCTGATCAAAGCCTTTGCAGAAGTATCAAGAATAATTGCAAGAGCTCCAGAATAAAGACTGTCGGGAACATCGTCCGTGGCAGAATCCTCCATAAACCCATAACGTGTAGAGGCATCCCCTACGGTATACACGCGCTTGTGGGGGAAATTTTCTTTAATAATATGTTTAAGACCTATTTGACTTCCAAGAGCATCGCCGTCGGGATTCTTATGACGGTGAATTATTATGGTGTCGTAGGATTCTATACATTTTAAGGCCTGTTCAAACATTCTGCCACCTCTTTGTTTTTTCATTTACACTATAGTATAACATAAATAGCCCATAAAGTCAACGGCAAAAGTTAGTTTGAAGAGAAATTTTAAAGGCGAAACGGTTTTCCGTTTCGCCTTTAATCTATCAGCATTGACTCATTAATCGTATGTAGAACTCAACAGCTTTATTTATGGATTCAAGTCGGATGCGCTCGTTATTTCCGTGAATGGTCTTCCTTTCCGCGGAGGTCATATCCATAGCGGAAAAACGGTATACCTTATCGGAAATTCTGCCGTAATGACGGCAATCGGAACACTGTACCATAAGATAGGGAGAAACCACACATCCGGGCCAGTTGTTTGCCACGGCGGAGGCTACCTTCTTCCACCCATCGCTGTCGGTTTGTGATACCCTACTGGGATTCATATGACTGCCGAGAGTTATCTTTACCCTATCGTCACCCACGGTCTTTTTCAGACGTTCAAGAGCAGAATCAACGGTATCCTCGGGATTAAGACGAAGATTTGCCGTCATGGAAGCCTGGGGAGGTATAACGTTGGGAGCCTGACTTCCCGAAGCTTGGGTAAATGCAACGGTAGTACGGAGGAGTGCATTCATTTCTCCGCCACTTTTCTTGCTTATCATATCAAGAACACCCTTAAAAAGGCCGAAGTTTGCGAAGATGACTTTGTAAAGGAAATTGGAATGTCTTCCGAGAGTATCAAACATTTCCGCCGCAGGCTTGGTAACGTGCATGGGGAAAGGCGAATTCTCTATTTTACAGCAAGCCTGAGAAAGAAGCCCTATGGGAGTGTGAGGAAGGGGCGCAGATGCGTGCCCGCCGCCCGACTCTACGGAAAAGGTAACGTTCATCATACCCTTTTCCGCAATACCTATAAGGCCACAGGGAGCTTTAACACCGGGGAATACGTTTTCAACCACAGCGCCGCCTTCGTCAAGAACCAGAGCAAGCTCTATTCCCTTTTCTTCAAAGTAATCTACTACGTTTGAAGCGCCCTTACCATTGACCTCTTCTCCGCCCGAAAAGGCAAAGTAGACGTCGTTTTCAGGCACGAAGCCTTGCTTGATAAGATGCTCAGCCGCGGACAGCACTCCGTTGAAGGTGGCTTTGGTATCAAGAGTTCCTCTACCCCACATAACGCCGTCCTCAATTATTCCATCAAAAGGAGGCTTATCCCAATCCTTTTCTTCAACGGGAACAACGTCGTAATGAGCCATCATTACCGACGGATGGTCGGAAGATTTACCCTGCCAACGGAAAAGCAAAGCTCTATCGGGCAGTTTATCAAATGAACAGTTGGCAAAAACGTTAGGATAAAGCTCTGGAAGCAAGGCTATGAGTTTTTCAAACTCTTCATCGTCCTCAAGCTCTTTATCGTAATAGGATACTGTCTTGCATCTTATAAGTTTCTGCAAAGCATTTATGGGTGCTTCCCTGTCAAACTCGATCTTTTCAGACTCGGTAACAGGCATAACGTTTGGTTTAAAGGTTGCGCCGCGAATGAGAAGAACTCCCACGAAAACGGCTATCAAAGCGATTATAATAATTGCAACAGTCATTCGCTGCCTCCTTAAAGGATACCCTTTTTATACATAATACGGCTGATAATAAGGGTAAATACCACGCTTACGGGCACCATTATACCAACGGTGTCAGCATTAAGAGCGGGAACTGCTATAAAGAGAATAAGCATAAGGATAACGGGAGCAATAGCAAGCTTCCAGTTACGGGAGACAAACACAACGCCAAGACCGCCGAAGAGCGCAGGGATCATCTGTGCAAAAGCGGGGTCGAGGGCAGGATTGTCAAGCACGGGAGTAAGAGGAACTATGAGGATAACGCCAAGAATAATTATCAAGGTTGTAACTATGCTTGACACAGCGATGGCTATGGTGGAAACTATTTCGCCTTCCTCTGAATTTGCCTTTACCTTTGCCTGTTCAAGAGCGTTAAGAGCGCAGGGCAACTTAAGGTTTGAAATATTACCGGTAACGAAAGAAAGATAGGAGCCACCGGCACCGAGCATGGGGATAAAAGTTATGGTTTCAACAACGCCTACAGCCCAATACATAGGAGCCGTTGCAATAAGACCCATAAGCAGACCGTTCCAATCGGGAGTGGCGTTAAATATCAGCGCGACGGCTACGGGGAAAGCAAAGAGTATCACCATTACAGACAGATTCCATATTCTGCCCCAACGGTGGACCTTATCCATATATGTAAGTTCTTTTTTCATAATAATCCTCCATGTTGCCGTTTACGGCAACGCAAAAACAAATTCAAAGTGAGGCTTTATCGAACTTTGAATTTAAGCGTGAAGAGCGCACAATATCTTATTGGCATAAATTGTCTTTCACGCAGACCCCTTTTATGATAACCAAGATGTAAACGGAATAGCGCTGGCCATACCTACAACAAGGCTTACGGGAAGAGCATAATCCGATATCCAATGGATCTTTTTAAACTTACCTGCAAGCAAACCGCACACCATCATCACAACGGCGGAAACGGCCATTACGCATACGGGAATGAGGCCTGTAAAGTCCCCGGAAAATGCGTTTGACACGTCGCAGAATACAAAGCCAACAAAGGCTGCTATCATACCGATAAACATAGCAGAGTTAAAGATATCCGCCCATTTTTTATCTCGTTTTTCAAGATTTATCATACCCGACTGCATCTTTTTGCAGATAACAGGAACGAGCCAGATGCCAACCATGATACTCAAAGTCATAACAAGAGCAATGGTGACAAACTGAGACGCATTAAGGGAAGTAAGAGCGTCAAGCTTCATAGCGTTTGCCGTATTTTCAGCAGCAATAGCCTCATAGGAAAGAGAACCTACAACGCTGAGTCTGAGCCAGGGCAAAGCAAGTCCCAACTGTTTTGACAGTGCGATAACGCTGATAACTATCGCCACGGCGGGGGCTATTGTGAAAAGAGTGGCTGTTACTGCGATTTTGCGGAGCTGTTTTTTATCCATGCCTATTTTTACGCCTCTCTTCCAGGCTTTAACGAGGAAGAATACGGACTGACCGAAAACAACTGCAATAATAACAGCGACCAAAGCAAACAGTATTGGATGGTTTACGCTGAATTCCATAATCGTTCTCCTTTATATTTAATCTTTATCGGATAAAGATATAAGATATCTTCCAACCTTCTCTTCAAATTTGAGAACCTCAAGCATGAATTCCATGGGGAATTTATGCATAAATGTCTGTAATTCAAAGTTAAGCTCGCCTTCGTATCCGGTTTCCTTAAGGGCCTTCATTATGTTGACCCAATTAAGTTTTCCCGTGAAAGGCAGGATATGTCTATCTTCGAGATAATCGTTATCCTGAATATGCAGGGCGGTAACAAGTCCGGGCTTCATGCCTCTGATAAAGTCTTCGGGCTCATACCCCACAAGACTTGCGTGACCAACGTCAACGCATACGGTAAACCAGGGCGAATCGAGCTTTTCAATAAACGAGCTCAGTTCTGAAGGATTACCTAAAACGCCTTTGAAGGTTTTTCTTTTCTTATCACGGTAGAAAAGATTTTCAACGGCTATTTTTATTCCGAATTTTTCGCAGTAAGGCTCAAGCGTTTTATAATATTTGAGGTTATATTCAGTAAAATCAACCGGCTCTTCAGCCTCGTTTGTTTTTATCGCGTGAACTACTATGCTCTTTGCACCGAGTATAGCTGCAGCCTCTATTGATCTGACGATAACGAGATATTCGGGCTGAGAAACATCGAATTTCATCCCGTACTTCATATCAAAAGGAGCGTGAGCCTGATGGCAATCTATTCCAAGATCATCCATTAAGGCGCGGATCTTCTTTGCGTGTTCTATATATTCGTCTCCAACCACGGGATCGTAATAGTGGGTACCGTAAAATGAAAAATCAAGACTGTCAAATCCGGCCTCTTTTATCATTTCGATGGCCTTCTCGTCACCGAATTTACTTCTCAACGCTTTTGTTTCAACCGATAATCTCATAGTTAATCTTCCTTTATTGTAATGTTTTAATAATTATACACCAATTTCTACCTTTTGTCAACCGAAAAAACTTGACTCTTTACCAAATATGTGCTATAATTATGTTGCTAAAAAATCTACCTTGCAAAAGAAAGGAATAGATAATAATGGAAGACAGAAAAATTCGCGTGGGTATTATCGGTACCGGCAGTATTGCTGGATCCCACATCAAAGCTTATTTAAGACGTGAAGACATCGAAATCATTGCTCTTTGCGACATTATCCCCGGCAAAGCAGAAAACTTTGGCAAGAAGCATGAAGTTGAAAATGCTACCTGCTACACCAATCACGAAGAAATGCTCGACAAAGAAGAGCTTGACGCAGTATCAGTATGTACATACAACCGTCAGCATGCAGCTCCTACCATATACGCACTCAAAAAGGGCGTTAACGTTATAGTTGAAAAGCCCTTCTCCGTTACCCTTGACGAAGCGGCTGAAATGATGCGCGCCGAAAAGGAAAGCGGAAAAATACTCTCCATCGGTTTCCAGCCCCGTTTTGACAAAAACATGCAGCAGATAAAGCATATCGTTGAATCCGGCGAGCTCGGTAAGGTATACTACATTCAGACCGGTGGCGGCAGAAGAAGAGGTATCCCCGCAAGTGACTCAAAGACCACATTTATCGAAGACTCCACCGCTGGCGTAGGCGCATTGGGCGATATTGGATGTTATTCTCTGGATATGGTTCTCAACGCCATAGGATATCCCACTCCCCTCACAGTAAGCGGATTTACCTTTGACACCTTTGGTAAGGATCCCGAAACTTACAGATACGGCAAGAATGAAAATCCCGAAGCTATTGCAGAGAAATTCACCGTTGACGATTTTGCAGGCGCCCTTATCCGTCTTGAAGGTGGCGTTGTTCTCGACTTCCGTATCTCTTGGGCAATGAACATGGACACCCCCGGTGATACCATAATCCTCGGCACAAAGGCAGGTTTGAGAATCCCCTCTACTGCTTGCTGGAACGGCTCTGTAGGTGGCGAAATGACCATCTACCGTCACGTTGCAGGACTGCCCGTTGAAATGAAGGTTCCCCTCAAGAAGGATAAGCCCAACGAGCCCAACCTTTGGGATAAAAAGATCGGTTCCTTTATCACCGCTATTAAAGAGGGCGGCACCTCCCCCGTTCCCTCCAGCCAGATTATCAAGAATCAGGCTATTCTGGACGGTATTCTTCGCTCCAGCATCAGCGGCAAAGAAGTAGAAATCGTAATGCCCGAAATATAAAATGTATAAATAGCATTAACGTTCGCACGGAAAACCGTGCGAACGTTTTTTATAAAATTTTACAATTCCCCTCTTGACAAAGCATACTATGTGTGGTATAGTATTATACGAAGGGAGGCATTACATTATGGATATACAAATAAAACGAGGCCTTTTAGACGTTTGCGTTCTCGCTGCCATTAAAGACGAGGACTCCTACGGCTATAAAATAATAAAAGACATAAAGCCATTCGTTGAAGTCTCAGAGTCCACCTTATACCCTATTCTCAGAAGATTGGAATCGGCAAATCTGCTGACTGTACGAACGGCAGAACACAACGGAAGACTACGGAAGTATTACAGAATCACACCTTTAGGACACACACGGCTTGAGGAGTTTAAAAAAGAATGGGCCGAAATACTTTCAATATACCGTTTTGTAACGAGAGGGGATGAAATACATGAATAAAACTGAATTTTTAACCTTGCTTCGCAAACACCTTGAAGGACTTGATTCTGCAGACCTTGAAAGCTCGGTTGAATACTATGCCGAAATGATTGATGACCGTATAGAAGAAGGTCTTGACGAAGAATCTGCAGTAGCATCCATAGGAACGCCCGAAGAAGCGGCAAAAGAGATACTAAAAAATATACCCATTGTAAAACTGGTGAAGAATAAGGTTAAAGCCTCAAAAAAGCCTTCCGCAACAGTAATAATACTACTTATTCTGGGTGCGCCTTTGTGGATTCCCCTTCTTATATCCGCATTTTCGGTAATATTATCCGTATACGTTTCCCTTTGGGCAGTGGTGGGCAGCCTTTGGTCTGTTCCCGTAAGTCTTGGAGCTGCGGCGATTGGAACGATAATAGCATCTATTGTCAGCGGACTTATAAATGGAATCTGGGCGTGGATGTTCTTGCTCGGAGTAGGGCTTATACTTATCGCCCTTTCCATTTTTAGCGGATTTGGATGCGTATATGCCATAAAGGGGCTGGTATTTCTGACAAAAAAAGCCATTGCCGGTCTTAAATACTGCTTTATTAAAAAGGAGGAAACAAAATGAAAACCTCTGTAAAAATTGCCCTCATAATTGCCACCGTGCCCCTTATATTAGGGATCGTTGCAGCAGGCGTGGGGATATCTATGATAGGCTATGATTCTATTAATATGTTTATAAAAAATTACACCCCCGTCACTTACGGAGTATCGGAAGAGTTTTTAAATATTTCCATAGATACGGACACCCACGACCTTAAATTTGTGTTCTCTGAAAATGACAAATGCAGGGTTGTTTGCGACGAAACAGACAAAATTACCCACTCGGTAACCGTTCAAGACGGCACCCTGACAATCAAAACCCTTAATAACAAAAAATGGTACGATTATATCGGTATATTTACCGAAAATCATACTATTACCGTATACCTGCCAAAAGCGGAATATGAGGCCATCGCTCTGAATACGGATACGGGAGATATGGATATAGGCAAAGACTTTTCTTTCACCACGGCCAAGATTGAAACGGATACGGGAGACACCTCGTGGTACGCAAACGTTTCTGAAAGCTTTTCTTTTGTAGGCCATACATGTGACATAGAAGCTGGTAATATGTCTCTCCTTTCTTTAAATATAAAAACCACTACGGGAAAAATACACATATCAAGCCTGACAGCTACCGAAGGAATCACTCTCACAGCTGATACGGGTGACGTTATTGTAACCGATTGCAAAGCTAACGAAACGTTTGATGTTAAAACCTCCACGGGCGACGTTTCTCTCACAAATACGGTAGCAGGAAAACTAAATATAAAAACAAGTACCGGAGACGTAACTTTTAATAACGCAGATGCCGAAAATATATCGGTAAAAACAAGCACAGGAGACGTAAAGGGAACTCTTGCCTCCGAGAAAACCTTTTTTGCCACTACCGATACCGGCAAAATCAGCCTTCCCCGCACAGCATCGGGTGGAATTTGCGAAATAACAACCTCTACAGGTGATATAAAAATAGCTATTGCAGAAAAAATAAACTAAAAAGAAAGTGCTCAGCGTGTCAACGCTGAGCACTTTACACATACAGGTTTTATTTCTTTTTCTTTACAATAAGAATTACAGCAACGGCAATTCCCACCGCAACAACACCAATAATGATGTAAGTAACAGGATTTTCGAAGATATTAGCCATGGGAGCTGCGGGCATTATTACGGGCAATTCCATAGTAAACTGACCTTCAGGTGTAAAGTACATTTCCTTAACAGTAGAGAAGTATTCAACGTTTACCGTTTTACCGTCCTCAGAGAAGTGGAGAAGAGCAATTAGACCTGCAGGAGTGTTTTCCTTATCAACGTTTTGGCCATCAATAAGCAACTGGGTAACAACGTTGCCGTTAACACCGGTGCTCTTCTTCATAAGGATGGGGTCAGAGTCCTCGTGACCGCAAAGAACAAGAACTATATTAGAGTGCTTTGAAACAAGATTTTCCCATATTCTCTCACCCTGGCCGTTATAATCTCCATCGGAAAAGAGATATGCGTGGGTGGTAAATATAACGTTATGCTCGGGATGAGCAGCTATTTCCTCGTTTGCCCATGCAAGAACCTCATCGGAGGGCTTATAGTCAAGAGTCATTATCATATACTTGATGTCCCCGATAATTACTTCCTGCCAGGAGTTTCTTACAGACTCGCTATAGCTACCGCCCAAACGGTCAGCGTACTCTTCATAGGGGAAGTAAGCATCCAGTTGTTCCGCAGAATCGTGGTTACCTTTCATAAGAGTATAAGGAGTCATCCCGTCAAGGAGCCTGATATACTCTGCGGCGAGGGTCCATTCTCTGTCGAGATCTTCGTCTGTAATATCACCCATACTCATTACCATTTTTATTTTCTGGGATTCAATATTATCATAGAGCCAGTTATATATCTTTTTAAACTCTTCGGGATGCTTAATGGCAAGCTTCTGGGTATCGCCTACTGCAACAAAGGTATACGCATAATCGTTATCAAAAGCGCTTTCCGTAATCCACTGGTCAACGAATTTCATATCGTAACGGCCGGTACTGTCCTTTGCAACTTCAGAAACGTCACCAGAGAGGTCATAATGAGCAATAAGATTATCGGTATCGGGAGTATCCGAATTCATATCTACCACTATTTCATCGGCAGTTCTCATATCGGAATAAACGGTAACAGACCCCAGCTGTCCTCTGAAGGCGTAAATCTTTGCAGAAGTACTGTCGTTGGCCATCATGTAAGGAGTGGTATATGTCTTAAGGGGATCAAAATCTATTTTTTTCTCTCCTACAAGTTCGCCGTTAACGTAAGCGTAGGCTATTTTAGCTTCCGCATCAATGGTTATAGCCATATGCATCCATTTTTCTTCGCGAACGTCGCCCCCCTTGAAATTATAAGGAACAGTTCTCTCCGAGTCACTGTAAATAATACAGGGATATCCCTCTTTTGTTACACCAAAGCTAAGAGTGTCGTTATACCAGCCATAAGTTGAAAGAATAGTCATTCTTGAAAAAGAACCGACTATTCTGTTAGGAATGTTAACCCACGCTTCGCAGGTAAGTATGGGCTCGCTATAGGGCTCGTCGGCCAAGAAATATGTATCTCTTGATGCAGTATAACCGGTTTTATCCGTTTCTGCAGCAAAAGGAACTGCAAGCCCCATAAAAATTGCAATGAGAAGAGGAATAATTATAAATATCTTCTTATTCATAATTCAATATATCCTTTCATAAATGATGAAAAAATTATATCATACTTTGCCCGTGTTTGCAATACAAAAAGGACAAAAGTACCAAGTATTTGATGAAATATTTCCGAAAATGTAAAATATTATGCATAAGTGGGCGAATTTTTTTTAATACGTATTGAAATTTAAAATCGTTTATGTTATACTGTTTAGCATAAAGCCAATCTGCTAATTAAAGGAGCTAACAATATGAAAAAGATCTACGAAGGCAAGACCAAAGACGTTTACAGCCTTGAAAACGGCAACGTAATGCTCAAGTTTAAGGACGACTGCACCGGCAAGGACGGCGTTTTCGATCCCGGAGAAAATACCGTTGGCCTCACCATTGAAGGTATCGGTAAGGCAAACCTTCAGACCTCAGTTTACTACTTTGAATTACTCAAAGCCGCAGGCATCAAGACCCACTACGTACGCGCTAACATAGACGACGCTACTATGGAAGTACTCCCCGGAAAAGTTTTCGGTCACGGTCTTGAAGTTATCTGCCGCCTGGTTGCTACCGGCAGCTTTATCCGCAGATACGGCGAATACATAGAAGACGGCACTCCCCTTGAAGGCGGTTACGTTGAATGCACCTTCAAAAACGATGCCAAGGGTGACCCCCTCGTTACCGGCGAAGGCCTTGCAGCTCTCGGCGTAATGAGCCCCGAGATGTTTGAAAGCATGAAGGAGCAGACCCTCAAGATCACCAAGATAGTTGCAGACGACCTCAAGACCATAGGCCTTGACCTCTGGGATATCAAATTTGAATTCGGCTACAACAACGACGAAGTTATCCTTATTGACGAAATCGCATCCGGCAACATGAGAGTTTACAAGGACGGCAAGATCGTTGATCCCGTTGAACTTACCAAGCTTATTCTTAACAGATAAACTTCTTTGTTTTACAAAAGAGAGGTACTAAAAGTGCCTCTCTTTTTTTTGTTATGGTTTAAGAATTCATTAACCTACTTGACAAATAATGACGGATGTTTTATAATATATATACAGTAAAATGTATTTTTTGTTAGAAAGGAAGATACTTATGAAATTCTGTACAAAATGCGGCACCCAGTGTATTGACGAGGCCAACGTTTGCACAAACTGTGGCTACGCCTTCGCTACCCCCAACACAGCAGTCGTAGACGAAAAGGATCATACTGCTGAATTTGATGCAAAGGATATTTCCGATAACAAAGTCATAGCTATGCTCCCCTATCTTATGGGTGCTATCGGCCTTATTATTGCAATCCTTATGGCAAACACATCTAAATACGTTCAGTTCCACGTTCGTACTGCCCTTAAGTATTTGGTGGTTTCCACCCTTCTGGGACTTGTTTCCGTACTTCTTTTCTGGACGTTTATCGTTCCTATCGTTGGTGGCATCGCAACGATCGTTATCGCCGTACTCCAGATAATCTCCTTTATCCAGGTATGTCAAGGCAAGGCAAAAGACCCCGCAATTATCTCTTCTCTCAAATTCCTTAAGTAAATTTTCATAGAAAAAAGCCCTCCGCAGGGAGGGCTTTTTTCTATTATATTTTCAACTTTTCAGAAACATGAATAAACTCTTCGGGATTAACCTTCATAATCTTTCTATCATAGGAAAGCAGGCCGTTGGTTTCGTCCTCAACGTCCGACACCTGGGTATATATTGAGGAACAGAGCCCCTTGGGAACAAGAGGAACTATCTCCTTTTCATAAAGGTCACGGAAGGCCTTGACGAAGGCCTCGCGGGTCTTACATTTTCCGTATCCGTAGGTCTGCTTCGTATTAAACACGTGGCCTTCAGCCTTATATGAGTAACCTCCAAATTCAGAAAGGACCAAAGGCTTATCAGAGGCCTCAAGTGCAACCTTTCGGAAATATACGTGGCGGCTGTCAACGTCGGTCTGACCTATCTCAAACCATCCTGAGGTAGTATCAATAAATCTCGTTTTATCAATCGAACGGAGTATACCATACATCCAGTCCGACTCAAACTGCCCCCAGCCCTCGTTAAAGATCGTCCACATACAGATACAGGGATGAGCCTTCAGGCTTTCAACGGTGGATTTCATACCCGCTATAAAGAGCTGACGGATCTTTTCTTCCTGATCGTTACGGGCTTTGTCTCTATCGTTTTTACGGAAAATACCTACTGTGGGAAGCAGGGTATCGCGGAAGAAAGAATACTCACCGTTGTTGACCATATCCTGAAATACCACCATACCAAGGCGGTCACAGTCGTAATAAAACTGCTGGGGTTCAACCTTTATATGCTTGCGAAGGGTATTAAAGCCCAAGGATTTCATTGCAAGAATATCTTCCTCATACCCCTTCGGGTCAGCGGGAAGGAAAAGGCCGTCCGACCAATATCCCTGATCGAGAAGCCCATGGAAGAAATAGGGCTTTCCGCTAAGGCAAAGACGGGATATACCGTCTACGGTCTTTATTTCAAGTGTACGAACTGCAAAATAAGACTCTACAGTATCTTCGCCCGAAGTAAGGGTAAAGGTATACAGATAGGGATTCTCGGGAGACCAGAAGCTGGGATTTTCAAGAGTTATATAAGCTTTTCCGTCCTTAAGAGCAAATGTCTTCCCTCCCTCGGGAGTATTTACGCAAATGCTTCCCTCTCGCACCCCCGTTGCCGTAACGGTAACTGCCTCGCCGTCAACTTCCGCATACAGAGTGCGCACGTAGCTTTCGGGTACTGATTCAAGCCATACCGTCTGCCATATACCCGAAACGGGGGTATACCACATTCCTCCCCTGTCTCGACGCTGTTTACCGTAGGGGAAGCGGTGGTCTGAGAGTGTGTCCTTGACAGACACGATAATAGTATTTTCATCTTGTATATATGGTGTAATATCAAAAGAAAAGGCCTCGTATCCTCCCTCGTGTTTACCCACGCATTCGCCGTTAACGAAGACGTCAGCCACCTGATCGCAAGCGCCGAAATTAAGGATAACCTTTGAACGAACAAAGCCCTCGGGAAGGGCAAAGCTTCTTCTGTACCAAAGCATCTGACTTTCGTCAAAGACTTCGTTTATACCGGAGAGAATACTTTCAGGCGCAAAGGGAACGAGGATCTTTTTACATTCGGAAAAGTCGGGCTTTGCAAAGCCGTCGGTAAGGCAAAAATCCCATTCTCCGTTAAGGCAGATAAAGGAATCCCTTTTTAACTGAGGGCGGGGATACACGTTCCAGGGCTGTCCCTGAAGATCTTCGCCTAAAGAGGTAAGTAATTGATTATACTGTTTCATTTTTATCCCTCTTTCTTAAAATGCGGAACTGTACCGCAAGAACTACAGCCAAAGCAACCAAAGCAACGAGGGCGGCAAGATAGATATTCTCGTTGGGAATAAAGGAAGTAGTACCGTCGTCGTTGACTATTGTTTCGGCATTTTTAAGCACGGCCGCGCCTATAGCAGGGCCTATCACACCGGGAATAAGCACCTGAGCCACTATACGCAGTCCTTGGAACATACCCGCCTTGCCCTCGGGAGTGTAGTCGCGAATAATTGCTCCAAATACCGCCATTCCCGTAAGATAACCGCACATCATAAGCAATGAGCCTATAAATACGAGAGCCGTACCCTTGAAAAGATAGAGCAGGATATATCCCCCTGCCAACATAAGCAATGAAGGCAGGACGGCGAAGGCAAAGCCCTTTTTATCGTACACTCTGCCGTATATCGCAGTTACTATTGCAGCAACGATTATTGCGGGAGCCATTATTAACACGTAGTTGTCCATACCGAGAGATACGTTATAATAGAGTATAAGATATGGCATAAATATTTGTATGGAAATATTAAACACTGCAAAGGAAATAAGGGAAACGTAAAGAATGGGATTAGCCTTAATTACCGAAGGACGGAATCCGTAAAAGATATTTTTAAACCAGCTCTTATTCTCGGAAAGAGGATTTATCTCTTCTTTTATGAGGAAGATTCCCGCTATACCTATAACCAGTACAACACCGCCGATTATAAGGAATATGGCTGTCCAGGAGGTGGATTTATTAAGATCAAAGGCCATAAATCCGCCGAATACCACGAGGATCGCCATGAGGGGCATCATAGAGTTTATACCCTCTGCCCTGCCCCTGTTTGTTGAGTCTGTGGAATCGGTGAGCCAGGCGTTAAATGCAGCATCGTTGGCTGTGGAACCAAAGAAGGTCATAACACAGTCCATAATTATTACCAGAGTTATACAGAGCGCGGATACGGAAACGGCCATAGGGAACATAGCGCCTATAATATCGGCGCGGATAAGAGCAAACGCTCCTATGGTAAGTCCCCAAAGGATATATCCGCCGCAGATAAACAGCTTTCTCTTACCGATCTTATCCGACAGCGCCCCCATAAAAATAGTGGTAAGGGTTGCCGCTACTGCCGAGGCAGATACCATAAGGGATATTTCGGAAGCGGAGGCCGCAAACATCTTATACATAAAGACGTTGAAGTACATATTCTCCACAACCCAGGCAACCTGCCCAACAAGGCTAAAGATAACCAGAGCGAGCCAGAAAGTATTCTTTTTAGTTTTTGTCATACGGTTAATTCTCCCCAAGCATTATTTTTATTATCTCTTTGTCTGTTTCGCTCATACCTTCGCGGGCAAGTTTGCCAATGTTTCGCAGTGTGTTTTCAACACCCTTGGTTATAATTCCGTCGCCGCCGTAGAACTGGTGACCCGATCTCATCATATCGTAGCCCATTATTCCCGCCTCAACGGCCATGGCTATTTTTGCCGCGCAGGAAGCCTTTGCGCCGTCGCAAATGGTACCCGAAAGTATGGCCACAGAGTTTACAAGGGTGTGAGCTATCTCGTAATATTTGCCGCCCAGCAGGTAACATATACCCGTACCGCAGCCACAGCCTGCGCTTATGGCTCCGCAGTAGGCGGACAGACAGCCGATACCCGTCTTTTGATGTATGGTTATAAGGTCGGACACTATAAGGGCGCGGAGTGCAGTATCCTCGTCCACACCCATTTCACGGGCATAGACCATAACGGGCACGCAGGCGGTTATGCCTTGATTACCGCTACCCGAGATTATACATACGGGGAGCTCACAGCCACTCATTCTTGCATCGGAGCCCGCGGCGGCGTAAGCTCTTGCCTTATCTCTTACAGACACGTTGCCGTCACAGTATATGGTCTTGCCAATGCAAGCGCCGTATTCTCCGCGGAGGCCTTCTTCGGCTATGGCCATATTCTGGGCTATCTGGGTACCCAGTATGGGGCGGAGCTCTTCAAGGTCAACCTCTTCGGCAAAGGCCACTATGTCTTTTACTGTCAACAGTCCTCTGTCGGTGCGAGTGGGGTCAAAGTTCACCCTTTCCTCAAGGTACTTCTTTGTAAATGCCTCGCCGTCCTTTTTTACAAGGGTGACGTTGGTATGGTTACCCATAATATGTACCTCTGCAGTATGAGAGCCAACAGTTCCCACCATTTCAAGGGCAAAGGGATATACCGACTCAAGCTCGGACACAGTCATATTGCATTTTTCTCTGTACTCGGCCACAAGGGGCTGCTTTGAGGAATCAAGGCAGGCAAGCACCTCAAGCTTCTTTTCGGGTCGGGCAGATATTACGCCTGCGGAGATAGCAGCCTCAATGCCCGAAAGTCCACCAGTGGCGGGTACTATTACGCTCTTTACGTTTTTGATAATATTACCGCTTAAGTGAGCTTCTATCCTTTCGGGATACTGCCCCAAAACGTCGCTTAATATGGAGGCCGCGTAGGCTATGGCAATAGGCTCGGTGCAACCCATTGCGGACACAAGCTCCTCCTTGAGTATTGATATATAAGCGTTACAGAGTTCTTTTGACAGAGGCATAAAAGGTCTACCTTTCATATAATTATGTATTTATTATAATCTAATCTCCCCGAAAAGTCAACATCTTTATACTAAATATGAATAAATCCCCTTGAAAATATCAAAAGGATGGTGTATAATAATACCCGTAAACCCCAACGGAAGGAAACGAGTACAATGGAAATACGCAAGGCCCTTACGGCAGATTATCAGCAGATACGAAAGATATATACCGATGCCCAAGCCTTTATGGAGCAGACGGGCAACCCCGACCAGTGGGGCAAGGTCCATCCTCCCGAGGAAATGACAAGGCAGGATATAGCCGACGGCGACCTCTACCTCTGCGTTGAGGGAGAGGAGATATTGGGGGTATTCTACTATATTGAGGGCGACGACCCCACCTACAAAAAGATATACGAGGGCGAGTGGCTCAACGACAGACCTTACGCTGTTATCCACCGCATAGCCGTAAGCTCTGCCGGCCGAGGCAAGGGCGTTGCAGGTGCCTGCTTTGACTACGCCTTCTCCCTCTGCCCCAACATTAAAATTGACACCCACGAAAACAATATCCCCATGCAGAAGGCCCTTAAAAAGAGCGGCTTTAAATACTGCGGGATAATCTATCTTCTAAACGGAGATAAAAGGATCGCATTTCAGAGGGGAGAATAAAAAAAGCAGTTCCTACCGCATATGCGATAGGAACTGCTTTTTTGTTTAGGCCTATATAATTATAAGAAAATAATGGTTTAGTTTGAGTTGGACATTCCTTTCTCATAAAACATGTCACTCAATTTACCATTTGATTTGCTTGTTACAAATATTGCTTCCACAGAGTCGCCATTTTCCAACGTCTCAATTTTTCTCTTGAGGTGTTCTAATTTTTCAAACTTTCCAGCTTCAAAAGTGCGTGCTATGGGAACTTCGTAAATACTATCCCACAAATGAACTTTGGCAGTGCCAACATATGACAAACTAAATTCTTTATCGTCAGTATTAGCAATTACTTTTTTTAGGTCGTCAGATACAATAAATGTAAAAGCGTAACGGTTCCATTCGCTATAACAGGTTTTCCCCCTAAGCAAATCAGAGATATAAAAAACACTATCCCAATCACTTTGATATAATTCATTTGGTATGGCTATAGTTCTTGAAAAATACTTTTCAATTTCAATGATACGAGAAAGGAATTCAATTTCCTCATCCACAGAAGAAAAACCACCGCCATAATTAAAATTATCAAGTGCCCCTTCAGCAAAAATCTCATCACTTTCTAAGAGTTTCATGGTCATTTTTGTACCCGAAATTGCTTTTTTCATTACAAGTGCGTATTTAAGAGAATCTTTGTTATTTGCAAACTCGCTCTTTTGAAAAGAGAAATCTATAGTTTTATTGTGTAGATGCATCTTTACAGTTATTTGATATGGACACTTTTCTTGCTCATGATTAGAAATAACAATAGTGTCGTCATCAAGTATCTCCCTTGTCCTAAAAAGAAGATAACTGAACATCACTTCATCACCGAAACTTATACTACACGGAAACGCTGGAGGAAAGCTTTTGGGAGGAATTATCATTGTTTTACCTACAATAGGTTCGACATCATGTTGAACAGGATCAGGGATTTTGCCGAGATATTTTTCAGCTTTTTTAACATCAATGATTATCGGTAATTGATGTCGGTTAGCATAATTAATAGTGTTTGGAGTTAATTCTTTTAAAATTTCATCTCCCATTCTCACAGTTCCCAAGCATTTTATAGTTGGTGGATATTCTTTTACGGCCTCCTTTGATAATGGTACACTTTGATACTGGATTTTTCCATTTACAGTTTTCATCTGGTATCCATAGTGAGGAAACAACGCATGTCCCGAGCTCATAGCATTTGTAAATTGAGTCATTTTCTCCTCGATGGTACTAATTTGCCCGTTGGCAACCAACTCCAATCCTTTTTCCACTGAGACAACATTTTTTGCAGACAGATTGGATGTTTCGAGTTTGTCCAACCGTTCTAAAATGACACTTGTTTGTCGGCTATGTTCTTCACTTATCTCGGTTAATATAGTATCCTCAATTTCGGCGGCAACCAACAGCAATTCTTTGTTCGCACGTACTCTATAGAAGTTGTGCAAAATACACATTGCATCTGAAATCAATTTTGTAGCTCTTTTTCTTGACAATGCCTTGTTGGCTTGTGCATATGCAACGGCCTTACTAACTATATTTTTGTGTGCTGAACGCCGTTCTCTTAGATTGCCAAACAATCTTTTTTCCATATCGTCAAGAAAACTACCGCTAATATATTCAACCAAGCCACCAAAATCGATTTCTTCTTCTAAAGAACAGTTATAATTTTCGTCCAACTTCCTGTCTATAAAAGAATCCAATCTGTTGCGAATATCACGTTGTTTTCTTTCGTCTGAGATTTTGTTTTTTGCAACATTTAATCCCAAATCAATAAAGTATTCCCGAATCATTATATACCTCCTTTATAGGGAGTGGCGGTTAAGATTAATATCTTAGAGGAATAGATGAATTTTTTATCTCTAAACCTTCAACTCCAAAGTGTTTGCTCATACTTGCGACACTTCTTTTTACAAAATCCGTCCTTGTTGTTGGTGAAACCATTATAGAAGTTATACTTTTTAAGTCTATAGATTTCTCGATATATGGCATAAACGCTCCGCTTTTTTCTCGATAACAAAGGTCCAATGGAACAGATCCTTTTTCAAAAACTGCAATTCTAAATTCATCCTCACATTTGAAAGCGGAATCCTTCATAAAAACAGAATACACCAAAATATTATCTTCTATTGCTTCATACAGATATTTCCTTTGGTAAGAATGTCTGTATTTTTTATAGATTTGCAAATAATCATCAAACAATTCTCTTAATAAATCTACTTGATGATCCCTAATGTAAATAACGCGACCAAATAAAAGTGTTTGATTGGATGTTAAAGAAATAGAGTTAATAAGTTTTTCAACATTAAACCCTATGTTATAACCCGTTGCATCTATAGTTTTAGTGTAATTATTCCATAGAGACAGCGAATCTTCATCTACCGACAGTGAAAAAACATAGCGTCTTTCGCTCTCCCTTGAAAAAGATTCTCTGCCTGAACCATTATAGTTTGAATGGAACATTGCTAATAAATACGAACGAAAGGAAAGATTTTCAACCATCTTTGAAGGCGAAGCAATTCCAAATACGGTTGAAGATAAATCAAAAAAGTAATCGCTTTCGGAAGAGTCGTTCAAATAATCGCAATCACTAAACCAAATATTTTGCTTAGAAAATATACCTAAAAGTCCTGATGGTGATGTATAGTGAAATGCCAATCCGTCAACTCCATCAGCTTGTATATTGTCTAAGTGCTTTTGGTGAACCCTATCAATCTCAGCTTTCCATTGAGGTTCTGATCTGTTATTTGCCATGATTTATCAACTCCTGATACATCTTCATAAGTTCTGCCACGCAAGTGCTTTCCGTCATAGTCTTTACATCAAACCCATACGCCTGCATTACTGCGCGGTCGTTAGCCTGGTGAGCCTTACGGAGCTCCGGAGGCATAGCAACTTCGTCGTAAAGGTCCGCTAAAGAGCAATCGGGGTAAAGAGCACGGGCATCAAGAATCGCCTGTGCTGTTTCCTCAATCTTCTTTTTCTGCTCGGCGGTAGGATTACACCACGGGAAATTGTTATAGACTGCAGGAGAATAACTATATCGAAGTTCCAATCTTCCTGCAACCGTTCGCATCCAAGCCATGTGCACGTTTGATATCAAAACACCAAACATATACTTATCCGCGGTGGAAACCATATATAATTTATTACTTCCAATGATCTCGGGAGAAAGAAACGATATCGGAATGTATCTGCGATTTTCAGAAGATACTTCAGGTACTGCTAAGTAGTTGGTATCTGGTTGCCGTATCTGTGTAAACAGCATTGGCGTGTCAGCATCTCGCCTGACGGAAGCAGTTGGACTTTTTAACCGACTTTCTGCTACACCTTTAAGTCTCGCCATTATTGGTGCTATATGCCGATATTTTGCAGGAGAAATATTTTTCAGCCATAAGCAGAAACGCTTTTTGCCTTTGATGAGATCGTCTGATCCTACAAACGGACGAATAAACTCATTTGCCTCAGGATATTTTGTAATTAGTTCGACTCTGTCTTGTTCGGACATCAAGAGATATCCTCCATCGGTAGGCTGACTTCCTTTACTCATTTCGGGAAACCCTTTTGTTAGCGGCTTTCCACGTGATTGAATAAATATATCCGGAGCGTCTACTAAGTAACCATTGATGTGATTTACAAATGTCATTCTGTCGCCATCATATAGTTTTTTCTGACACTGCAATTTACCATAAGTCATTCCAATAATTACACAATGTACTGTCGCAGATTTAGAAGATTCACTTGACCATGAAAACGATCGATGCGCAAATTGAATTTCTACCCCTTTATTAAATAAGAATGACCACAATATTCCCACGGATTCGCCTTGAATGATAGAATTAGTGGATACAAACGCTGTTTTTATGCGTGTATTCTTCATATAATCACAAGCTTTATTATACCAACTGCAAACATAATCTAATTTACCATGCTTAGGGAGGTCGTAAAAGGCTATTTCCATATCCTCAGCTTGCGACTTGCTTCTCCACTGGTGACCAACAAACGGAGGATTACCCATAATGTAGTTCAGTTTATCCTTCGGGACAACACTTTCCCAATCGGTACGGAGGGCGTTGCCCTCAACGATATTGGCGTAGGACTTAAGGGGAAGGAAGTCAAGGGAAGTATTTACTATTTCCTCGGTCTCCTTAAGCATCTGGCTTTCGGCTATCCAAAGGGCAGTCTTTGCTACCGTAACGGCAAAGTCGTTTATCTCGATACCGTAAAATTGACCGATAGACACCTTTATAGGGTCATCAATGCCCAACAGAACTACGCCCTGAGTTCTGAGCTCGAGAGCCTTGTTTTCAAGGCGGCGAAGGGATATGTAGGTTTCGGTAAGGAAGTTACCCGATCCACAGGCAGGGTCAAGGAAGGTAAGGGATGCCAGCTTATTTCTGAAAGCTTCGACCCGTGCTTCAAGAGTTTTCTGCACCTTGATAGTCTTTATCTCTTCAAGCTCCTCACAAAGCTCGTCCAAAAACAGAGGGTCGATTACCTTATGAATATTCTCGATAGAGGTATAGTGCATACCGCCGCTGCGACGGGTATCGGGGTTTAGGGTAGACTCAAATACCGCGCCGAAAATGGTGGGGCTTATCATAGACCAGTCAAAGTCCTCGCTGGCCTTGTGAAGTAAAAGGTCAACGATCTCTTGGGTAAAATTGGGTATTTCAATATTTTCATCGGCAAAAAGGCCGCCGTTAACGTAGGGGAAGGATGCCAAGGCATCGTCCATATAGGGGTCGCGGTCTTCCACCTTCGTATCAAGAACACGGAAGAGGTCTATAAGACCGCGGCGAACGTCCTTGGGAGCAAAGCCCTTGATGTAATTATGGAATTTGAGGTGGCCACCGAAGATGCCCGAATCCTCCGCATAAAGGCAGAATACGAGGCGAACGCACAGGATATTAAGGCTGTGGAGCGTTTCTTTGCTATCGGGATGTATGTATTGATTAAGAATCGCATCGTAGAGCTTACCTACAAGCTCGCCTGCTTGAATAGACACCTGCTCCTCGCGGTGGATAAACTCGCTTTTTTCTTCCACGAGGAACTGAAAACGGTAGTGTTCTTTGGGCAGATCCTTTAAGAGAATGCTTTCGGGCTCCCCTGTAGGCTTTTCCATATCATAAATGAGAAACTCCTCAAAGTTGCAGGTGATTATCCACCTTGGGCGTTGAGAATAAGGCAGGGCGGCAGAATATCGCTGCGCCTGCTGAAAGGGTGTAAGAAGAGAGCCGTCCGACTGTCTTATAGGCTTACGCAGGTCTATACCTTTTTTCTTTTGTTCAACAAGAACGTGGGTAGAGGGTATGTGACCGTCAATAAAGCTGGTATGGTCCAGCTTTACGCGGTCTTCGAAGGAGATGATCTTTTCAGGCTCAGTGACACCGAGAATATCCCTGATAAGGGCAAGCCAAAACGGTTGGCTGTCACTCTTTTCGTCGCCACGGTCTTTCCAATATTCCGCAAAGGCTTTCGCCGCTTTTTTTCTCTCGTTTTCGTTCATGTTTATATCCTCTACGTTTCTAAAATAAATGATACAATATTAAAATCTAACCGTCCGGATCAGCTTGTTATACCCTCTCTCCGGAGCTTTTCTCCTTTTTCAGGGTCAGGGCAATATACAGTCCGTAAAGTCCCGTAATCAGCGTGAGTAAAATGCAAGATACTATTCGCATGGGAGTCGTGGCAGAGACCTCGTCGGCAAACACGCTCAGGGAATTAAACAGGCCGTGGGTAATAATACACCCCAAAAGGCTCTCGGTCCTGATGTATATCATAACAAACATAAAACCTGCTGCCGTCGCGTAAATGACCTGAAGAAAGTTTGGTAAAAGCTCGGCTCCCGACCCGTTAACAAGGTTGATGATATGGCCAATACCAAAGGTAATACTTGATACGGCGACCGCCGCCTTCATATTATCCTTTGCCATTGCGCGGAAGAGAAGTCCTCTGAATATGATCTCCTCCAAAAATCCCACGCAAAGCATGGTAAGGATATACAAGACCGTCTCCAATGCAGACAAGTTTGCCCTGACGCCGTACCAAAGATTGGCAGTAAGCAATATAACCAAGGGGAAATACAGCAGCATCTTGGTTGCCGACACCTTCGTTTTGCACAGTCCGTACTCTTCAAGCAGGCCGTTCTTTTTCAAAAATGCAAAAAGGATGGCAGACAATATTAACGCAAAGGGCAAAGAGATAATTTTCTCCATTCCCACGGTAGCGGAAATCGCATCACCTATTGAAAGAATAAGGCAATAAGCGATTATCCACGCAATCGCAAACCATATTCTGCTTTTATCATAAAATCTTTTCAGCATAAAATCAATTCCTTTTGTCCTCAAGGTAGACAAGGCTTAAAACCTAACCGTCTCTCCGGGGGCTATGGAGATTATCTCGCCATCGGTAAGGTGGCTTTCAAACCAAAGGGTACGGGCGGTGGGATTATATACCGTCTTGCCGTCGGCTGAATATATAAGACGGCCAAAATTTTGAACGTAATCGTAGATCTCGCCCGTGGTGGCGTACCAGATATCCTCTTTTCCGCCAATAAACTCTGCGAACTTTTCCATTACTTCCCAGTTATCGTCCCTTTCAAACTCGTAGCTATGGCCCCATACCATAAAGAAGAGGGGGCGGCGCTCCTTTGTGAGGGCGAATTTTTCGCCAAGCTCCATAAGTCTTGGACATTTATGATGACAGGTGGGATCTAACTCAAGCCAATTTTTAGGCATACCGAATTTTTCGCAGTTTCTCACCGTTCTGGAATAAACGATACCGCAAGTCTTAAGACAGGCCAAGCTCTCCTCGTTATACACTCCGTATGCGTAGGCGTGGCCGCGGATAATACGTCCAAACTGCTTTTCAAGAGCTATTCTGTCGTTGAGTATCTCTGCAGCCATAGCAGATGGGGGCAGGCTGTCAAGATAGCCGTGGGTCGCACCGTGACAGGCAACCTCGTGTCCACCACGGGAGTAAAGCTCGGTAACCTGCGCTTCGGTCATACGGCGGATGATTTGCCCCTTCTCATACACCGTTCCCTCGGGAGCGTAGAGTCCCGAATTAAGGTTAAAGGTACCCTTAAGGTCGTGGCGGTTGAATATTTCTATAAGGCGGATATCCTGCTCAACGCCGTCGTCGTAGCTAAAGGTAAGAGCTTTGGACTTACCGCCGGGGTATTTCATAAAAAACCTGTTAGGCATGGGAAAAATCTCCTTTTAATCGGCACTGTAAAGTTTTTTATCTTTACAGGCTTTGTTTTATTATTCACAATGGGGATAAAACGCTGTTTTTTTGGCTTCACACAGCGATTTTAAAGCTGTGGTATCTCCTCAAAGAACACCTCTTTACCCTTATAAGGGAATGTCAGGCGGCAGGAGAAGAGTTTGGGAGCCTTGACGTCGTCTTTTGCGCCGTATTTTCTATCTCCAACCAGAGGAAAGCCTCTGGAAGCGAACTGCACCCTTATCTGGTGAGTGCGCCCCGTATAAAGACGAATGTGAACAAGTGAGGTAGAGTCGGGATAGGTTTCAATCCGTTTAAACTCAAGCCTTGCTTTCTTTACACCTTTTCGTTCCCTCTGCACAACAAAAACCTTGTTTTTGGAGCTGTCCTTAAAGAGCAAGTCCGT
>JAZQLP010000083.1:0-21158 GCA_045542755.1 Eubacteriales bacterium
GCAAAGGTTACAGGCGCACGCTTCCACTTCTATAAGGGCATGGGCGCAGCTCTCGAAAGAGCTATCATCGCCTTCTTCCTTGATACCCACACCGATAACGGTTATACCGAAATCTTCCCCCCCTTCATGGCTAACAGACAGTCCATGACCGGTACCGGCCAGCTTCCCAAGTTCGAAGAGGACGCATTTAAGGTTGCAAACACCGATTACTTCCTCATTCCCACCGCAGAAGTTCCCGTAACCAACTACCACGCTAACGAAATTCTCGACGGCGCTCAGCTTCCCATCAAGTACTGTGCTTACTCCGCTTGCTTCAGAGGCGAGGCAGGTAGTGCAGGCAGAGATACCAGAGGCCTTATCCGTCAGCATCAGTTCAATAAGGTTGAGCTTGTTAAGTTCACCACTCCCGAAACTGCTCTTGACGAGCTTGACGAGCTTACCGGCGAGGCAGAGAAGGTTCTTCAGCTTCTCGGTCTTCCCTATCGTGTTGTAAGACTTTGCTCCGGCGACCTTGGCTTCTCCTCTGCTATTACCTACGATATCGAGGTTTGGATGCCTTCCTACAACCGTTACGTTGAAATTTCTTCCTGCTCCTGCTTTACCGACTTCCAGGCACGCAGAGCAAACATTAAGTACAAGGCTAACCCCACCGATAAGGCTCAGTATGTATATACCCTTAACGGTTCCGGCGTTGCAGTTGGCCGTACCGTTGCCGCAATTCTTGAAAACTATCAGAATAAAGATGGCACGGTAACCATTCCCGAAGCCCTCCGTCCCTACATGAAGGGCAAGACTCTTATTGAGAAATAAATAAATCCATCGATTACAAAAGAGGCTGTCAATGATGACAGCCTCTTTATATTAACTTAAAATTGAATTTTTCTCAATTAGCGAGATATGGACAATGCTGAAAAAAGTGCTATAATATAGTTACAGTAGGCCAACTGAATTTCAATTTGAAAGAAGGTTTTAGAGTGACATTTGAAGAAATAATTAAAAAGTTACGGCGTGATCGTGATATGACACAGGAAGAAATGGCGGAGTTGCTTTCTATATCCCCTCAAGCTATCAGTAGATGGGAAAATGGTATGGCAATGCCTGATCTATCGGTAATTCCCATAATCTGTAATCTTTTCGATATTACATCGGATGAACTTCTTGGCATAAATCTTAAACGGAAAGAAGCAAAGATACAAGAAATAATAGACGAAGCTCATAATATTGAGAAAGAAAAAGGGGATTTTGCAAAATCTGTTGAAATCTTGCGTAAAGGGCTCTCTGTTTTTCCGGATTCTTATCGTATTATGAATGATCTTGCATCAAATCTTGTAAGTTGTTATGTCAGAGAGCAAGGTATAAAAAACTGCGATGAAGCTATTGAACTTTGCAATAGAATACTTAAAGGTTGTGCTGATACAAAATTGCGCAACATTGCGATTCAAACTTTATGTTATGCGTACAGATATGCGGGCAAAAAAGATGAATTACTGCAGTTAATAGAAGATATACCCGAAGCTTCTTTTTCTAAAGAAGATCTTCTTTTACATTCACTTACAGGAAAAGAAGCCGTTAAAAGTATAGGTGAGTATATTTTATTCTCTTTTTCAAGAATTGCAGAGGGCTTGGTAAAACTTGCCCAGTCGGAGGCAGAAAACGGGTATTTGTTTAGTGCTAATGATCGACTAAAGATGTATAAACAGGCTATGGAAATAGGTAAAGTGTTCTTTTGCAATGGAGATTATAATTTCTTTGCTCAATATGGGGAAAATTCTTGTTTTGGAATGGCCTTGACTTATGCAGAAATTTGTGATACCGAAAATGCTATCACCAGTTTGGAAGAGGCTGCAAGCTTCGCAATTCATTTTGACACATATGATGAAAATGCACCGCATACTTCCCCGGGCATTCGCGGTATAATTTCTGGTGGATGGATTATGGAAAAAGACGGAAACAGAAGTGCACAAATGCTTGATGATCTTAATAAAAACAATCATTGGAATTCTATTAGGAATGATAGCAGATTTATACATCTGCTGGAAAAACTAAAAGAATATGCAAAAAAGCCGGATTAATAAGAAAATGCCTTCCGAGATTTCTCGGAAGGCATATTTTATTTATTTTCCTGTTTTAAGAAACTCTTTATCAAATATTGTAGCCTCAATATGCTGCTCTTCGCCCTGGTATACTCCTATGTAGTAGGATACGAATATGGAACCGTCTTCAAGGGCGGTGATTCGGGGATAACCTACGTCGGCAGTAAAGGCGTCATCGCGAAGGATTATTTCCTCGCTCCAGGTCTTGCCTTCATCTTCCGAGTATTTACATCTGATACCGAAGGGGCGTTTTCTGTATCCGTAAACCAGTACCCATGTGCCGTCCTTCATTATGGCGGGGGCAGGAGGGTTTCCGCCATGGTGCATAACGGGATTTCCCATGTATGTCCAGGTCTTTCCCTCATCTGTGGACTCGTATTGGCTTATGTAGTATATTTCTCCTCTGGGGAAGAGGTCTGTAGAAACGGTTTCCTGAGATCTGAGAAAACAGACTATGGTTCCGTCCTCTTTTCTCAGTGCCTGAGGCATAATGTTAAATCCGTTATCGGAATATTCAGGACCTATCCAGCTCAAAAATTTCATAGTTCTGCCGCCGTCTTTCATCTTCGCGCAGAATACGTTACCTTCTCTGCCCGTGGATTTTTGACATGAGCCGAAAATAAGTATCTCATCTTTATTGAGCACTATGTAGGCAGTTCTCATGTTCAGATGAAGGTCCATGCCCTCCATTTTGGGGAAGTGATAGGGATCGCTCCAGGTCTTACCTCTGTCGGTAGAATAGTTCCACCAAGAATAGTCAAAGTCCTTTGCTCCCGACATATTTAAGAAGAGAACCAGATTGGGGTCTGTAAAATCAATGTTTCCGTCAAAATCTTTGATGATTTCGGGACATCTGACCTTCTGTGAGGGAGCAGGATCGACGATGTTGGTTTTCTCATAGGTCCAGGTCTTGCCGTTATCGGTACTGCGTGAAGCGTAAACGTACCAAGGGTTTTCTCTTACAAAGTGATGACCTTTTTCTACGTTTGCATAGTCACCTACCAGATAGGAGGAGAGAATTTCTTCTCCCCAGCTTCCGCAGATATATCCTGCAGGCCATGCGGCGAACTTGCCGCTTTCTTTATAAACTATAAAGTCCTTTTTCATATACCTAACCTCAATAATGTTTTATTTTCCTGTTTTCAGATATTCAGAGTCAAAGATGTTGCCGGCAATGTATCTTTCTTCTTCTTTAGAGTGGCAGTAATAGTATGCGACAACGGCCTGACCGTCTTTTCTTGTAACTATTGCGGGATAGCCAAGGTCCCAGCCCTTCGTATCGTCACGGATATTTATTTCCTCAGACCATGTGCGGCCTTCATCTGTGGAATACTTACATCTGATACCGGGGTGAGCTGCATCTCTGCAACCGTAAACCACTACCCAAGTACCGTCACCGAGTACGGTAAGGGCTGGAGGATTGTTGCCGTTTTCCCCCGAAACATCGGGCTTTCTTTCCCAGGTTTTTCCACAGTCTGTGGATTCGAACTGGGAGATATAGTGATGGAAGGAACAGCCGTGGCCTTCGCGCCATTTTGTTCTGCAAAGGGCTACCAGAGTACCGTCTTTGCGTCTTTTTGCCTGGGGCATGATGTAGAAGCTGAAGTTTTCCTCAAACTCTTCCCCTATCCAGCCTACGAACTTAAAGGTTCCGTCGGAGAACATCTTTCCGCAGAAGCTTCTGCCCTCTCTGCCGTAGGATTTTTGGCAGGTGCCGAATATGGTAAGCTCGTCTTTGCTTTCTACGATGTACTGGGTTCTCATGGTCAGACAGTTTTCTAACCCGGGAATTTCCATTTTATAGGGTCCAACCCAATTACGGCCTCTGTCTGTGGAATAGTTCCACCAGGAGAAGTCCCCCGGATTGCTATGACCCGTCATACCGAAATTAATGGTAAAATCGGGATCTAAAAAGTCAAGCTTTCCGTCAAAGGTGAGAAGTTCTTCAGAGTCTGCATCGGTATTTTTAAAGCCTTTGGTCAGAAGAGGATGATTTTCCATCTGCCAGCTTTCACCGCCGTCAAGGCTTCTTGCCAATACCGTCCACATAGGTTTCCCTGGCGCCATGGGAGGCTCTGCGCTCTCCATGTTTCTTTCACCACAGCCAAAGATAAAAATTATTTCATTATCCCAGCATCTTGCGGTATTTCCTGCCGGCCAAGCGGCAAATTTGGTTTTATCGCGAAAAATGGTTATGTCTTTTCTCATATAACGGGCGACCTCTATTTATATAAGCAAGGTTTATTTGTCGGTAATTTCTTTTGATAATCTTTCAACCGTTTCGGGGAGTATAATCCACTCACAGTTTTCCATTATTCTCTTCTGGAGGGTTTCGGGGGTATCGTTTTCAAGAACGTCTACCGCTTTTTGGGCGATTATTTTACCGCCGTCAACCACAGAATTAACGAAGTGTACCGTAGCACCGCTGACCTTTACTCCGTAAGCCAGGGCAGCCTCGTGGACTTTAAGTCCGTAGAAGCCCTCTCCGCAGAATGAAGGTATAAGGGAGGGGTGCACGTTTATTATTTTTTCGGGATAAGAATCGGTAAATTCTTTGGTGAGGATGCACATGAATCCTGCAAGGACTATAAGGTCGGGGGCATCCCCGTCTATAAGGGCTTTGAGAGCCTTACAGTAGGAATCTGCATCGGGGAAAGCCTTTCTTTCAAGAACGGAGGTGGGAATTCCCTGTTTTTCCGCTCTTTCAAGGGCATATGCCCCCTGTTTGCTTGCGATTACTCGGCATATTTCAACGTGAGGAGCTTTTCCCGCATTGATATAGTCGATTATAGCCTGCAGGTTTGTTCCTCCGCCTGAAACAAGAACGAGGACCTTCGCCTTATTCATTGAAAAGTACCTCTTTTTCGCCCTCGATAACTTCACCGAGGATAACGGCCTTTTCGCCTGCTTCTTCAGCGGCTTTTATTGCCTTATCAGCATCCTCTGCATTAACGGCGATAGCCATACCGATACCCATGTTGAAGGTATTGTACATATCTCTTTCGGGAACGTCGCCAATCTTCTGGAGAAGGTTGAAGATAGCGGGTCTTTCAAAGTTCTTGGTAAGCATAACGGAGGTGTTGTCCTTGAGCATACGGGGAATATTTTCATAGAAGCCGCCGCCGGTGATGTGGGATAGAGCCTTCATCTGAACGTTGTGCTTTTTAAGATTCTTTATAGCTTTTACGTATATTTTGGTAGGTCTGATAAGGGCTTCGCCTACGGTTTCGCCAAGTTCGTCGCTGTACTGAGTGAGAACGGAAGCGGCGTTGGGATTGTTAAGACCGAAGAGCTTTCTTACAAGAGAGAAGCCGTTGGAATGCACGCCGGAAGAAGAAAGACCCACGATAACGTCGCCCTTTGTAAGCTGGGAGCCGTCGATAATGTTCTTCTTATCAACGATACCTACGCTGAATCCTGCAAGGTCGTATTCGTCTTCGGGATAGAAGCCGGGCATTTCTGCGGTTTCGCCGCCGATAAGAGCACATTCGGACTGTCTGCAGCCTTCGGATACACCCTTAACTATCATAGATACCTTCTCAGGAATGAGCTTGCCGGTGGCAATGTAGTCAAGGAAGAACATGGGTTCTGCGCCTGCGCAAAGAACGTCGTATACACACATAGCAACGCAGTCAATACCCACTGTATCGTGCTTGTCAAGAAGGAATGCCAGCTTAAGTTTTGTACCTACACCGTCAGTACCCGAAACAAGAACGGGCTCTTCCATACCTCCGATGGGGGGAAGATAAAGGCCGCCAAATCCGCCTATATCCTGAAGAACTGCGGGAGAATAAGTACTCTTAACGTACTGTTTCATCATTTCTACCGATTTGTAACCTGCGGTAACGTCAACGCCCGCATTCTTATAGCTTTCGCTGTAACTCTTCATAACTGTTGTCCTTTCCTTTCTGTGACAAGGTTTTTATATGTTCAGTTTATTTTCGTATTTATATTTTTCTTCTTCGTGTTCGCCCGATTCGGCCTTAACGTCTATGGGATATTCTTCGCTGAAGCATCCGCAACAGAAGGTGGTGCCGAATTTACTGGTGGCGATTTTCTGTACGCTCTCATAAGAGAGGAAGCCAAGGGAATCTGCTCCTATATGCTTGCGAATCTCTTCCACAGACATTCTGCAGGCGATAAGATTTCCCTTTGAGGGAACGTCTGTACCGAAATAGCAGGGAGCAATAAAGGGAGGAGAAGAAATTCTCATGTGGACTTCCTTCGCGCCTGCATCTTTAAGCAACTTTATGGTCTTATCCGTAGTGGTTCCTCTTACGATGGAATCGTCTACGAGGACTATTCTCTTACCTTCAACCTCACTGCGAAGGGCGTTGAGCTTTATCTGTACAGCTCGCGCTCTTTCGGCCTGAGTGGGCTGTATAAAGGTTCGTCCAATGTATCTGTTTTTGATAAATGCGGTTCCCAGAGGAATTCCCGATTCCTTTGCGTAGCCCTCTGCCGCGCTGAGTCCCGAGTCGGGAACGCCGCAGACAAGGTCTGCTTCAACGGGGAATTCTTTTGCAAGGAATCTACCTGCTTGCTGTCTTGCTTCATGTACTGAGCAACCGTCGATAACAGAGTCAGGTCTTGCAAAGTAGATATGTTCGAAAACACAGAGTCCGTAGGGCTTTTTCTCTTCACACTTAAGGCTTCTTATGCCGTTGTCGTCAACAACCACAACCTCGCCGGGTTCAACGTCTCTTTCAAATGTTGCGCCCAAAGCGTTCAGAGCGCAGGATTCGGAAGCAAATACCACCGAGTCACCGATTCTTCCCATACAGAGAGGTCTGAATCCGTAAGGGTCTCTTGCCGCAATAAGCTTTCTGGGTGACATAATAACAAGAGAGTATGCTCCCTTTACTATGTTCATCATATTCAGAACGGCTTCTTCAACGTTATGGGTCTTTACTCTTTCCTTTGCAATAACGTAGAGGATAACCTCTGCGTCGTTTGAGGTCTGGAAAAGAGCGCCCTGCTTTTCGATTTCAGTTCTTATGGCGGCGGCGTTTATAAGGGTTCCGTTATGGGCTATGGAAAGGGTTCCCTTTATGTATCTGGTTACCAGAGGCTGTGCGTTTTCTCTGGTAACTCCGCCCTGGGTGGAATAGCGGCAGTGGCCCATGGCCATCTGACCCTGTCCCAAGGTTTCAAATGCCTTTTTAGTAAATACGTCGGGAACAAGTCCCAATTCCTTGTAGGAAGAAATTACTCCTCTGTCATTTACCGCAATACCGCAGGACTGCTGTCCTCTGTGCTGTAAAGCGTAAAGGGCAAGATAGGTTTCTCTTGCAACGTCTATTGTTTCGTCTTTTGAATAAATGCCGAATATTCCGCACTCCTCGTTGAGTTTACGGTCATTGAGAATGATTCCGGTTTCGTTCATAAAGGTCTTATTCCTCTCGGTAAAACTTTGATATTAGAGTTCTTTTGCTGCTTCTTTGATAGCTGCGTCCTTTTCCTCAATAGCTTCTGCCATTGCCTTCTTGTAATCAATGACTTTCTGCATAAGGGTGGGTTCGGAAAGAGCCAACATCTGTATTGCAAGAAGGGCGGCGTTGTCCGCACCGTCTATTGCAACGGTGGCAACGGGGATACCCTTGGGCATCTGGACGGTGGAAAGCAGACTGTCAAGTCCGTCCATTGTGGAGGATTTTATGGGAAGGCCTATAACGGGAAGGGGGGTATTTGCAGCCATAACTCCCGCAAGATGAGCGGCTTTTCCCGCTGCGCATATGAGTACGCCTATGCCTCTGGACAGGGCGGATTTGGAGTATTCTTCAGCCTTTTGGGGAGAACGATGAGCAGAGATAACGCTTATCTCGTATTCCACGCCGAATTCCTTAAGAGTCTTTACTGTGTTTTTGAGTACGGGGAAGTCGCTGTCGCTTCCCATGATGATTCCCACTTTAAGCATATATTTAAAATCCTTTCAATAAAAGTCACTGTTTTCTTGAGAGCTTTTCCCCCGTTTTATTAAGGTCAAGCCCCGTGTAGTATATGTTTTTTATTTCTTGCTCGAAAATAAGGTATTCTTCTTCTGGCATTTCCCCCGTCAGACGTATATTTTCTGAAAAATCAACGGATTGGTTTGAGAGGGAGTACTTTTCAAGAATCTTATTTAATGTTTTGTGTTTATCGTAGCCGAAGATGGCCTCAAAGGATACGGCCTTTATTATTGGCGCTTTTTCGGCCGCCTCAAGAACCTGTGAAGCGCCTTTTGCGTAGGCTCTTACAAGACCGCCTGCACCCAAAAGTATGCCGCCGAAATATCTCGTGACCACCACCAGAACGTCAACCACGCCCTGAGCCTTTATAACGTTGAGTATGGGCATACCCGCCGTTCCCTGGGGTTCGCCGTCGTCGGAGCATCGTTGCTTACCGAACTGCCTGAGATTATATGCCCAACAGTTATGGGTAGCGTCCGAATGCTCTGCTCTGACCTGAGCCAGCTTTGCCTCGGCTTCTTCTTCAGTTGTTACGAAAAACGCTCTGGAGATAAATACCGATTTTTTTTCGGTAAACTCGGTTTTGGCGTCGCGTTTGACTGTTATAGCCTCCATATCATATACTCCGAAAAAGAAAGTGCAAAAGTAAAAACTAATACATTATAATTATAACATTATATAGAATATAAAGCAAGGGCTAATTTGCAAAAAAAATAGGATTTCTTGCAATCTAAATAAGGAATTTTTATGAAGTGAAATAAAAAAGGCCTTTGCTTTGGGCAAAGGCTTTTTGGGTTATATTCTGGGCAGGGTCGCAAATCCTTTTTGGAGGTCTTCGTCGGTAGGAATGTAGTCGGACATTTCACCGTCGTTGAATCTCTTATATGCGGGCATATCGAAAAATCCGGTACCCGAAAGGCCAAGAAGGATAACCTTCTTTTCGCCGGTTTCCTTACACTTCATAGCCTCGTCTATGGCACCCTTAATGGCGTGAGATGATTCGGGCGCGGGGAGTATACCTTCGGATTTTGCAAAGGTTACAGCCGCTTCAAATACCTTGCTCTGCTCGTAGGAAGTTGCTTCCATAATTCCGTCGTGATAGAGCTTTGAGAGAATGGGGTTCATACCGTGGTATCTCAATCCTCCCGCATGGCCGGGTGCGGGCATAAAGCCGTTACCCAGGGTGTACATCTTCATAAGGGGAGTCATTTTGCCCGTATCGCCAAAGTCGTAAGCATACTTGCCTCTGGTAAGGGAGGGGCAGGATGCGGGTTCTACTGCAATGAGTCTTACGTCGCTCTTTCCTTCAATCTTATCGTATACGTAGGGGGTTATAAGACCGCCAAGGTTTGAGCCGCCGCCTGCGCAACCGATAACGATATCGGGATAAACGTCGTATTTATCAAGAGCGGCCTTTGCTTCAAGACCGATAATTGACTGGTGGAGAAGAACGTGGTTAAGAACGCTTCCCAGAACGTATCTGCAGTTGGGAGTGCTTGTTGCAACCTCAACGGCTTCTGATATGGCGCAGCCGAGAGAACCGGGAGTACCGGGGAACTGCTCAAGAATCTTTCTTCCCACCTCTGTGGTATCGGAGGGAGAGGGGATAACCTTTGCGCCGTAGGTTCTCATAACCTCGCGTCTGTGGGGCTTCTGTTCGGCAGAGCTTTTTACCATAAACACCGTGATATCCACACCGTAGAATGCGGCGGCCATGGAAAGGGCGGTACCCCACTGGCCTGCGCCGGTTTCTGTGGTAAGGGTGGTAATACCCTGTTCCTTTGCGTAATATACCTGGGGTACTGCAGAATTGAGCTTATGGGAGCCGGAGGTGTTGGTACCCTCAAATTTGTAGTATATTTCTGCGGGAGTTCCCAGAACCTTCTCAAGTGCGTAGGCACGGATGGTGGGAGAGGGACGAATCATTTTGTAAAAGTCCAAAATTCCCTGGGGAATGGGGACGTATTTTTCGGTAGTGTTAAGCTCCTGCTTTATAACCGCATCACAGAACACGCCCTTAAGGTCTTCTTCCGTGCAGGGTTTTCCCGTCTTGGGGCTGAGCATGGGGGGAAGATCCTTAAGTATGGGACGCATATCCACCCAGCACTTGGGAAGTTCTTCCTCGGGTATATAAATTTTTACGGGAATGTCGTTTCTCATGGGGTTGATTCCTTTCGTTGATTTATTGAGTGTTACCAAATACTCGCAGGTTCCGAAAGCATCGGGATGCGAAAGAAAAAAAGCGTCGTATCCCTCGGTATTGAGGTGATACGACGATCACGGTGCCACTCAATTTCAGACCTTCCCACACATGGGAAAGATCCCTCTTTCGGATACAAAAATATATCCTGCTTCTGTAACGTGAAGCCCACGGCTCGGCATACTTGGAGATTTCTCTCCGTTCCTCCTGCTCCTATTCGGGTCCATTCGCATATATTAAGACAATCGGGCTGTCACCGTCCCCGACTCGCTTTTTTGCCATCGTATATGTTACTACTCCCAAGTCACTGGATTTGTTTGGGTATTTGGTTTTGTATATTAGAGATTATATGCCACTTTAGCACTTTTGTCAAGTAACTTTTCAAAATGTTCAAATTTTCCTTGCAGTCATCAGCTTTTTAAAGGCTTTCTCCGCTCCTTCTTTGTCGCCCGAATAGGGCACAGCTTTACCTCTGACAGCCTGGGTATGCTCGTGGCCTTTACCTGCAAGAATAATAACGTCGCCGGGGCGTGAAATCTCTGCCGCGCGGGTAATGGCCTCTTCTCTGTCAACTATTTTTTCATAGTTTTGTGTCAGGGGTGAGAGATAGGCTTCTATTTGAGCAATGATATCCTCGGGTTCCTCGTTTGCGGGATCGTCTGACGTTAATATTATATGATCTGCGTTTGCGCCTGCTACTTCTGCCAGATCCTTTCGTCTGTCTAAAGCCTTGTTTCCGGGACATCCGAAAAGACAGATAATTCTGTTTTCTCCAAAGAATTTCTTTGCGTATCTGAAGATACCCTCAAAGCTCAAGCCGTTGTGGGCGTAGTCCACTACCACGGTTCTATCGGCCATTTTGTATATCTCCATACGGCCTGCTATGGTGGTGGATTTAAGAGCCTTTGAGATGACGTTAATATCTATTCCGTAGACCGTTGCAACAGAGATTGCCGCAAGGGCGTTATAGACGTTAAAGTCACCGGGAATAGAGATTGAAATTTTCTCTCCGTTATAGAATTTTCCGTGAAGTGTAAACTCTGTTCCGTAAGGGGTTTCTTTAATGTTTTTTGCGTAGAAATCCGCATTTTCGGTAAGTCCGAAGGTGTAGAGATTTTCGCAGGTTGCTGCTTGACTCATTTCCTCGGCATAGGGATCGTCAAGGTTTAAAAATCCGTTTTTGCAAAGGGTAAGCATCCTCTTTTTAGCGGTCTTATATTCCTCAAAACTATGATGCTCGGTGGGACTTACGTGGTCGGGGGAAAGGTTGAGATATACTCCCGCAAAGAAGTTAACGTATTCGATTCTGTTGTACTGTAAACCCTGGGAAGATACCTCAATTACAGCCCCTTCCGCGCCGTCCTTTGCAAAGCCATTAAGGATACCATAAAGTTCCAAAGCTTCTGGAGTTGTACAGCTTTTGGGCATGGGTTTTCCACAGGAAAGGGCCTCATTTGTGGATATTATTCCCGTTTTCCCGTTAAATGCGGAATCAAAAATATTTTTAAGCATATAGGCCACGGTGGTCTTGCCTTTTGTGCCAGTTATTCCCGTCAGTTTATATTGAGAAGAGGGGTCACCGTAGAAATATTTTGCGCAAAGAGGCATTGCAAGACGTATATCGGTTACGGTGATTCTGGGAAGGGTACAGCCCTGGCCCGTGATATGATCCTCCGCTATATATGCAACGGCGCCCGAGTTCTGGGCAGAGATAAGGTATTCGTTTTTGAAATTAAGTCCCTTTGCAAAGAAAAAGGTGCCTTCCTCCACCTGTCTGGAGTCGCAGGATATGGTCTTTGCTATAGGGTTTTCGTCCGCATTACACTCCGTGGAAACAAGGAGTCCGTTGGCGCGTAAAAGCTCTGTAAAATCAGTAAAATTCATAATTTTTTCCTTGCTTATACTTCTCTGTTCCAGTATTTTTTATCAAGGCTTCTGAAATATACGGCCTCGTTGATATGCTTTGGAAGAATGTCCGCGCTACCCTCAAGGTCGGCGGAAGTTCTCGCTATTTTTATAAGCTTATCGTAGGCTCTCATGCTGAGGGCTCTTTTAACGAACACGTCGTTTAAAAGCTCCTCTGCCGCGTGGGTGAGGCCGCAGTTTCTTATGGCGTCAACCGTCATCTTTGCGTTGCAGGAAATATCAGTTCCCCTGAAGCGCTGCCTCTGTATCTCTCTGGCGGCGTTGACTCTTTCCTTGATCTTCGCGGAAGGCTCGGCCTTTTTGCCGCTGTTTATATCGGATATTTTAACCTGAGGGAGCTCTGTCTGCAGGTCTATTCTGTCAAGGAGAGGTCCTGAAATCTTATTTATGTAATTTGACACCGTTTTTGGGGAGCAAACACATTTTTTCATGGGGTTGCCGTAGTTTCCGCAGGGGCAGGGATTCATGGCGCAGAGCAGAGTAAAGGATGCGGGATAGGAAAGGCTCTTTTTCACTCTGGTAATGGTGATCTTCCCGTCCTCCATAGGCTGACGGAGAGTCTCAACTACCTTTGTGGAAAACTCGGGCAACTCGTCAAGGAAGAGTATGCCGTTCTGTGCCAAAGAAATGGCGCCGGGGCCGGGGATTGCTCCTCCGCCCGTGAGGCCGGGGATAGACGTGCCCTGATTTACCTGTACCAAGGGCCTTTTTACTATAAGCTGTCTGTCTGCGGAAAGTTTACCCGCCACAGAGTATATGCGGCTGGTTTCTATTATCTCGTCAAAGGTCATATCGGGCATTATGGAGGGCATACATTTTGCCAAAAGGCTTTTGCCTGTGCCCGGAGGGCCTATAAAGAGCAGGTTATGTCCGCCGGCAGCGGCAAGCTCGCAGGCTCTCTTTCCGCCCTGCTGACCTACAACGTCGGCAAAGTCGTACCTTGTCTCTTCTTCGGCTTTTCTGATGACCGATTCAATGTCGGTTTTGGCGGGTGTAAGGAGTCTTTCTCCTCTTATATGGGCGATAAGGTCGCCAAAGTTATCAACGCCATAAACCTTGATACCGTCAATTACCGAACCCTCGGCAAGGTTGTCTATGGGAATGTATATCTCCTCAAATCCCAGGGCCTTTGCACTGATTACGGAGGCAAGGATTCCCGACGTGGGACGAACCTTTCCCGAAAGGGATATTTCACCGCAAAAGGCCGCCTTTTGTGAAGGCTGGGGGATTCCGCCCATGGCAGAAAGTACGCCCAGAAGCATGGCAAGGTCGTAGGTCGACCCCTCTTTTCTCAAATGGGCGGGAGCCAGATTTATTATTATGCGAAGGGTAGGCATATGTATGCCACTGTTTTTCAGGGCAGCGTCTATTCTGTCTCTCGCTTCTTTTACCGCCGCGTCGGGCAGACCGATAATATCGGTAGCCGAGTTATCGGCGGAAGAAACGTCGGTTTCTACGTCAACCGCATAGCCGTCAAGACCGAAAAGGCCGATACTTCTTACAGTGCTTACCATAACCGAATACAAATCCTTTCGGGTGAAATAAGGGTGTTCCCTTATATTTTACACCAAAAACGGCGGGATTGCAAGACATAATTCAAAAAAAAGTTGTGGATTTTATATTATTTTTATGCTATACTTTAAAGTAGAGTATTTTTTAGTTTGGCAGAAGTGTACTTTTGTACCAAACACCACCCACAACCGACGAAAGGAATGAATCCTAAAATGGGTCTTTTTGAAAAGATATTCGGTAATTACAGTGACCGAGAACTGAAGAAGATAACCCCCATAGTGAATAAAATACTTGCCCTTGAAGAGGAGTACAAGAATCTTTCCGATGCAGAACTGAAGGGGAAGACCGAAATATTTAAGAAACGACTGGCCGAGGGTGAGACCCTTGACGATATACTTCCCGAGGCTTTTGCTACCATAAGGGAAGCCGATGCCAGAGTATTGGGTATGCGCCCCTTTGAATGTCAGCTTTACGGCGGCATAATCCTTCATCAGGGTCGTATTGCCGAAATGCGCACAGGTGAAGGTAAGACCCTGGTTGCTACTCTCCCCGCATATCTTAACGCTCTTACGGGTAAGGGCGTTCACATAGTTACCGTAAACGATTACCTTGCCAGACGTGACAGCGAGTGGATGGGCAAGGCTCACGCATTCCTTGGTCTTTCGGTGGGTCTTATCGTTCACGACCTTCAGCCTGAAGAGAGAAGAGCTGCCTATGCTGCAGATATAACCTACGGTACCAATAATGAAATGGGCTTTGACTACCTCCGTGACAATATGGTCATCTATAAGGAGCAGAAGGTTCAGAGAGGTCATGCTTTCGCCATTGTGGACGAGGTTGACTCCATACTTATCGACGAGGCCAGAACCCCTCTTATCATTTCGGGTCACGGCGAAAAGTCCGACGAAATGTATAACAAGGCCGATGCCTTTGTAAGAAGACTTCGTCCCCTTAAATTCAAGGAGCTCGACGATAAAGAGACCTACGAGGACAGGGATGCTGACTATATCGTTGAAGAAAAGGATAAGCGTACCTTCCTTACCTCAAAGGGTATAGAAAAGGCTCAGCAGTATTTCGGTATTGAAAACCTTGCCGACTACGAAAATATACAGATACAGCACTATATAAATCAGGCTCTTAAAGCCTACGGCACCATGCACAGAGATATTGACTACGTTGTTAAAAACGGCGAAGTTATTATCGTTGACGAGTTTACCGGCCGAATGATGTACGGCAGAAGATATTCCAACGGTCTTCACCAGGCCATTGAGGCAAAAGAGGGCGTAAAGATAGAAAACGAAAACAAGACCCTCGCTACTATCACCTTCCAGAATTATTTCCGTATTTACGGCAAACTTTCTGGTATGACCGGTACGGCCATGACCGAGGAAGACGAGTTTAGAGAAATATACGGCCTTGACGTTATTGAAGTTCCAACCAATAAGCCCATGGTCCGTATTGACAGAAACGACAGAATATACAGAACCGTAAACGGCAAAAACAGAGCCGTTGTGGAATATATAAAAGAATGCCACGCAAAGGGTCAGCCTGTTCTTGTCGGTACCGTTACCATTGAAAAATCCGAGCTTTTCAGCGCTCTTCTTAAGAGAGAAGGCATAAAACATAACGTTCTTAACGCAAAGCATCACGAAAAAGAAGCTTTGATAGTTTCTCAGGCAGGTAAGTTGGGCGCCGTCACCATAGCCACCAATATGGCAGGTCGAGGTACCGACATTGTGCTTGGCGGTAACGCGGAATATCTTGCAAAGGAAAAGCTTGCAAAGGAAGGCTTTGACCACGAGCTTATCGTTCAGGCCGACGGCCACGCAGATACGGATAACCCCGATATTATTGCCGTAAGAGCCAGATTTGCCGAGCTTTATTCCCAGTTTAAAAAGGACGTTGATGCCGAGGCCGAAAAGGTCAAGGCCGCAGGCGGTCTTTGTATTATCGGTACCGAAAGACATGAAAGCCGCCGTATAGACAACCAGCTCCGCGGCCGTGCAGGTCGTCAGGGTGACGTGGGTGAAAGCTGCTTCTACATTTCCATGGAAGACGACCTTATGCGTCTTTTCGGAGGAGAGAGAGTTCAGATGATAGCCGAAACTCTCAATATGCCCGAGGATCAGCCCATTGATGCCAATATCCTTTCAAGATCTATTGAGTCTGCCCAGCGTAAGGTTGAAAGCGTAAACTTCCAGCGCAGAAAGAGAGTTCTTGAATACGACGACGTTATCAATCAGCAGCGTCAGCTTATATATGCCGAAAGACAGCGCGTTCTTGACGGCGAAGACCTGAAAAGTCATATAACCAAGATGATAACCGACTACATTGCCTCCGCTGTGGAAAGCTGTACCGGTGGTGACGATCCCTCTCTCTGGAATCTTGAAACCTTGAGAACCGGCTTTATGGCCGCATTCCTAACCGAAGACGATATTAAATTTGAGGATGGAGAGAAGGTTACCGTAAAAGAAATAACCGAACTTGTTACCAATAAGGCTTTGGCTGCCTATGCTCTCAGCGAGGAAGTAAATACTCCCGAAAGAATGAGAGAAATTGAGAGAATAATTCTCCTTCGCGCTACCGACAATTATTGGATGGCACATATTGATAATATGGACGATCTCCGTCAGGGCGTATCTCTTCGTGCTTACAGTAACAGGGATCCCGTTATCGAGTACAAGAACGAGGGCTTTGCCATGTTTGAGGAAATGATAGAGGCCATAAAAGAGGATACGGTAAAGGGCGTTATTCTTGCCCGCGTGGTGAAAAAGGAGCTTAAGCGTGAGCAGGTTGCCGTAGCACAGACAGCGTCCGCTTCCGGCGAAAAGCCTCAGCCCAAGGTAATTCCCAAGTCCCAGAAGGTAGGCCGCAACGAGCCCTGCCCCTGCGGTAGCGGAAAGAAATACAAGGAATGCTGCGGAAAAGAGCAGTAATCCTTGTTCCGAATAAAAGTTCTACTCCCATAGGAGGAGGAAAATGAATATGAAAAAACTCTTATCAATAATTGTTCTTGGTGCATTGGCTATTTCTCTTTGCGCTTGCGCTCCCTCTGTAAAAAACGAAGGCTTTGTGCAGATAGGCGACGTTTACGAGGGCGCAAAGGACTTTTCCGAAGGCTTTGCTTCTGTTCGCAAGGACGGTAAGTGGGGCGTTATAGATGCCGAAGGTAATCAGGTAGTTGACTTTATCTACGAGGATATGTGGTACTTTAAGGAAGGTCTATGTGCTGTCAAAACCGAAAACGGCTGGGGCTTTATAGATACCCATGGAAACCTTGTAATTGAGGATATTTACGACGGCGCTTGGTATTTTTCCGAGGGCTTGGCGGTTGTTAAGCAGGGCGGAAAGTACGGCTACATCACTCCCGACGGCAATGCTGTGACCGAGATGGTTTATACCGATGCGGGAAACCTTACCGAGGGTATGGCTTACGTTTCTTTGGGTGACGGCTACGGATTTATAGACGGTGAAGGTAATCTCATCAGCGATTATCTTTGGTTCGAGGGTAAAAAGGCTTCCGAGGGTCTTGTTGAGGTCTTTGATAAGAACGTTCAAGTAGACCAGGAAACCGGCGAAGCTATGAATAACAGCGGCTTTCTTAATACCAAAGGAGAGCTGGTTATAGACAAGTTGTTCTACGATGCTGACATATTCAGCGAAGGCCTTTGCGCCGTCAAGATATACGATGACGATAAGGGTTATATCTGGGGATATATCAATACTGACGGTGAAATGGTTATCGGCTACCGATACACCTCCGCAACTCCCTTTTCTCAGGGCAGAGCCGCCGTTGAGGAAGAACATCTGTATAAGTATATAGATACCGAGGGAAATGAAATTACCGATAACGTATATTCTTACGCTTACGGTTTTTCCTGCTCCCGCGCCAGAGTTGGTGTTAAGACCGGTAGCGGATATTCATGGAAATATATAGGTCTTGACGGGGAGGTGGTCATTGACGGCTACTCCGGAGCAAGAGATTTTGAGGAAAATGCCGCCGCCGTTGAAAAGAACGGTAAGTGGGGTCTTATAGATACTGAAGGAAATATCCTGATTTCTTGCAAATACGGACAAATCGGAGATATGAGTGAAGGTATAGTATGGCTCAAAAACGGAAACAAGTACGTTTTTGCAAAGCAAATCACAGAGTAAAATAAAGAAATTTCAGAGTCGCCCTTTTGGGCGGCTCTTCTTTTATCATAAAGTAAATGTGTCAAAAATGCAAAATTAATACCCGCCCCTATTGACGAGCCGTAGATTTAATGCTATATTATTGTAGGCGGTGGATTTCCACCGCATTATCTTACAATATTTAATATTATATTATATATAATAATATATATTAATGAAAACGAACAAATTCAAGATAAACGTCTTGTTTATACCGCTTTGTCGGACATTTTCGTAATAACGAAGCAGAGAGATAGTTATGATATACATTTCTTCCCGTAAAAATCCCACCGTTCTTCAGCTTCTGAAGGCGGCTGAAAAACCCTCCTCCGAGGGTTTTCTTGTTGAAGGCCTGCATTTTGTTGAGGACCTTGCTCCCGAGGATATAATTACAGCGGTCTTCTCGGAGGATATGAAGGATAGCCCACTGCTCCGCAAGGTGGAAGAGTCGGGCGCCGAAGTATTCCTTGCTTCTTCTTCTGTTATGGAGAAGCTCAGCGGTACCGTGTGCTCCCAGTCAGCGGTTGCTTTTGTTAAAAAAAGCTCTTTTCCCCGCCCTTCCCGTCTTATACTTCTTGACGGATTGCAGGACCCCGGAAATATGGGTACCGTTATCAGAACTGCCGCGGCCTTTGGCTTTGGCGTGGTTTTGGGCAAAGGTTGTGCAAATCCCTTTAAACAGAAGGTTGTAAGAAGCTCTGCGGGAACTGTCTTGAAAGTATACACCGAGGAAACTGACGACATAATATCTTATATAGAGAACCTGAAGAAAGAAGGCTTTACCGTCCTTTCTTCCGAGCTTGACCAGACGGCTTTGACTCCCGACCAAATACCATCCACATCTTCTATGGCCATAGTGATAGGTAACGAGAGTAAGGGGGTATCCCCCGCCGTTTCCGCCGTAGCGGATAAGAAGGTGTTTATTCCCATTTCTCGCAACAGTGCTGAATCCCTCAACGCGGGAATAGCCGCCGCTATACTTATGTACAGCTACAGAGATTAAGTTTAATTATCATAGGAGGAAGGTCATGGACGAAAGAGTCGCTGCGGTAGCTACGTTGCTTACCGTCGGTCACGGCACCGATTATGCCGTTAACGTCGCAAGATATTTTCCTTCTTTTTCCAAATATGCCGCCATTTGCGGCGCTAATCCCGACCCCGAGGAGCTCAAAAAGAGAAATCTCGTGATTCTTCCCTCTTCTAAAATAAAGGAAGCAGAGAGGATATGCAGAGAATGTGAAGAAAAGAATATAACCGTTATATCCTTTTTCGACCCTGCCTATCCAAATAATCTCAAACAGATAGAAGACCCTCCCATAGTTCTTTTTACCAGAGGCCTTCCCCTTCCCGATTTTGACTCAAAGCCTTCCATAACAATGGTGGGAACCAGAGATGCAAAGAAAGAATATCTTAAATACGCGGCCATTAACGCCTTTTCTCTTGCCGTTCTCGGATTTACGGTGGTCAGTGGATTCGTGTCTGGGATTGATTCTTACAGTCTTAAAGGCGCTCTCTTTGCAGGAGGTAAGACGGTTAGCGTATTTCCCTGCGGAGTAGACGTTACTCCAGGGCAGATCGACCCCACCTTGGAGGCCGTTCTTCTTAAGTACGGCACCATACTTTCAGAATATCCTCCCAAAACTCCCGTCAGGGCGTGGCAATATTCCAGACGTAACCGTATCTTAAGCGGCCTGACCCAAAGCACTCTCGTCGTTGAGGCAGGTATAGAAAGCGGCGCTATGTCTACCGCCGAATATGCCCTCGATCAGGGAAGGACCCTCTATGCCGTACCCGACGGCCCCTACGAGCCCCGTAGCGAAGGAAGCAACTTCCTTTTGAGAAACGGCGGAGTTCTTGCGTCCAGTTTTCTTGATATAGTCGCCGATTATAACCAAAAATACGGCTACGATATAAACCCCGAAGCTCATAAAGAGCGTCTATCAAAGGGCTTTAACTCTTCCCCTTCTATTATCATTCCGAAGGATATAGAAGATACGGTTCCTCAAAAAGAGAAACCCGAAAACAAAAAGTCAAAAACGGAAAAATCCGAGAAGAAGCCGGATGTTTCTCCTAAAGAGCCTTCCGTTGTTTCAAATTCTCCCCTGGATGAAAACGAAAAGCAGGCGTTGGAGGTCCTTCGTTCCTCCGATATTACCGCCGACGGCCTTTGCGATGCTCTCGGCTGGGGCTTTTTGGAATCCGTCGAGACCCTTGCGTCGTTGGTGAACAAGGGCTACGCCACCGAAGGGGCAGGCGGAATTTACGTAATTTGTAAATAATTAAATCACTATATATTAGATTTGGAGTATGATCAAATGGCAAATAGCAGCAAAGTGACAACTGCAGCATCAAAAAAGACCGCAGCAAAGACTACCCGTAAGTCTTCTGCGAAAAAGGTTTCCACCAATCTTCTTATACTGGAGTCCCCCTCCAAGGCAAAAACCGTACAGAAGTATCTCGGTTCTTCTTATACCGTAGTTTCTTCAAAGGGTCATATCAGGGATCTCCCTGCCAGCGAACTGGGTGTTGACGTTGAAAACGGATTTGCTCCCAAGTACGTGGTTTCCCGTAAAGAGGGTAAGACCCAGACTCTGAAAGAACTTAAAGAAGCCGCAAAGCAGAGCCGTAATATATATCTCGCAACTGACCCTGATAGAGAGGGTGAAGCCATAGCTTGGCATTTGGCTGACCTTCTCGGTATAGATAAAGAGGCGCCCGTAAGAGTAACCTTTAACGAAATAACCAAAAATGCGGTAAAGACCGCAATAAAGGCTCCCAGAGCCATAGATAAACAGCTCTTTTACGCCCAGCAGACCCGTCGCGTGCTTGACCGTATAGTGGGTTATAAGATAAGCCCCTTCCTTTGGCACAAGATAAAAAAGGGTCTTTCCGCAGGTCGTGTTCAGTCGGTAGCTACCAAGCTTATCGTTGACAGAGAGCGTGAGATAAAGGCCTTTGTTCCTGCCGAGTATTGGACTCTTGATGCTCTTTTCTCGGGGGATAACAAGGACTTTTCCGCAAGATTCTACGGAAAATCCGATAAGATGACCGTAAAGGACGAAGCTTCCCTTAAGGAAATTCTTAAAGATCTTGACGGAGCAGAGTACAAGGTAGCACAGGTAAGACGTCAGGAAAAGCAGAAGTCTCCCAGACCTCCCTTTACCACCTCTTCCCTCCAGCAGGATGCGTCCACTATTCTTAATATGCGTCCCCAGGTAACCATGAACGTTGCCCAGACCCTTTACGAAGGTGTTGAAATCAAGGGCAAGGGCCTCACCGGTCTTATTACCTATATGAGAACCGACT
>JAZQLP010000084.1:0-32071 GCA_045542755.1 Eubacteriales bacterium
AGGAGGGGTCGGGATGAGAAACATAAGGTCACAAGCCCGTAAAAGGAATAGAAATTACGGCTTTAGATTGTTTGTTGCTATAGTCCTTTTCGCATTCGTTTTAGCTCTTACCGTCCTTTTGGTAATGCATATGAACGGGTATTTTGCGCCTCCCGTAGAGCCTATTCCCGACAGCGGAATTACGGACGGTGATGTTGTTCCCGATACGCCTTCCGACGGCGAAGTGGATGGGTCCTCACAGCCCCAATATCCTGCCGAAGAGCCTATTTATGAGCCTCTTTACGGAGAGCAGTATTCCACCTTCCGTCTGCCGAGAAAAACCGAAGAATTTGCTTTTATTGAAAAAATAATAGAAATTGCCCTTTCTGAGCCAAAAGAACCCGAAGATGAGAGGGGAGCTACCAAGTACGGAACTTATTTCGGTACCCCAACGTGGGAATGGTGTACCGAGTTTGCCGTATGGTGTATTTTGCAGGCTCAAGAGAGTCTTGGGGTGGAATACCTTAAGGTTCACTATCCCTTTGAGGATTGGTCGGGCGGTTGTGTTCAATGGTATAAGGAAAAGGGGCTTTTCTTTAAAAAGGGCACTTACGTTCCCCGTAGGGGAGATATGATATTTTTCGATTACGACTACGATGGCAGTACCGACCATACCGGTCTGGTAACGGGGATCGAGTACGATGAGACCGAGGATAAGCTTTACGTTCTTACGGTAGAGGGAAATCTACCCGAAGACTATCCCGTAGGCACCATAAAGGAGCGCAGACTTGCCATTGACTGGAAGAAGATATACGGCTACGGAACCTTCCTTTTTAGCGAGTAAGGCTTAAAATGGCTCGTACTCCAAAAGTCTTTTTTGAGCCTGGGTATTTCCTGTTATTGCTTCGCAAATAAGCTTTGAGGCAAGTATCGCTCCCACGATTCCGTTTCTTCCCGCGGCGTATATTCTGTACATGTCACCTTCTTCTGACACTCTTCCCATATATGGCAATCCGTCGGCAGAATAGGAGTAGACCCTTTCGTAGAATTTTTCGGGCTCGCTTCCTTTTTCGGGATCCTTTGATGGAATACCGAAAAACATTTTATCCGAGGCCGCCTGAAGTCTGCTGAAACTGAATTCGGCTGACAGATTTCCGAATATACGTTTGTTTGAAAATCCCTCAAGATATATCCTGTCGTCTTCGGTGGTACAGGCAATGAGGGGAGAATTACCGAAAGATTTCAATACGCACCTGTTTTTCCATCCGAAAAAGTCGGATTTGGGAGCGGATACCGCAGAGTAGATTACGGCATTTTTGAGCAATCCCGTTTTTTGATACAGTCCTCTGCAATCAATAACCGTTTTTGCTCGAATAAGGGCTCTTTTATCACCTACCGTTGCTGAAAAGCCCCCCGCTGTGCGTAACAGCTCCGTTATGGGGCTGTATTCAAATATTTCCGTACCCTTTATTGACAGATACCCTGCCAGGTTTTCGCAAAACTGAGGAACGTTTATTTCCGTCGCGCCATTTCCGTGATATATGCCACCTTCGCATTTAAAGGAGAACATTTCCTCGCAGTCGGCGCGCAACAGCTTTTCGCAAGGGAATCCCGAGTATTTTCGTAATCTGTATTCTTCGTTTAAGGCATCTTCGTCCGCAGAAGATTTTATGAAAAGAAAAGAATCTCTTATCTTGAATCCGCAGTCGTCACCTATGTCAGAAACTATCTCTTTTATATCCTCAAGGGTATTCGAAAGCTCCGAAAACGTACGGCTCGCTTCATCGTGGCCGTATTTTCTTACAAGGGAGCTCATGGACACGTCTGCGTAAGGCAGTAGGTAGGGAGGCGCAAAGGCCGTACTGGATCCGCCTATCCCGTTCATTTCACAAACCACGGGGGACATTCCTTTTTGAGTAAGTCTGTAGGCGCATAGAAGTCCTGCCACACCGCCTCCTATAATCAGGATGTCGGTATTAATATCATTTTCAAGGGTTGGAAAGGTTACACTTCCCGTCTTGCGAAATGGAGATAATCCCCGACCGCAAAGAGGAGATTTTTCAATAGGCGTTTCTTTTGTCATAAGGTAAGTTCCTTTTGTGTTTTTGATATAATTATTTATCCATTTTTTGGAGATTATTCGGAAAGAGGAAAGATATGAATAAATATTTTCGCATAATTTTGATTTTTACCTTTATTTTGGCCATAACCGTAATTATTTGCGGCTGTGAGGGGAAGGCTTCCAAGTTTACCTCCTACGCTCTTTACAACGAAACCGCTAATCCTACGCCCTATATGCTTTCAGACGGCAAGACTGCGGGTGTATATATTAATCCCACTAAGGCTTTTTGCGGTTTTGAGGTAACCCTTACCACCGTGGCCCAGTCTGAAAACAAGGTTACCCTTTGCGTATATAAGTACGACGTTGACTACCAGACTTCCTTAAGCCGTTCACCCGTTGCTTACGGCGTTTTTTCCAACGTCGAGGCAGGGGAAAAACTCTATTTGCAGTTTGAAGATCTGTCTGCCGGAAGGTATATACTCACCGTTTCCTCTACGGGGTCGGATATAGGCATTTACAGACACGCTTCAATCCCTTCAGTTGAATCAAGGGCTCATTTTTATTACCATTTTCTTAAGCTTGAATCGGGTGCATTTCCTTTTACTGTGACCTTCCGTACCTCTAACGTTAAAGGCCTTGAAGCCGCCGATATTCTGGCTACTCCCGATTATTCATGGGCTACCGAGGGCGGTACCTCCGAAAGTGAGGAATAAGGGCTGAAAAGTTGACACTTTTCTGTGAAATAATCCGTCTTTTTCCTTATAAGGGGTTGACATATTCCCTATAATAAAATATAATATAAGTTAGAGAATTTTTATTTAAGGCAGGTGACCGTTTATGGTATTTAATACAGACAGTATGGACGGTCTCCGTGTAGTTACTCACTCCGAGAGTGAAACGAACTCCTTGGGACGTGACCTTGCAAAATATCTTAAGGACATTTCTGCTTCCCGAAGCACTCCCTTTTACGTCAGCATGACGGGAGAGATGGGCTGTGGGAAGACCGCCTTTGTAAAAGGAGTTCTTGCAGGGCTGGGTTATGGCGGCAACGTTACAAGCCCCACCTTTGCTCTTTGTAACAGATACGACTGCGACCTTACGGTTTATCATATGGATCTTTACCGTATAGGCGACGAGGACGAGCTCTTTGCTGCGGGACTTCTTGATAACGACGAGGCCGATGCCGTATTTGCCGAATGGGCAGAGATTGCAGACGGCAGTATGCCCTTCGAGCTGTTTATCCGCTTTTCTTACGGCGAGAGCGTTGAAGAAAGAATAATTGAATTTTCAAAAGGCTGATATGTGTAATAACTTGATTGATAAAACGGTATTGGCGCTTGATTGTGCCTCAAAAACCTGCTCGGTAGCAGTTGCTAAGGGCGGACGAGTCCTTTGCTCTGTTGATACCGACACAATGAAAACCCATTCCTTGACCCTGCTTCCTTCCGTAAAATACGCACTTGAGCTTTCGGGCTTGACAATGGACGATGTTGAAGCTATTGCCGTGACTGCAGGCCCCGGCTCCTTTACGGGACTTAAGATTGGGGTTACTACTGCCAAGGGCTTGGCTTTCCAAAAAGACCTTCCCTGTGCGGCGGTTTCTTCCATGTCTTCTCTTGCTTATGGATGTACAGGTTTTGACGGAATAGTTTGCGCATCCTTTGACGCAAGAAGAAATATGCTCTATAACGCTATGTTCCGAGTTTGGGGCGGCAGAGTAGAGCGCCTTTGCGAGGATAGACAGTCCTCAGCAGAAGAGGTTGCTGCGGAGGTTTTGAAAACCGCATCAGACCTTGGATGCAAGGTAATGCTTGTAGGTGACGGAAGTGACGTTCTGGCCTCTTTTCTTGAAGAGAGCGGGCTTTCCTTTGTTTCCGATGGCAGAGGTGTCAAAGCCGCCGATATAATAAGCGCCGTCAATGCGGGTGATTATACCTGTCACACCTCGGCAACCCTTGTTCCCGAGTATCTCCGTCCTTCTCAGGCGGAAAGGGAACGCAACGAAAGGCTTTCAAAACAAAATTGAAATATAAATTAAACCACATATAAGGAGAATTTACCATGATTGCAATCGGTTCCGACCACGCAGGTCTTGACGTTAAGAACCTGCTCAGAGATTATCTTATCGAACAGGGTTATGAAGTAAAGGACGTAGGTACCTACACCCACGATTCTTGCGACTATCCCGTTTTTGCCCACAAGGTATGTGACTGCATTACTTCCGGAGAATGTGACAAGGGCATCCTTGTTTGCGGTACCGGTATAGGTATGTCCATGGCTGCAAACAAGAAGAAGGGTATTCGTGCCGCAGTTTGTAACGACGGCTTCTCCACCGAATTTACCAGAAGACATAACGATGCGAACGTTCTTTGCATAGGAGCCAGAGTTATTGGACTTGAAAGAGCAAAGAGACTTTGCGAAATATTCATTAACACCGGTTTTGACGGCGCTCAGCATCAGCGCAGAATTGAAATGTACGAATAATAATAATCGGTTTTTACCGTAAACACTTGAAAAATAAGAATAAAACAAGTCGCCAAAGGGCAAGAAGGAGAATTTATTATGTCTAAGGATCTTAAAGTTCAGATTACCAACCATCCCCTTATACAGCACAAGGTCACCATTATGAGAAAGACCGACACCGGCTCCAAGGAATTCAGAGAGTTGGCAAGTGAGATCGGTATGCTTATGTGTTATGAGTTTACCCGCGACCTTCCCGTTGAGGCTGTGGAAATAGAAACTCCTATCTGCAAAACCGTTCAGAACGTTATCGCAGGTAAGAAGTTTGCCATAGTTCCCATTCTTCGTGCAGGTCTTGGCATGGTGGACGGTATCCTTCAGCTCGTTCCCGCTGCAAAGGTTGGTCATATCGGCCTTTACAGAGATCCCGAAACTCTTCAGCCCGTTGAATACTACTGCAAGCTTCCCACCGATATTGCAGAAAGAGAAGTTATCGTGGTTGACCCCATGCTTGCTACCGGCGGTTCTGCCATTGCTGCTATCTCCTTCCTTAAGGCAAGAGGTGTTAAGCATATAAAGAGCGTTCACCTTATTGCTGCTCCCGAAGGTATTGAAAAGCTCAACGAAGCTCACCCCGACGTTGACGTATACTGTGCGGCACTTGACGAAAAGCTTAACGACCACGGCTACATAGTTCCCGGCCTCGGCGATGCCGGAGATAGGATATTTGGCACCAAGTAATGAGTACAGACAGCGGTAATATAGTATACGGGCGCAATCCCGTTACGGAGGCCCTCAAAAGCGGCCGTACCATTGATAAAATATACGTTCAGCGCGGCGAACGTACAGGCTCTCTTATAGCCCTTATAGCAAAGGCTAAGGAGAAAAGGGTTCCCGTTATTGAAGCCGATAAGCAGAAGCTTGAGGTTATGTGTGGGGATTCCCATCATCAGGGCGTTGTTGCGTTGATTACGGATTTCGTATATAGCGAGCCTTCCGATATGCTTGCTTTGGCAGAGGAAAAAGGGGAGAAGCCCTTTATCCTTATCCTTGACGGAGTTACCGACCCCCATAATCTGGGTGCCATAATCCGTACCGCCAATGCTTGCGGAGTTCACGGTATAATCCTCCCCAAGCGTAATAGCTGCGGCCTTACTGCCACTGTGTTTAAGTCTGCCGCAGGGGCTTGCGAATATATGAAGATAGCCCGCGTTGTCAATATTGCCGAAACTATAAACAGGCTTAAAGAACAAAACGTATGGGTGTATTCTGCCGAGGGAGCTTCTCCCAAAGCCACTGATATCTATGCCACCGATTTTTCCGGCGGCGTAGCTCTTGTTCTCGGTGACGAAGGCAAAGGTATATCCCGTCTTGTTCTTGACGACAGCGATTTCCATGTAAAAATTCCCATGCTGGGACAGATAAACTCCCTTAACGTATCTGTTGCCGGCGGTGTAATTATGTACGAAATACTCAGACAAAGGAGGGGTTGATCGGTGTTTATCGAAGAGATCAAGGCTCAGTACGAAGTAGCCTTTGAAACAAAGGAGCGAATAACCTTCGAGACCCTCGTTACCGCTTTCGCCGCGGTGCTTATGACCGTGCTGGTTCTCATATCTCTTCCCACCACGGCTCTTTCCATTTGCTCCATAGTCCTTTCGGGCGTAGTGTATTTCTTTTGCAGGAGAGAATTTAACGACGCTATTATTTCTCTTTTCCAGAAGCAGCCGTCGAACGATACCTTTAACGTTGCTGCCCTGCTTATAAACGTTATACACTCCTTTGCCCTCATATTTGCTCATTCCGTAAACGCTTCCTTCTTTGCTCCCGTAATATTCTTTTCAGTTACTGCCTCTATGGGTATGAAACTTGTCTTCGTTAATGAGATACTTAAGAATCTGGAGCTTGCGGCAAATAACGTCGTACATATAGTGGAGGTTGGAAGGGCAAGCCTTGCAAAACGGTACATAGAGCGTGTTTGTACCGTAAATCCCATAGTAAGATTTCCTGATATGGTGGGAATAACCTATTCCGAGGACCCCTCTGAGGATAAAAACCGTTCTTTCGTTCCCATTATATTGATTTCCGCTTTTATAGCATCATTTATCCCCCTGTTTTTCCACGGTGTCAATATGCTCTTTACCTCAATGGGCGCCCTTTTTGCCGTGGCTGCGGCATTTACGGGAGAAATGACCTTCGTTTTACCTTATCTCGTAGTCCAGTATAAGCTCAGACGTCTGGGAAGTCTTCTTTTCGGATACCATTCTCTTACAGAGCTTAAAAACATAGATACCATAATGGTTAAGGACACAGAGATGTTTCCCGAAGAGGGTATTTGGATAGACAAGCTTAAGCTTACATCTCTTACCAACGCGGCCTCCGCCGTAGAGTTTACAGCATCCATTCTTAACGCAGTAAACGCCCCCGAAAGCAAGGCCTTTATGGGCTTTATAGGTTTTGATAAAAAATATCTGCCTACTCCCGATTCCATCCGAGTGCTCAACGGTTACGGCGTTGTTGCTCAGTTTGGAGAAAAGCTGGTTCTTCTCGGCAATCGAGGCCTTCTGCTCTCGTATAACGTTATTCCTTATCCCCAGGAAAAGGAAGCTACCTTTGCAACGGGCGGCAGTTTGATGTATTGTGCCGTTGACGGGGAACTTGCGGCAAGCTATCTCGTTACTTACGAGTGTGACCCCTCAATGAAAAAGTCTGCGGAAAATATTGCGGGCGAATTTAATATTATCGTCGATACCGATGACTGCAATATAACCGAACCTATGGTAAGAAAGCATTACGACATGCAGAACGCTACGGTTATCGTTCCTGACGAGAGCGAAATGCAGAGCATAAAGAGAATGCAGGAAAGAATGGAAAATTCCGACTCCCCCTGTATGCTCTCTTCCAAACGTGCCATCGGTATTCTCGAATCGGTACGTCATGCGAAAAATCTTTCCTTCATCATTGATTATTCCATACTCACTTATCAAATAGGAATAATTCTCGGTATGGTATTTACCCTTGCCGCTTTGATTCTGGCGCCCACCCTCGTCAACTCGCTGTGGGTGTTCCTGTATAACATTCTCTGGACTCTTCCCATAATAATCCTTTCTCTGGTGAAGAGCGGAACTGCGAAATAAACAAGTTATTTATTTATGAAATGGAGTTATATATATGTCCGGACATTCCAAATGGAAAAACATTATGCACAAAAAGGCCAAGACCGACTCTCAGAAGGCCGCAATCTTCACCAAGATAGGCAGAGAGATCACTATGGCCGTTAAGGACGGCGGTCCCGATCCCGAGACCAACGCAAAACTTAAGGATATAATTGCAAAAGCAAAGTCCAACAACGTACCTAATGAAAATATCGAAAGAGTTATAAAAAAGGCTTCCTCCGCAGGTGACGAAAGCAACTACGAAGCTATCACCTACGAGGGTTACGGCCCCAAGGGTATTGCCGTTATCGTAGAAACTCTTACCGATAACAGAAACAGAACCGCAGGCGACGTAAGACACTACTTCGATAAATACGGCGGAAATCTCGGCCAGACCGGTTCCGTATCCTGGCAGTTTGCTAAAAAAGGCGTTATCGTTATATCCAAAGAGGACTATGACGAAGAAAAGCTTATGGAAGACCTTATGGAAGTATCCGTTGAGGATTACACCGCTGAGGGCGACGTTTATGAAATATACACCAGCCCCGATGATTTCCATTCCGTTAGTGAAGGTCTTACCGCACTTAACTATGAGTTTGTATCCGCTCAGGTAGAACAGGTTCCCTCCACCTATATCACTCTTACCGAAGAGGACGATATTAAAAATATGCAGAAAATGCTCGATATCATGGAAGAGAACGATGATATACAGAGCGTTTGGCACAACTGGGACGAAGCCTGATGGCAGATTTTGGGTAATTTCGGCGTTAAGCTCCCTCGACAATCACAAAGATTGCCTTCGGTCGCTTGCCTAGAAATTCCCTCAAAATCTACGCATCAGATGGCGGATTTTGGGTGATTTTGGCGTTAACACTACATAGGTTGCCATCGCCCCCGTTGCCTAAAATCAGCCGCGAAATCCACGCATCAGCACGGTAGTTTTTGCTGTAATTTCGTCGTTAAGCTCCCTCGACAATCACAAGGATTGTCTTCGGTTGTTTGCATTGAAATTCACGCGAAATTTACTCATCAGTGTGATGGCTTTTGTTTGATTTGTAGTTGATAATATTTTGTAAACCCGTATCTCAATAAAGAAAGGAATGAGAGAACGTGGGCTTTGAAGAGACCCTTAAAAAGCTTAGGAAAGAAAAGAATTTGTCTTTGCGTGACGCTGCGGCGGAAATCGGTATAAGCCACACCTATCTGGCTGCCCTTGAAAAGGGCCGAGATCCTCGTACGGGGAACCCCATAGTTCCTTCTCAGCAGATACTTATAAACATCTGTAACCTTTACGGTATTGAATACACAAAAGCCTTTACCTATTTCAGTCTGTATAAAGAGCAGGACATATACGACTTTATGGGGCATCAGCTCAACGTGTTGAGAAAGACCGACCCCCAAAGGTTCAAGTCCGTTCTTGAAATAATATACTCAGAATAGTAAAAGAGGTTGTCGCTTTTTATTGCGGCAACCTCCGAAGTATATATATCGGGCAGTTAAAAGTACTTTTTTATCTGCTCAAGAGCTGATTTTTCAAGTCTCGAGACCTGTGCTTGAGATATTCCGATATGCCCTGCAACCTCCATCTGGGTCTTTCCAGAAAAGAAACGTAAGGAGAGAATTCTCTTTTCTCTGGGCGATAAATGAGCAATAGCCTGTTTTAAAGCTATTTCATCTATCCAGGATTCGTCGGTATTTCCCTTGTCCGTTATCTGATCCATAACGAATAGGGAGTCTGAGTCGTCGTTGTATATGGGGTCAAAAAGGGACACGGGCTCGGTGATTGCATCAAGAGCCACCACTATTTCCTCTCTCGGAATATCCATATCTTTTGATATTTCTTCCACGGTAGGATCACGGTTAAGGTCGTTTCTTAACTTTTCCCGAGAGCTCAGCGCCCGATATGCCAGGTCTCTCATGGACCGGCTCACCCTTATGGGATTATTATCCCTAAGGTATCGTCTTATTTCTCCTATTATCATGGGAACGGCGTAGGTTGAAAATTTTACGTCCTGGGACGTATCGAAGTTATCTATTGATTTTATCAGTCCTATACATCCGATCTGAAACAGATCGTCGGGGTTTTCCCCGCGTTGCGCAAATCTCTGTACCACGCTCAGCACAAGCTTCAGATTTCCTTTTATAAATTCTTCTCTGGCTTTTTCATCCCCCTCTTTTGCCAACTTGAGCAACCTTGATTTTTCCTCTCCGGTAAGCACCTTTAATTCTGAGGTGTTCACTCCGCAGATGGTGACTCTCTGCATAAAGCCTCCTCGATGGAATGATTTTGCTTTCATTATCCCCAAGGGGCTGTTGGTATATTCTAAAGCCGATTTTATTTCACAAAGAAAGGAGTAAAATATGAAAAAGGTTCGTCTTCTTTTGGGGCGTACAGGTTCCGGAAAAAGCTATCGCATAGCTCAAGAGATAATTTCTCTTATTGACGGCGGATACGGCAAGACCGTTTATATCCTCGTTCCCGACCAGTACACCATGACCAGCGAAAAATTTTATATTGATCTTCTTGGTGAAAGACGGTTTTCACAAGTCAGAGTAATGTCTGTTAAGCGACTTTGCCGTCACGTTCTTTCCGCATACGGAGAATATTCTGCTAACCGCCTTTCCCAGGGCGGGCGAATGGCTCTTTGCGCTAAGGCCTTAAAGACTGCTTCGGTACATTTTAAATATTATCCTGCCGATTATTTTGATATGAGCTTTGTCAAGCATCTTGTCAAAACCTTTTCCTCGTTTACGGTGGCAGGTATAAGCCCCGTGGCTCTTTTGCAGGCCGCAGAGGTGGAAAAAAACGATAGACTTGGGGATATTGCTCGTATTTATATGCAATATCTTCTCTTTACCGAAGAAGGACTTTTTGATACTGATGATGACTGCCAAAAACTGTGCGAATGTCTTGATCTGCACGACTTTTTTGCGTCCGAATACGTTTACGTTGATAATTTCAGAACATTCCATCCCCAAGAAAGGGAGGTTATTAAGGCTATTGCCTTGAATAATGCTTTTGTAACCGTCGCCATTCCCTGTGAAAATATTCTGCCCGATGACGGTCTTTCCCTTCTTTCTTTTATTTCGGAGTCCGCAAGAAGATTTGTTGGATTACTTAAAAAGTCAGGTATTGAATTTACCGTTGAAACTATTTCGGGTTCTCCCCGTTTTAATACTAATCCCGAGTTGAAATTTCTCGAAGAAAATATATTCAGAGATAAGGCTGCCGCATATATGGGACAGCCCGAGGGTATTTTTGCCCAAAGATGTCTTGATATCAGAGATGAAGTAGAGGCTGTAGCGGCTGAGATTTCAAGACTTGTCTCCGAAGAGGGCTATGATTTCCGTGATATAAACGTTACTGCCCGTAATATGGACTCTTATGCCGCACATTTGTATCCTGTTTTTGAAACCTACGGCATCCCCTTCTTCCATCATAAAAAAACACCCTTACTTCATAAATCTCCCGTTGCACTTATAGAAGCCCTTTTGTCCATAGCTCTTGAGGGATACACTAAAAACAATACCGTAGCTTTGGTGAAAACCGGCTTTCTTGATATTTCGGGAGAGGACGAGCATCTCTTTGAGGCATACGTAAAAACCTGGAACGTATCAGGCAAAAAGTATCTTGCACCCTTTACTCTTAAAGCTTCAGGCCTTTCTTCCGAGGAAAGGGAATCAGATAAAGAAAAGCTTGACAGAATAAATGCCGTCAGAGAACGTGTCGTTACCTTAACTAGACCTTTTATTGAAGCTTGTATAGGCAAAAGCGTAAAGGATATATCTGTACTTGTGTATGAATTTATAACCGCTGTAGGCTTTGAGGAAAAGCTTTTGACCGTTGCCGAGGAATATAAGGCCATGGGCGAAGAGGATCTTTATTCCCAGCAGCTTCAGGTATACGGAATGTTTATCGACGCCATGGACGAGCTTTGTGCCGTTATGGGTGAAGATAGAGTTCCTTTATCCGAGTACAGAGAACTTATTCTTTCGTCTATAGATGCGGGGGATATAGGTATAATCCCCACCTCTGTTGACGAGGTTATGACGGGCAGTATAGACAAGTTGCCCTTCATGTCTCCCAAATGCCTCTTCGTTCTCGGCATGGCGGACGGAGTATTTCCCTCTGAGATCTCCTCCGACCCCATAGTTACCGATGAAGACAGTGTTATGCTTGAAAAACACGGCCTTGAGTATGGAATGACTGCGGAACAGAGATTGCTCTACGAGAGATTTTTGTCCTACGTTGCTTTTTCCGCCCCTACCGAGAGGCTTTATATAAGTTACTCCCAGTCATCCGGCACAAGAGTATCTCCCTATGTGGAAGAGGTTTACTCTCTTTTCCCCGACCTTAAAGAAGATATTTCTCCCTATCTTGAGGGAAGAGGTTATGAATCCCGTATCAGAAGCGAAAAATCCGCTTTTGAGGTTATGACCCGTGTGGGCTCTCCCATGCTTCGTGAGTTTTTTGAGTCAAGAGAGGGATATTCTCGAATTCTCGACTCCACATCAAAGGGTATGGACATTCTTTCTTCAAAGGTTAGCGAGGAGCTTTTCGGACGCCGCATGAGGCTGTCCGCATCCCGAGTAGACCGATATTATAAATGTAAGTTTTCATATTTTTGTCAGTACGGTATGGGACTTAGCTCAAACCGCGAAGCGAAGATAGACGCCCTTGAATCGGGTAACTTCTTCCATGCCGCCCTGGAAACTCTTATTCCTAACCTTGAGGGAACCAAGAGTGACGGAGAGATATTCCTTGCCGTTCAGGATTTTGGCAAGTCCTATCTTGTTAAGCTCTTCGGCGAGGAAACGCCTCCCGCATCCTTTATAGGATATTTTACCCAGCTCCTTAAAAAGCTCTACAGGCTCCTTCTGCTTTTCCGCAAAGAGTGGCTTCACAGTGAGTTTAAGCCCGTGTCATTCGAGTTAAAGATCGACAACGGCTCAGCGGCTACTCCTCTTGAAATACCCCTTGAAAAAGGTTCCGTAAGCCTTGTGGGAAAGGTTGACAGAGTTGATGCTTTTAAGAAGGATGGAAAGACATATATCCGAGTTATAGACTATAAAAGTGGAAGTAAGACCTTTGACCTTCAGAATATCTATAACGGTATAGACGTGCAGATGCTTATGTATCTTCACAGCATTACCGATAAAGGCGTATTTGGAGAGAAGGGTGAGGTTCTGCCAGCGGGTATTATGTACGTTAACGTTAATCCCGTTATTGTTACTGTAAAGCGTGACGGAGGTCTCGAAGAGGCTGAAAAGGAACTTCGTAATAAGCGCAAGAGATCCGGACTCCTTATAGATGACAGTACTATTATTTCTGCTATGGACACCACCGAAAACGGTGAATTTTTGCCCGACGTTAAGAAGAGTGAAAACCTTGCCACAATAGAAGAATTCGGACAGCTTTTCGGCCATATTGAAAAGCTTCTTGCAAAAATGGGCAACGGCCTTCTTTCTGGCCGTATAGAAAAGAATCCCGTAACCCTCCCCGGAGATAGGGATGGGGGCACCTGTAAATACTGTGACTTTGCTCCTTACTGTGACCGAGAAGGCTGCAGTGGCGAATATATATACGCCAAGGGGAAGGCCATTTATGAAAAAATAAAAGAGGACGGAAAGGGGGATACCCATGCCTGAATGGACCGAGCAACAACAGCAAGCCATAGACAGACGTGACGGTGGCCTTCTTGTGTCTGCCGCCGCAGGGTCGGGCAAGACCGCCGTTCTTTCCCATAGAACGGTTAAATACGTCAGTGAGGGCGGCTCTCTCTCGAGATTGCTTATAGTTACCTTTACCCGCCTTGCCGCTTCTGAAATGAAGCAACGTATATCATCCGTTCTTGCAAAGGAATACAAAAAAAATCCCACAGAGCATCTGAAGAGAGAAAAGATATCTGTTTACGGAGCGAAGATCTCCACCATTGACGGTTATTGCGCAGCCCTTCTCCGACAGCATTTTCAGAGAGTGGGGCTTTCTCCCGATTTTTCGGCGGTGTCTGAATCCGAATATGCCGATATACGTACCGAATGTCTTGAAAAGCAACTTGAAGAGTATTATTCAAGCTATAAAAACGACTTTGCCGAATTGCTTAAGCTTTTTGGGGGAGAACAGGATTCAAATACCGTGTCAGAGGCTGTTAACCGTGTTTACGAGTGCCTTTGTACCGTGCCTTTTCCTGAAAAATGGCTTGATTATCAGTTGGAAAAACACAAGACTCAAGACTATTATATAAATTTGGCTTGTGAGATGCAAGCAGAGGTGCTTTCCTCATTTAAGAGTATTTACGGAGAGCTGTTGGCGTTCCTTCCTTTTAATCAAAAGGGAATGGCTGTGGTTGAAGAGGAGTATTCCTTTATCTGTTACCTTCAGGACCTTTTGGAAAAAGGTGATTGGGACGGCGCTTGCAGGGAGGTCGCTGGATACGTAATGAAGACCTCTCCCACATGTAAGGCAGACTGCCCCGTATCTCAAAAATATAAGTATTACAGAAATCTTTTTAAGGACAGCTTTCTTACACAGCAGATTTTTCTTATGGATACTCAGGCTGTACACGCTGATAGCCAAAGAATGTACCCCCAGATAAAGGCTCTATTTGCCTTTGTCAGAGAGTATTCGGAAAATATCCGTGCAGAGTTCAGAAAAAGAAATAGATTTTCATTTGACTTTATATCCCAAACGGCTCTTTCGCTGTTGGTTGAGGATTACGACTATGAAACGGGAGAGTATACCCGCACTGCTCTGGCAGAGGAACTGTCAGATTCCTTTGACGAGGTTATGATAGACGAATATCAGGACGTAAATGATATTCAGGACCTCTTTTTCAGAGCCATATCCGACGACGGTAAAAAGCTTTTTGCGGTTGGTGACGTTAAGCAGAGTATATATAGGTTCCGTCACGCAAATCCCAAGAACTTTATCCGTAGGTCGGAGGAGCTTAACGTTATTTATCTGAATAAAAACTTCCGTAGTAGGAAAAGCATACTTGATTTTATAAACTTTATTTTCGAAGGATTGTTCTCTGAGGAATGTTGCGGAATGGTCTATTCGGACGAAGAAATGCTTTACGCCGGCTTGCCCGATATTGGAAGTAAAGACGACGTTGAGTATATATTTGCCACCTCTGAGGGTGAAGAAGAAAAGGCCTACGTTCAGGCTACCGCAGTAGCAAAAAGAATAACCCAACTTATGGAATCCCGCTATCAGGTTTACGATAAGGAAGCTGATGCTCACCGTCCTTTAAGACTTGGCGATATTGCAATACTGGCTAAAAGCATAAAAGCCGTGGGCTCTGTATACGAAAGGGTGTTCCGCAATGCAGGACTTAACGTTGCTGCAACGGGAATGTCCTCCTTCTGGGATTCGGTTGAGGTAAATACTGTAACGGCTTTTCTTAATATAATTGATAATCCCTACGATGACCTGGCCTTTTTTGCCGTTATGTTTTCCGATATATATGCCTTTGGTGCGGAAAAGATAGCCCGTATAAAGCTTTGCGACAAAGGCGCTCATCTTTATGACGCCTGCCGTAAATATGCAGAGCAAACGGGAGACGAGGACTGTATAAAACTGCTGGATGACCTGAAAAGATACCATCTGCTGTCAAAAAATCTTCTTCCCGACAGGCTTATCAGACAGATATATTCCGATACGTCTTATCCCGAAAAGGTGTCTTGTCTTACCAACGGATATCTTCGCCGTGAAAATCTTATGAGGTTTTACGATTTTGCAAGCGCCTGGTCACGAAATAACGGTACGGGACTTTACAATTTTCTTATCAGTGCGGAGATAGCGTCTAAAAGCGTTTCTCAAAGACCTGAATCTTCCGCAGCTTCCCCCGACAGCATAAGAATAATGACCATTCACGGCTCAAAGGGGCTTGAATTTCCCGTCTGTTTCCTCGTTCAGACTGATACCGGGATGAATATTCAGAAAACAAAGGGCTCGGTTCTTTTCTGCGACGAAAAGGACGGCATATCCGCCCGCATAAGGGATGAGGACATGATATACCAGACTACCACCCTTCCCATGGAAGTTATGAAAATGGGTGAGGTAAAGAATCTTATTGCCGAAGAAATGAGGGTGCTTTACGTTGCCCTTACGCGAGCAAGGGAAAAGCTCCTTATAGTATCCTCAACGGAGATAAAGGAGTCAAAACTCAAATCTTACGCCGTCAGCGGCGGAGATAGGTTGGTTCCTTACGTTCGTACTATTTTGGCGGGAAGTCTTTCCTACGAGGACTTGATGCTCTTCCGTTTGGTTCATCATCCCGACGGGGGAGAGCTTCGAACCGAACTTTCCCGCACGGTGGCTTCCGAAAGCGGATTTACGGTAAAGCAGATGTCCGTATCTGCTCTGACCGATACTGTTGAAGAGGAAAAAGTTGAACCCATAACTCTTTCCATTGACGAGATTGAGCACCGTATTAATATCTCAAAAGTAGAAAGTACCCTTTCAAGGGTTCCTGCAAAGCTTGCTGTTACCGAGCTTATAAAGGGTAGCTACGACGACGAAGAGGGAAGACGGCTGTTTGAAAATCCCCCTTCTGTAAAGCGCCCCAGATTCCTTACTCAGGAATCCCTTGACCCAGCTCAGAGAGGAACGGCTATGCATAAGTATTGCCGTTATGCAAATCTCTCTGCGGAAACCGAATCCGAAATCAAGCGACTGGTAGACAACGGATACCTTTCGGAAGAGGAAGGTGCAAGTCTTAACAGGTACCGAATCGACAGATTCAGAGAGGGCTTCGTGGCAAAGCTCATAGCTTCTGCCGACGAGGTAAGGCGAGAGGACGAATTTGTGGTAAGACTCCCGGCTTCCCTCTACAATAAGAGTGTAGATGATGACTCCACTATGCTTGTTCAGGGCGCCATGGACCTTCTGGTCAGAAAGGGAGACGAGCTTGTTTTAGTTGATTATAAGACGGATAAGGCTGACGAACTTCAGCTTCTTGACAGATATTTAAAGCAACTTGACATTTACCGTCTTGCAGCTCAAAAGGCATATGGGTTACCCGTAACGGCAGTATATATATGGTCTTTTTATCTGTCAAAGGAAATAGACTGTACCCCGCATTTACTCAATAAATAATACATTCACATACAGAACGGAGAAAAATAAGATGGATATTGTAACATCAGTATTTAAAATTAAGGTTGGCAATCCCTCCTACAATGCCGACAAGATAATAGAGATATGCGAAAAGGAGCAGGGTGACGTATACCTTTTTCCCGCGTACGCTCTTACGGGTGTTTCCTGCGGCTCTCTTGCTTCTATGAGAGGATTTAAGGAAAGACTTGACTCTGCTCTTGACAAGCTTTGCCAGTACACCGAAAAGAATAAAAAAGCCATAGTAACCTCTTCACAGGTATACGGAAACTTCGTTATTTTTGACGGTGATCTGGATAATAAGGGTGAGTTTACAAGAGACGGTAAAAAGATAGTAATATCCAAGACCGGATCTGATGCCAATAAGGCAGATATTATTCTTATCCCCACTGCAATGCCCGGATATCCTTGCATAAAGAACGACATAATTGAGTTCTGTGCTCAGGCATCTCTTAACGGGAAGAACACCGTAGCCGTTGCCAACGCAGGCTTTGGTGAATCCAGTGCTGACGACGTATTTAAGGGATTCTGCGGTGTGTTCAGAAATGGTGTTACCACTGCGTTTATGGCGCAGGATAACCCCGAAACCGTAGTTGCCAGAGCCGCAGATACCAAGAGCGACGGCATAGTTTACGCCCGTCCCAAGGTTATGGCCGATAAGATTCCTTATTACGGCAAGAACGCTCCCGAAAGATTCCTTTCCGAGCTTTATCTTATGCAGATTCAGGCTCTTTACACCAGAATTGACGGTTGCGGTCTTGAAAAGATATGCGTAAACGTTTCCGGAGGTCTTGATTCTACCCTTGCCCTTCTCGTTGCTGCTGAAACTGTAAAGATGGCAGGTCTTCCTTTAGAGAACGTTATAGCCCTTTCTCTTCCCGGCTTCGGCACCTCCGAGCGCACCGATAAAAACGCAAAGGCTCTTATTTCTGCCCTCGGCGTTACCTGCAAGACCATTGATATAAAAGATGCAGTAAAGGCTCATCTTGAACAGATAGGTCACGACGGAAGTTCAGACGTTACCTATGAAAACGCACAGTCCCGTGAAAGAGCCCAGATACTTTTTGACGTTGCCAATATGAATAACGCTCTTGCTCTCGGTACGGGGAATATGTCCGAATCTGCCCTTGGCTGGTGCACTTTTGGCGGTGATACCCTTTCCCATTATAACGTTAACGCTTCCGTGCCCAAGACCGTTGTTCGTGAGCTTGTAAAGTACGTAGCTCAAAACAGCTCTGAAGAGCTTAAGGCTATACTTCTCGACATTGCAGAAACTCCCATAAGCCCCGAGCTTGTTGAGGGACAGAAGACCGAGGATATTATAGGCCCCTATGACCTCCACGACTTCTTTATGTATTATTTTGCCAAGGGCAAGTTTACAAAGGAAGAGGTTCGTCACTATACTCTTGCAACCTTTGACGAGTACACCGACGACGAGATAGACAAGTGGCTTAACGTATTCTTTGACAGATTTGCTCGCAGCGGATTTAAGCGCGCCGCAGCCTCCGAGGGCGCAAACCTTCTCGGCTTCAGACTGCCTTATTTCCCCGCTGATATGAAGCTTTATTTCTAGTAATTTATTTAGGAACGGTATCCAATGAAAATAAGCGGTTTTGTGGAAAAAATAATATTTACAAACTCTGAAAACGGCTATACCGTGTGCTTGCTTGAAACCGTTGACGGGGAGGAGTGCATAGTGGGAATTATGCCCCTTCTTGCAGAGGGAGAACACGTTGACGTTGAGGGTGACTACGTTAACCACAACGTTTACGGACGTCAGTTCGTGGTGTCCTCCTTTGTTTCAAAGCTGCCTGCAGACGAAACGGCAATGCTCCGTTATCTTTCGTCAGGTATAGTTAAGGGAGTGCGCGCAAAAACCGCCCGAGCCATAATAGATACATTTGGGGCGGATTCTCTTGACGTTATCGAGAATTACCCCGACCGCTTGGCTATGGTAAAGGGAATAAGCCCTGCAAAAGCCATAAAAATATCCGAAAGCATGAAGGAAAACGTTGGCGTTAAAAACATACTGCTCTATTTTCAGCAGTTCGGTATAACCCCCGTTATAGCCTTTAAGATTTTTAAACAATGGGGAGCCAGGTCCTACGATATGATACGGACTAATCCCTATCTCCTTTGTGATATTCACGGCGTGACCTTTGAAAAGGCTGACGAGATAGCCGAAAACATGGACTTTGACCGTACAAGTCCCCACCGAATAAGGGCGGGTATAAAGTACGTTCTTACCTATAATCTCAACAATAACGGCCATACCTTTTTGCCAAAACAGCCCCTTCGTCAGACGGTTATTGATTTCCTTGAGGTTGAAGACCAGACCGTTGATGTTCAGCTTGAGGGGATGATTGAAGAGGGAGTTTTGGTTTACAGAGAGAAGATAGGTAACGGCGACGCCGTATATCTCGCTTGGGTATATGAGTGCGAGGTAAATATCGCCAACCGCCTTATTCTTGCATCCAAGTTTTCTCACCCTTATAAGGGGGATTTCGAGAGGGATATCTCGGTTGTTGAGAGGTCTGTTGGTATTGAGTTCGCTCCCACCCAGAAGGCGGCCATAAAGGAAGCCTGCTGTAACTCCATAATGATTCTTACGGGCGGCCCAGGTACGGGTAAAACTACCACTCTCAAGGGGCTTCTCCGTATATTTGAAATGAAGGGGATGTCCTTTGCTCTTGCCGCCCCCACGGGTCGCGCGGCAAAAAGGATAACCGAGCTTTGTGGCAAGGAGGCAAAGACCATTCACCGACTCCTTGAATACGCAAAGCAGGGTGACAGAGAGGTCTTTACCAAGAACAGAGAAAATCAGCTTAAATACGATGCGGTAGTAATTGACGAGTCGTCAATGATAGACTTGCCGTTGTTTAACGCTCTTCTCAATGCTGTACCCGTAAATGCGGTTCTTATACTGTTAGGGGACGCGAATCAGCTTCCTCCCGTAGGCCCCGGTAGTGTGTTCAAGGATATAATAGCGGGCGGTCTGGTTACCACCGTTGAACTTAATCACATCTTCCGTCAGGCAGAAAAGAGCCTTATAATTACCAATGCACACAAGATTATTTGCGGTGAGCTTCCAGAAATGAAGGAGAAGAAAAACGACTTTTTCTTCCTCCCGGCAAACTCTTCCGAGGGTGTTGCGGAGCTTGTCCGTGACCTTTATTCAAGAAGACTTCCCAACGCCTACGGCTTTGACGTCCTTAAGGATATACAGGTTCTTTGCCCAACCAGAAAGACGGCTACGGGAACAGCGGCTTTAAACGAAATACTTCGTGACAGTGTAAATCCCTCTGCACCGGGAGTGCCCGAAATAAAAATACGCAATCAGATATACCGTAAGGGTGACAAGGTTATGCAGATACGCAATAACTACGACATTACCTTTGAACGGGATAACGGTGAGCTTGACTGTGGCGTCTTTAACGGAGATATAGGTGTTATTGAGGATATTCTCCCCCTTGACGAGAGTATCGTGGTAAGGTACGACGATAAGACCGTAACCTACACATCCGATCTTATTGAGGATATAACCCTCGCCTATGCCGTAACGGTACATAAGAGTCAGGGCAGCGAGTTTCCTGCGGTTATCTTACCTCTCTTTGAGGGAGCTCAGGTGCTCTATACCCGCAACCTTCTCTATACCGCCGTTACACGTGCAAAAAGCATACTTATTATCGTCGGCTCTGCTCAAAAGGTAGGGGAGATGGTAAGGAATAACATTACCGATAAGAGGTATAGCGGCCTGAAGTTTAAGCTTTGGGAGCTTATTAAAAACGAATAGCTTTAAAAAGCCGTGACGGTATTAAGTCACGGCTTTATTTTTTATAACAAAAATGTTTCTTTTATGGAAGGAAATATATATTTTTGTGAGGGAGTTTTTGATAATATTTCAAAGTTAGCTATTGCATTTCTTTTTCGGTTGTGATATAATAATAAAAATATAGTGGCAGTATATACATTGTAATAAAAAAGAAAAGGATAGAGGTAAAGAATATGGAATTCGATAACAAGTTCGCATACGAAGGACTTACTTTTGACGACGTTCTTCTGATCCCCGCAAAATCCGAGGTCATTCCTTCCCAGATAGACCTTCACACCAGACTCACCAACGACATTAAGCTCAACATCCCCCTTATGTCCGCAGCTATGGATACCGTAACCGAGCACAACATGGCTATCGCTCTTGCAAGAGAAGGCGGTATCGGTGTTATCCATAAGAATATGTCCATTGAGGCTCAGGCCGAAGAAGTTGACAAGGTAAAGAGAAGCGAAAACGGCGTTATCGTTAACCCCTTCTATCTCAGCCCCGAAAACTCCATCAACGAGGCAAACGCCCTTATGCACAAGTTCAAGATAAGCGGTGTGCCCATCTGTGAAAACGGCAAAAAGCTCGTAGGTATCATCACCAACAGAGACCTTCGCTTTATTGATAACTTTGATGCTCCCATCAAGGACTATATGACCAAGGAAAACCTTATTACTGCTCCCGTGGGAACCACTCTTGCAGAGGCTCAGGTAATCCTTAGAAAGTATAAAATTGAAAAGCTCCCCATTGTTGATAAAGAGGGTAACCTCAAGGGCCTTATAACCATTAAGGATATTGAAAAGGCCGTTCAGTATCCCAACAGCGCCCGTGACGGCGGCGGCAGACTTCTTTGTGCTGCAGCTCTCGGCGTAACCGGCGACGTTCTCGAAAGAGCCGAGGCTCTTATTTCCAACGGCGTTGACGCCCTTGTTATTGACTCTGCTCACGGTCACTCCATGAATATTTTCAATACCGTTCGCAAGGTTAAGGAAGCTTATCCTTACGCTCAGGTAATCGCAGGTAATATTGCTACCGCAGAAGCTGCTGAATTCCTCTTTGAGGCAGGCGCTGATGCAGTTAAGGTAGGTATCGGCCCCGGTTCTATCTGTACCACCCGTGTTGTTGCAGGTATCGGCGTTCCCCAGATAACTGCCGTTTACAACGTAGCTAAGGTTGCCAAGAAGTATGGCAAGCCCATTATTTCCGACGGTGGCGTTAAGTACAGTGGCGACCTTGTAAAGGCTATCGCAGCAGGTGCTGACGTTGTAATGCTCGGTTCTCTCTTCGCAGGCTGTGCAGAAAGTACAGGTGAGAGCGAAATCTACCAGGGCAGACAGTTTAAGGTATACAGAGGCATGGGCTCTATCGCTGCTATGAAGCAGGGCTCCAAGGACAGATACTTCCAGGAAGGTCAGCAGAAGCTTGTACCCGAAGGCGTTGAAGGCCGTGTACCTTACAAAGGACCTCTTGCTGATACCGTATTCCAGCTCCTCGGCGGTCTCCGCGCAGGTATGGGATACTGCGGAACTCCCACCATTCCCGAACTTAAGGAAAACGGCCGTTTCGTAAGAATCACCAATGCCGGTCTTAAGGAAAGCCATCCCCACGACATTTACATCACAAAAGAGGCTCCCAACTATTCCAACTCCGGCAACTAAGTCGGACATTGTATGGGGCTCTATGCCTAAGGATATGAACATGGAAAGACGAATGCCCCTTGCGGCTCGGATAAGACCCGAAAGTATAGACGATATGGTGGGCCAGCGTCACCTGCTTGCCCCCGGCCGTCCTTTGCGTAAAATCATTGAAAGCGGTTCTATACCCAATATGGTTTTTTATGGGCCTTCGGGTATCGGTAAGACAACCCTTGCTCATATCATTGCAAAACAGACAAACAAAACTCTTTATAAGCTCAACGCAACGGTTGCGTCTACGGGCGATATAAAGGATATAATATCATCCCTCGACAATCTTCAGAATGCCGGGGGAGTGATACTGTACCTTGACGAGATACAGTATTTTAATAAAAAGCAACAGCAGATACTTCTGGACTTTATTGAGAACGGAAGTATAACTCTTATTGCTTCAACTGCAGAAAATCCATATTTTTACGTTTACAACGCCATTCTCAGCAGAAGTACGGTGTTTGAGTTCAAGCCGCCCTCGGCAAAAGAGATCGAGGCGGCCGTCAGCCGTGCCTTCAATATCCTGGCAGAGGAAGAAAGCCTGGATATAACGCTGGAGGAAGGCGTTGTTTCCCGTATTGCGGGAAGCTGTGGCGGTGACGTAAGAAAGGCCATGAACGCCGTTGAGCTTCTTTGCGTAAAGAAGGCGGGACAGACCGCACTTAACGTGACCCTCGAGGCGGCTACCGAGCTTTCCCAGCGCAGTAATATGAAATACGACAGGGACGGAGACAGTCATTACGACATTCTTTCTGCTTTGCAAAAGTCTGTAAGAGGTTCCGATGAAAACGCCGCTCTCCATTATCTCGCAAGACTTTTGGAAGCGGGCGACCTTCCTTCTGCCTGCCGTCGTCTTCTTGTTATTGCCGCGGAAGATATAGGCCTTGCTTATCCCCAGGCCATAACCATAGTGAAAAGCTGTGTGGATGCGGCTCTTCAGCTTGGTTTGCCCGAAGCCCGTATACCCTTGGCCGAGGCGGTGATACTTTTGGCAACTGCGCCTAAGTCAAACTCCGCAATTTGCGCTATAGACGGTGCATTGGCAGACTTGCAGAATAGGGATCTGGGGGATATTCCCGCACACCTCAAGGACTCCCATTATAAGGGCGCCTCAAATCTGGGCAGGGGAGTGGAGTATAAATACCCACATTCCTTCCCCGATCATTACGTAAAACAGCAGTATCTTCCCGATGCTTTGAAAAATAGGGTGTATTACGAATACGGAGATAACAAAATAGAGCAGTCGGCAAAAAAATATTGGCAGGAAATAAAAAATAAAAAGTAAGTATACAACGGGTATGGAAGATATAAAATTCAGCTTTAAAACTCAATACGATTTTACGACCTTTATCCGCATTTCAAGAGCCGCGAGAAAAACCGTGAGAAAGCAGTCGTCACTTATTTTGAATCTTTGCTCTATCGTTGCAGGCGTGGCCTTGGTGATAAAGTATTTCCCTAAAGAGGGTATGGAAATATCCTTAAGCATGGTTATGATATGGATAACATTTGCTTTACTGTTAATAGCCTTACTGTTTCAGGACGTTATTGAGGCTTCATTTTTCAAGAGAGCAACCAAGCCTGAGAACATGGCCGGCACCACCGAATTTGGAGATGAAGGATATATTCTTCGCTCCGAAGGTGGGGATATTAACTGTAAGTATTCCGATATTGAAGCATTAGTGGAGATTAAAGAGGGGTTTATTCTTTGCCTCGGCAATAATATATACAAGATGCTTCCCAAGGAAACGTTGACGGGCGGAAATGTCGAGGATTTCAAAGCCTTTATTGAACAGAAAACAGGTAAGTCCATACAGTTGGTTAAATAAGGTGAAAGTAAAATGACTAAAAAAAAGATAAACGAAGTAGTCGACAGACTTTTTGCCCTCTATCCCGAGCCAAAGTGCGCTCTTGATTTTACCTCACCCTTGGAGCTTTTGGTTGCATCAAGGCTTTCTGCTCAATGTACGGACAAACGTGTCAATATAGTAACCGAAGAACTTTTTAAAAAATATAAAACCGTATCCGATTACGCTAATGCGAAAAACGAGGATATTGAGAAGATAATCTTTTCCTGTGGCCTTTACAAGACCAAGGCCAGGGATATAATCCTTGCCGCAAAAAAGATAGAGGAGATGGGCGGGATTCCCGACACTCTGGAAGGTCTGCTTGAAATTCCCGGAATCGGGCGAAAGATAGCCAATCTTCTTATGGGTGAGATATACGGGGATAAAAACGTTCTTATCGCCGACACCCACTGTATAAGACTGTCAAACAGAATAGGTCTTGTGTCGTCGAAAAATCCTACGGTAGTAGAAAAAACACTTTTGAAAATATTGCCCAAAGATACGGGCTTTAGATTTTCTCATTCCCTTGTAGCTCACGGACGGGCCGTATGTTCGGCTCAATCCCCTAACTGTGAGGGTTGTGTGCTTAAAGGGCTTTGCGAACAACATCTTGATTATAAGAAAGGTTAATGAAAATGCAGTACACCGAGCTTATTATAAAAATTGATATAGAACACGAGGACGTAGCTACCTCCATTATTTCCATGCTGGATATCGGCGGTATTTATACCGAGGATTATTCGGATATGCTTGACTGTCCTCTTGTGAAGAACTTTGCTCTCATTGACGAAGAGCTTCTTAAAAAGGACGTTACTTATGCTCTTTTGCACGTGTATTTCGCTCCCCACATTAATATGACTGCCGTTATTGAGTACCTTACGGCCAGATTTGATGCAGAAAATATTCCCATGAGCATCATGTCAAACACCGTAAAAGAGGATGATTATGCAAATTCCTGGAAACAATATTATAAGCCTCTCTCTATAGGTAACATAGCCGTCGTTCCCGAATGGGAAGAGTATGAGAAGAAGGAAAATGAGACAGTTCTTCGCATAGACCCGGGTATGGCATTCGGTACGGGAACCCACGAAACTACATCTCTTTGTATAGAAGAAATACAGAAGTACGACATTAAGGGCGAAAACGTTCTTGATATAGGTTGCGGAAGCGGTATCCTTTCCATTGCTTCTTTGCTTATGGGTGCAAAAGAAGTCAACGCCATAGATATTGATCCCAACGCCGTAAAGGTGTCCCACGAAAATGCTTCTCTCAATTCCTATGAGGGCGAGTTCAAGGCCGTTACCGGCAATATTCTTTCAATGGACGAGGCTGCAAAGAATCTCGTTGACGGAAAGAAGTATAAATTTATTTTGGCTAATATAGTTGCCGACGTTATTATAAGACTCTCCGCCTTCGTTGGCGACCTTCTTACCGACGACGGCTTGTTCATTATGTCCGGAATTATTACCGAAAGAAGGGAAGAGGTTCTGAAGGCTCTTTCCGATAACGGATTTAAGGTTACCGGCGAACATGAAAAGGGCGGCTGGCTCTGTATAACCGCCCAAAAATAAGAGAAAATTTAGTTTACAAATAGTTTGAAATTTTTCTTGTTACCTTTTGCCCTTTTCTTGGTATTATTAGTGAAGGAGGTTTGTGATGCAAAAACAAACGCAGCGTACGAGCGATGTGTTGGATTACAAAACCGACGATGACATAGACACCGTCATCGACAGATATTCTTCAATGGTCTATAAAATTGCTCTCACCAATATGAAGTCAAAATTTGACGCTGAAGATATTTTTCAAGAAGTTTTTCTTCGGTACATGAAAAATAACAGGCCCTTTGCCTCGGAAGAACACCGAAAAGCATGGCTTATCAGGGTGACCGTAAATTGCTGTAAAAGCGCCTACATCGCTCCCTGGAATGATAACATAAGCCTTGACGATATAGGCGAAGTTGCCGACACCTTCAGCCAGACCGATAAAGAGGTATATAAAGAGATCCTCAAATTGCCCATAGATTTTAAAACGGTGATCATTCTGTTTTACTATGAAGATATGTCGGTGAGCGAAATCGCAAAAACCCTCAAATTAACAGAGGGCGCGGTAAAGATGCGACTTTCGAGAGCAAGAAATCTTCTCAAGCTTAATTTAGAGGCAGAAGAAGATAAAAAGTCAGAACGGAGATGACAGATGATGCGTGAATCTGATATTAAGCCTGTTTTTGACAAGATACAACCTTCTTCCGCACTTTTAGAGAAGACCAAAGCGTCGGTCAGATCGGCCGCGGGGGAGGAACAAAGCTTCCGATTTAATTTCAGATGGTTTATTCCCAAGATGGCCGTTGCCGCCTTTGCGGTATGCGTATTGTTCGCCGCAATATTTGTGCTGAACCGCGCGCCCGCCATTTATGAAAATGAATTGACCTTTGAAAATAAGGGTCAGTTTATTCAGGTGGACCGTTCCGCGCTTCCTTCTTCCGTATCAGTAACGCCCAGAGCGATGGAAACTGAAGAAGAGCTCAAACTGATGGTGGTTGATGACGGAAACGTTGAACAGCTGCAGGCCCTTATCACCTGTGAAATACTGGAAAAAGAAATGTATCTTGCCGAAAGTGACGGTTGGTATGTGTGCGTATATTACGTTCGCACTACTGACGTGCTTGAAGTTATGTATACCCCCGACGTGCTGTCCGGAACGGATAAAATACCCGTAGTTACTTATGTTGAAACCGTAAGTGAGTTGGCGGCATTGCCCGACGTAGGCGAAGACGTTATGATGCTTCTTCGCAAGTCTGAAGACGGCTCCCCAATTACCGAATACGGCCAAAAAGCCGGAATCACCGGAGCCTGGGAGCTTTATGGAATAGCTCCTATTGAAAAAAGTAAGTAATAACTTATATATTTTAAACTTGAAAGGAAAACAAAAATGAAAAAGATTTTTGCACTTGCACTCGCACTTATTATGTCCATGTCTATTATCGTGGCTTGCGACAATACCCCCGACGGCGGAGATAAATTTGTAAGCCCCGCTGAAAACGCAACCGCCCTTCTTAACGGCGCATACGACGCTTTTGCTGAAAAGCTTGCTCCTGCATACGAAATGGATGCGGCTGACATCAAGATGATGTTCCCCGGCGGATACTATGATGAAAACGATGAAACTACTATGACTCAGGGCCCCGGCAACGTTCCCGTTGATAACGACCTCATTACTGCCGTTGCTCTTTTCCCTGCAGCAAACCTTTCTATGATTGATAATGCAGCTCTTGTACAGCACCCCATGATGCAGAACTTCTTCGTAACTGCAGCTTTCCACGTAACCGACGTTAATAACGTTAACACCGTTGCTGCTGCTCTTAACGACAGCGTTAAGAATAACCAGTGGATGTGCGGCCAGCCCGAAGGTTTTGTTATCGTAACTGTAGGCGACTACGTAGTTCTTTCTTACGGTCTTTTTGATAACATCAACCCCATGAAGGAAGCTGTTACCACTACCTATACCGATGCTGTAGTTGCTTACGAAGTATCCTTTATCGGCTAATTTTAAATATACACACAACAATATACTGAAATAATAATGCAGGCAAAACCGAAATCTCCGCCCTTGTCTATACACTATTCCATAATAAAGAGGTCGGTTATGTTGGTTTTGCCTGATTTTTTATAAAATTAAGGAAACTAATATGCTTTTTTCAAGTATTCCCTTTTTATACTACTTTTTCCCCATAGTAGTATTGCTTTATCTGATAGCCCCCAAGGTTCTCAAGAACTCCGTATTACTGCTTGCCAGCCTTGTGTTTTACGCATGGGGTGAGCCTCGATACGTAGTACTGATGGTAGTCACCATACTTTTGGGATACGTGCTTGGTTTACTTATTGAGAAATATCAGGGACAAAAGCTTTCAAAGGTCTTTCTTGTTCTATCGTTGGTAACAAGCCTTGGATTTTTGGCTTATTTTAAATACGTTGATTTCTTTATTGATAATTTCAATGCCGTCACTGGGCTTGGCATCCCCTTCCTCAACGTAGCTCTGCCCGTAGGTATAAGCTTCTATACTTTTCAGATGCTTAGCTATACGGTAGACGTTTACAGAGGAGAAGTTAAGGCTCAGCGCAACATTATAAGCTTGGCTACTTATATTGCACTTTTCCCTCAGCTTATTGCCGGCCCCATAGTTCGTTACTCTGATATTGCTCTTCAGCTTAATAACCGTACCCACAGCGTTGATAAGATAGCTGAAGGTGCTCGCAGATTTGTAATCGGTCTTGGCAAAAAGGTTCTTATTGCCGACGTTCTTGCAGAATTTGGCGCCGCTTTTGCCGCTTCCAACGATAAGTCTGTGCTCTTCTTTTGGTTATACGGTATAGCCTACGCTCTCCAGATATATTTCGACTTCTCTGGTTACAGTGATATGGCCATAGGTCTTGGTAAGATATTTGGCTTTGACTTCCTTGAGAACTTCAACTATCCCTTTATTTCTGGAAGTATTACCGAATTCTGGAGAAGATGGCATATGTCCCTCGGATCCTGGTTCCGCGATTACGTTTATATCCCCATGGGCGGTAACAGATGCTCCAAGTTGAGAAACTTCTTTAATATTTTCGTGGTATGGATGCTTACCGGCTTCTGGCACGGTGCCGCTTGGAACTTCATCCTTTGGGGCGTGTTCTTTGCTATACTTCTTCTTATTGAGAAGACCTGGTTACTTAAGCATCTTAAAAAGATGAAGGTTATTAACCACGTTTACGTTCTTGCTCTTGTTCTGTTCAGCTTTGTATTGTTTGCTTCCGTTGACCTCAGTCAGCTTTTTATAAACGTAGGCGGCATGTTCGGAGCAGGCGGAGTTCCTCTTGTTTCTACCGAAACCATTTACTATTTGCGTAGCTACGGTGTGGTATTTATTCTTGCCGTAATCGGTGCAACTCCCGTTGTTAAGATGTTGGCAACCAAGATAAAGAGTACAAAGGTTGGCGGAAAGATTCTTAACGTTCTTGAGCCCGTGGCTCTCGTAGCACTGCTTATCATTATGACCGCATATATGGTAGACGGCTCTTTCAGCCCCTTCCTCTATTTCAGATTCTAAGGAGGTATCACGATGCCTGACAAAATAAAAAATATCGTCGTCACTGTCGTGATGATTGCCGTTGTGTTCGGCCTTGCCTTCTTTTGCTGGTTTAAGCCCGCTGATAAGTTTTCCGACAGTGAAAGACGTCCCCTCGACCAGTTTCCCTCAGTAACTCTCCAGTCTATATTTGCGAAAAACGATGCAAATACCGAGACCTTTATGGAGGCCTTTGAGTCCTATACCTTGGACCAATTTCCTTTAAGAGATACTTTCCGTCGTATTAAGGCTCTCTTTGCCTTTAACGTTTATAATCATAGCGACAATAACAATCTTTACGTTGAGGACGGCTACGTTTCAAAGCTTGAGCCTGTAATCAATGAAGGCTCTGTAAATAATGCTATGGATAAATTCCAGGCTATATACGACAAGTATCTTAGCCAAACTGACGCTAAGATTTATTTCTCTGTTATTCCCGATAAGGGATATTTCCTTGCGGCTCCCAACGGTTACCTTTCTATGGATTATGAAAAGCTCTTCTCCATGGTTAAGGATAAAGCAGGCTATGCAGATTTTATCAGCATTATTGATGCCCTTGCTCTGACCGATTATTATAAGACCGATACTCATTGGAAGCAGGAGGAGATAATTGACGTTGCCGAAAAGCTCGCTCAAAGTATGGGAGTTTCTCTTAGCGGAGAGTACGTTATCAATACTCTTGACAGACCCTTCTACGGGGTATATCACGGACAGAGCGCGCTCAATCTGCCTGCCGATGAGATAAAGTATCTCACAAATGACATACTGAACAGTTTTGTAGTAAAAGTGCCCAATGCTCTTGGCGTTGGTCTTACGGAAGCTCCCCTTTACAATATGACAAAGGCGGAGGGTAACGATGCGTATGATATGTTCCTTTCCGGCGCTCGCGTATCTTTGGTTACTATCGAGAATCCCAACGCTACCTCTGATAAGGAGCTTATCGTATTCCGTGATTCTTACGGCTCCAGCCTTGTTCCTCTGCTTGCAGAGGGCTATGCAAAGGTAACGGTTATAGATTTAAGAGAAATAACCGTGCCCCAGCTCTTGTCTATGAATCTTGTTGATTTTGAAAGTGCTGACGATATACTCTTTATCTACAGCTCTCTCATTCTTAACGAAAGCGGCGAACTTAAGTAAAAATATATAGAAAAGTATCGGGATGCCGTTGGCATCCCGATACTTTATTTATTGAATATTTAATTATACGATATAGGGCTCGCCATCGATCTTGGTCATGTCGATAAGAGCTTTCATGTACTTGCCGTACTTAGTTTCAAGGTCTGCCTGAGCCTCGTCAAACTTGGACATGGGGTAGATCTTGGTGGGAACATTTTTGTAGCACCACTGGCCGCTGGAAAGAAGCTTTGCGGCATTGAAGGCTGCAGTCTTGTTAAGATCGAGTTCTCTGGGGTGAACGCTGATGCAGTCAATAGCTCTTACGTTAAGGAGCTGAACGTCAACGCTGCGGTTGCCTCCAGTGTGGTATGCGCCGATGCAGAGCTGACCGCATTCTTTGGTAAGACGAGCAGCGAGGTCAAGGGACTCGTCGCTTTCTGCCCATTCCATAACTACGTCAAAGCCTTCAAATCCGTTTGCAAGCTTTTCTTCCATTTCTTCTACGCTGTAAACGTAGTCTGCGCCGTATTTCTTTGCGTTTTCTCTGGATTCGGGTCTGGGGTCAACTGCGGTTACAAAGCAGCCTCTCAGCTTGAGAAGGGAAAGAACGCCGCATCCCATGTAGCCTGCGCCCACTACGCAAACTTCGGTACCGGGAACGTTAACCTTTGCCTTACTTGCAGCGCTTATCATGCACTGAAGGGGTTCAACGACGAAGTCAACGTCTCTGAGGTTTTCGGGAACGGGAACTATTATAGTGCCGGGCTTGGAGGGGTCTGCAACTGCGTATTCAGTCATGCCGCCAGTACCGGGAAGAGCACTTCCCCAGGTGCCGGTAACCTTCTGACCAACTTCGTATCCGGTAACGTTTTTACCTACTGCTTCAATAACGCCCATAGGCTCATGACCGAAAGCAAAGCCTTCGGGTGCGGTAGACCAGTCATAATGCTCGGACATACAAACGCCTACGTAAAGGTTACGGATAAGAACGTGGTTATCCGTCATCTCGGGCATAGGAACTTCTTTGATAACATTATGCTTGGGACCGACTGCAACGATCTGCTTCATATGTAATCTCCTTAAATATATTAATTTTTATCATCATATTCAGACCAACGTGGCCTTTCTATCATTGTATCATATTTTTTCTGCTTTTTCAAGTACTCTGTAAAGAAAAATTTATTTGTAGATAAAAGTACAAAGTTTGTTTTCTCACCGCCTACATTTTGACAAAATAGTATGGTAAAATACCCAAGTAAATTTTGCTTGAGGAGGGAAGAATATGAAACGTACTTATAACGGTACGGTAGTTGCTTGTTGCACGGGATATGTGGTTCAGGCGGTAGTGAATAATCTCGCCCCCTTGCTGTTTATCGTATTTCAGGATTTTTACGGTCTGTCTTACAGTAAGCTTTCGGCCCTCGTGTCGGTGAACTTTGTTACTCAGCTTATTGTTGACCTGTTAGCTGCCAAATATGCCGATAAGATAGGTCGAAGGCGAATAGTCCTCTTTTCTCAGGCTGTATGTTCTTTGGGGCTCCTTCTTTTGGGTTTAACTCCCTTTTTGCTTAAGGGATTTGAGTTTTACGGACTTGCTGCCGGAGCTATACTTTATGCTATTGGAGGCGGAATTATAGAGGTTATGGTAACTCCTATAGCCGCTGACTGTCCTGTTGATAACAAGGCGGGGCTTATAACCATACTCCATTCCTTTTACTGTTGGGGACAAAT
>JAZQLP010000085.1:0-19828 GCA_045542755.1 Eubacteriales bacterium
CTTTTTTGCACTTTTTTACACTCTTCATCTTTTTCTTCATTTGTCATATGAGCATTATACATCTGTAGAATATTTAATCCGAAGTCAGCAATGTTACCATATGTTTTCTTGGCAAAATACTAAAAACAAAAATACTGTCGACAATAGCCGACAGTATTCACTCGCAATGGTATATATTGTGTTTCAAATGCTGTCCGCATACAGCCCCAACCCACAGCCACAGTAATTCTGGCGGTAGAGCCCGTACTCTTTGGACATCTCGATAGAATGTTTATATCCGTCCTTCTTCTTAAAATCACAAGGAAGATATTCAATACCGTAGAGGGCAGACAGTTCTGTACCCATCTCATTTATCTTGGGGGCATTCTTATGGGGACTTACAGTAAGGGTAGTTGTAAAAACATCAAAGCCATGTTCTTTTGCATAGATAGCGGTAGCTTCCATACGCTGACGAATACAGGCGAAGCATCTCTCGCCACCTTCCCTATCTTTTTCTCTGCCTTTTGCAAGAGAGTGAAAGATAGCAGGATCGTACTCCCCTTCTATATAAGATATGTTCTTACCTTCTTTGGCATTGTACTCGTTTATAAATCTTATCTGCTCATTTTTGCGTCGCTCATACTCTTCACTGGGAAGGATGTTGGGATTATAATAATATATAGTAAGGTCATAGTCCTTTTCAAGCACCGTTATACAGTGGGTAGAACAAGGGGCGCAGCATGAGTGTAAAAGCATCTTCATAGCGTTTCTCTCCAAATTGTTTTTACCCTTATATTATATAATGTAGTTGCCACATCATTTGCACACAAGGGTGAACTTTTGGCAAAATCGCAGTAAAACCCGCCTGTTACCGATTTAGCACGATAAAGTTCAACGTTTTTTTTCTTATTTTTCACCTTACACTACTTGTATATATATAACAAATGTGGTATAATCTTGTTTCAAGGATAAAATCTAGGAAAGGCCACTGACCTAAATGTTTAACGTAGCAATATTAGGATACGGTGTCGTAGGCTCGGGTGTAGCAACCATAATTGCCGACAACAGCGAGCGCATCCAAAAGAAAGCGGAAGCTCCCGTTAATCTGAAAAAGATAGTCGACATTCGTGATTTTCCAAACGATAGGTTTGAAAATATAATAACAAAGGACTTTAACGAAGTTCTTTCCGACCCCGAAATAAACGTCGTTGCTGAAACCATCGGCGGCGTGGGCGTGGCATACAAGTTCACAAAGGCGCTTCTCGAAGCAGGCAAGAGCGTAGTTACCTCAAACAAGGAGCTTGTTGCGACAAAGGGTGAAGAACTTCTTGCCATCGCAGCTAAGACAGGAGCCAACTACTTCTTTGAGGCTGCCGTTGGAGGAGGAATTCCCGTAATAAAGGCAATGACTTCCTCACTGGAAGCAAATAACTATAAAAAAATTGTAGGTATCCTTAACGGTACTACCAATTATATACTTACCAGAATGAAAAACGAAGGGCTTGCCTTTGACGTAGCCCTCTCCCAGGCTCAAAAACTGGGATATGCAGAGCAGGATCCCACAGCGGATATTGAAGGTCTTGATGCACAGAGAAAAATAGCCATACTTGCAGACATAGCTTACGGAGAAACAATCTCCCCCGAAAAGGTATATACTGAAGGTATAACAAAGATTACTCCCGAGATAATGGCCTACGCAGCATCCAAAGGTTATCAGGTAAAGTTGATATGTTACGCCGAAAAGAAAAACGGCGCCATATATACATTTGTTTCCCCTTGTGCAGTCAGCGCAAACTCACCTCTTGCGGGAATAGAGGACGTATTTAACGGAGTCACCCTATCCTGTGACTGCGCAGACGATATGACCTTTATAGGCCGCGGAGCAGGCAGTCTTCCCACAGCAAGTGCCGTAGTAGCCGATATTATTGACGGTTGTATGCTTGCCCCCGCAAAACACGCCCTGTGGAAGGCGGGCGAAACGAAAGTATTCGGTTTAAAAGATATGGATCTCCCCTATCTTGAAAACACCGAACTCCCCATTATAGGTTAATAACGAATCAAAGTTCACCATACAGAAAGGAATGATACCCACATGGGTCTTGTAGTCCAGAAATTTGGCGGAAGCTCCGTAAAAAACACCGAAAGACTCAACTACGTAGCAGAAATAATCACAGATACGTACAAGGCAGGCAATAACGTAGTAGTAATCGTTTCCGCTCAAGGCGACACCACCGACGACCTTATAGCTAAGGCGCAGGAGGTCAACCCCAATCCCTCTCGCAGAGAAATGGATATGCTTCTCTCCACCGGCGAGCAGATATCCGCATCCCTGCTGGCAATGACCATTGAAAAGCTGGGATTCCCAGTAATCTCTCTTAACGCATGGCAGATTGGAATATCTTCCGACAGTAACTATTCCAACGCTCGCATCAAGAGCATTGAGACCGAACGTCTTCAGAGAGAACTCGACAGAAAGAATATCGTTATCGTTACAGGATTCCAGGGAATCAACAAGTACGACGATATAACCACTCTTGGTAGAGGCGGTTCTGACACCTCTGCAGTTGCTCTTGCAGCAGTACTTAAAGCTGACCTTTGTCAGATCTATACCGACGTGGACGGTGTTTATACCACCGACCCCAGAAAAGTAAAAACAGCGATCAAGCTGGACACCATATCCTACGACGAGATGCTTGAGCTTGCAACCCTCGGCGCCCAGGTGCTCCAGAACAGATCGGTAGAGCTCGCAAAAAAATATCACGTTAAGCTTGAAGTTTGCTCAAGCTATAACAGAGTACCAGGAACGATGGTCAAGGAGGAAACATCCATGGAAAAAATGCTTATTACCGGAGTTGCAAGGGACGATAACGTTGCCCGTATCTCCGTTATCGGAATCGACGACAAGCCCGGCGAGGCTTTCAGACTCTTCTCTCTTCTCGGTCAGAACAAGATAAACGTTGACATAATTCTTCAGTCCATAGGCAGAAACAATACAAAGGACATATCCTTTACCGTCAGCGAAACCGAGCTTAAGGCAACCCTCGACTGCCTCCACAAGTCTTACCCCGATTACGAAGTAGTACACAACTCCGACGTATCCAAGGTATCCATCGTAGGCTCCGGTATGCAGGGTAACGCAGGCGTTGCAGCAACTATGTTTGAGGCTCTTTACACCGCAGGCGTAAATATCAACATGATCTCCACCAGCGAAATAAGAATCTCCGTTCTTATTGCCCGCAAGGACGCTGCAAAGGCTGTTGAGGCCATCCACGACGCATTTATTAAGTAAGACAACACATTATATAAATAGGTAAGGCCGCCCCAAACTAGGGGCGGCCTTACCTATTTACATATATACTTTATTTTGAAGTCTTGAGCCTGTCACAAAGCTCCTTATCGGGAGCTACATAGGCGGTCTTATAATTATCGTAAATAACCATACCCGGTTTTGCGCCCTGGGGCTTTTTGACGTTACGGATAAGGGTGTAATCCACCTCAATCTTCTGCCCTGCCCTTGCGGCCTTGCAGTGAGATGCGGCTATTATTGCAGCCTCTTCAAGAGAAGTATCGGTCACGTCAGTTTCGGAAGCAAAAAGCACCGTATGGCAGGCAGGATAGTTTTTAACGTGGAACCACCAGTCGTTTTTGGACGCGGTCTTAAGGGTGAGTTGGTCATTCTGGATATTATTTTTACCCACCATTATCTTTGCACCTTCCGAAGAGGTGTAAACCAGAGGTTTTGCGGCGGGAAGCTTTCTCGATGCTCCCTTGGGCTGAGATTTTATATACCCGCCAGCGCGGAGCTCGTCCCTTATCTGTGCAAAGTCGGAGGCTGTTTCAGCAAAAACAAGAGAATCGAAAACCGACTCTATATATTTAAGCTCGTCCTTTGCGGCGGGGAGTTCCTTTGAGAGTATCTCAAGGGTAGTCTGCGCCTTTTTATAAAGCTTATAATATCTCTGGGCATTCCTTTCGGGAGAAAGAGCGGGGTCGAGAGGGATCGCTATTTCCTTCATGTCCTCGGAATAGTAGTCAACCACGCGAGCGGTCCTCATCCCCGGCTGAATAAGCCCCATATTTGCGTAAATAAGGTCGCCGTAAACACGGTATTTATCGGCTTTTTTACTGTCCTCCATATCCTTGGAGCGAGCCGCAATCTTTCTGCTGACACGGGAATGGATATTGGTAAGCAACTTAAGTATATCGTCGGAGCTTCTTTTAAAATGCTCCGCCTTGTCCTTCTCCCCGAAAAAATCGTCAAGAGCCTTGGACATTGAAGGATATTCCGCAGTCCTTACGGCAGAACCGTATTGCAATATATTGAAACAGTAAACATCGAAGGGAGTGTCTCGCCAAAGAATAACGGGCGAGAATCTTTTTTCATTTATATCGCCAAGAAGTTTTTTAAGCAAAAACCTGACCTTATCACGCTGGTCATCGGTGAGCGCATCGCATCTTATATCCACTGAGCCCGTAGCTCTGAAGGAAATTTCGCGACATATAAGAGGTGCAAATCCCTTATAAGTATCAAGCAACTGCTGGGAAAGTTCCTTTTCGGAGAAAAGGTCGAGGGAGTCTATGTTTTCTTCACAGATAACCGCCTTTTCCTGGGCGGGAGGAGGAGAATAAATAGCCCCCGGAACGAGAATACGTTTGGTTGAAGTGGTAATATCCACAGGACGGAGAAGGTCGTATATTTTGCCGTCGCCGTCGGTAAAGATAAGATTACTGCTTCGTCCCATTATTTCAAGAATCAACTTTCGACGGACGGTTTCATAAAGTTCGGTCCTTGCCTCGAAGGTTATCTCCAACGCTCTTTCAAAGGGCGGCTGATAAACCTCAATTATACGGGACCCCATAAGATGCTTTCTAAGAAGCATACAAAAGTTAGGCGCGACCAAGGGATTTTCTTTTGTAGCCGAGGTAAAATGGATTTTTGGGCGCGAGGGATTAGCCGAAATAAGAAGTCGGAGATTCTTCCCCATCTCTCCCCCGTTGGGGCAATGGAGATAAAGAATAACCTCATCCTTTTCGGGCTGAACTATCTTTTCAACCTTTGCGTCTGCACATACCCGAGAAAGCTCTGCGGATACGGCAGTAACGGTAATACCGTCTATTGGCATTATTTTTCCCTCGTATCGTTTATAAATTTTCTGCCCTCTTCCAATAACCGAAGGGCTATATCGTAGTGCTCCGTCTTATGAGCAGAGTCCTTTTGAGCATTGACTATCTTTTCATTTCTTGAAAGAATGTAGTCAAAATAATCTCTGACGTCGCCATCAATAGCATATCTCTCCCTCATAGCGGGAGAAAAATAGCAGTCAAGCAGAGAATACTCCACCTTTGTATCGGTTTTCTCCACCCTCATAACGATATAAAGACGTCTGTCCTCTCTTACAACACGTTCGTCTGTAATGGTGTAGGAGTTATTGTAGAGCCATTCACGAAGATCCTCAACCGACGACATGGGCGAAACTGCAAAAGGAACGTTCATTTTACACCGACCAATGATATCGGCGATAAGGAGTCCGCCCATCCCGCATATGGAAACGCAATCGTACCCATGGGGAACAGAATCAAGCCCGTCGGAAAGGACGGTAACTATACGGTCTTCCCCTATTCCGTGGTCGGCTATGTTCTTTTTTGCAACAGCCAAAGGCCCTTCACGAAGGTCGGCGGCATACACGAATGAACATATCCCACTATTTACACACTGTATAGGAAGCTTTGCGTGGTCTGTGCCAACGTCAGCCAGGCGAAGAGAATCATTTTTCCCCAGATCCTCCCCTATCCTGCCAATCATATCGCAAACGGCTTGCAGACGGGGGGAAAGAATCCCTCCGTCTGTCAACTGTTTTAAATCCTTATTTTCGTAAGTCATAAAAGTTCTTACTGGATGCTTTCCTTAATAAGCTGGAGAAGCTTATCAGGGTCAACGCCGTGAACTGCAGCAGCCTGCTCAAGCGTTTCGCTTCTTGCGGAAGGACAGCCGAGGCAGTGCATACCGATGGAAAGAAGAACCTTTCCGCATTCGGGATGAGCATCGAGAATTTTACCGAGAGTCATATCTTTCGTAATTTCCATAGTTTTATCACCTTTCGTTTAATACTATAAATTATTTTGTAACAGTAACCTTTTTAAGTCCTCTGGGAGCATCGGGGTTACGACCCTTTACCTGGGTAAGCTCACAAGCAAAGAGCTGTGCGAATACTGCGTAAGCAAAGGCCGCAATAGCGTCGTTTCCGCCACAAGCGGGTATCCTGAAGGATACGTTACCCATTTTGCAAAGCTCCTCGCTATCGGAAACGATACAGAGGTCTGCATCTGCGCCCTTAAGCTTGTCTATCATAGCAATACTGTCTTTAAGAGCAGGGCCGTCGGGCATATAGAGGAATACGGCAGTACCGTCTTCTATCATTGCGAAGGGGCCGTGATGGAAGTCGGAAATGGGGTACGCCTTTGCCTTGACGTAGTTGGTTTCCTGAGTCTTAAGACAAGCTTCCATAGCAAGAGGATAGTTAACGCCTCTGGAGAGCATAAAGCATTCGGTCATAAAGCGGTATCTCTTTACAAGCTCTGCAACCTCGCCGTCTCTGTCAATAACAGACTGCATAAGAGCGGGAACGCCTGCAAGCTCCTTAAGGAACTCGTCGTTGCCGGCCCACATAGCCGCTACGTAAGCCATAAGATAGAGCTGTGCTCCGAAGGTCTTTGTTGCAGCAACGGACTCTTCAAGGCCAACGTTACAGTAGAGGTGGAAGTCAGCAGCCTCAGCCAAGGGAGAGCCGAGGGTATTGGTAATGGTAAGAGTAATGGCTCCGCATTCCTTGGCGTTCTTCATTATTTCAAGAACGTCGGCGGCGGCTCCCGACTGGGAAATACCGATTACAAGAGTGTTTTCAAGCTTGAGCTTGCCACCGTAAAGGGTAACTGCAGAGGGGGCGGCAAGAGCTACGGGAACGCCTATCATGGATTCAATAAGGTATTTGCCGTAAGTACCTGCGTGGTCGGAAGTTCCTCTTGCGGCAAGATAAACGCAATTTATCTTACTGCTTCTCAGCTTTTCAGCCAATGCCTCGAGGACGGGCATATTATACTTGATACTTCCTGCCAGAGCCACGGGCTGTTGGCATATTTCCTTTTTCATCTTAGTCATTTTATATAGCTCCTTAAATGATATAATGTGCAAATATTATTTCTTTATAATAGCGACGATTATGATTATGATAATTACCAGAACGAGAAGTCCCGTAGCAACAAGAACACCGGTAATTATATTGTTCCAAAGGTCTTCCTCAAAATCGTCCTCAGGCTTCTGTTCATTCTTCTCGGTCACGGGCTCAATACCGTCTTTTACAAGAGAAGACAGCTTTTCTTCTGTGATAGCGGAAGAAGATATATATATTTCGTCCACAGCTCCGTTGAAGAGAGGATCTCCCTTCACGCCACTCTTTCCGATATAGTTATAATTGGGATTAATAACAGAAACATCAACCTTTGTAGCGGTAGAGGCAACCATGGTATCGTCAAGATAAAGCATAGCCTTGCCGTTAGCAATTATAACTGTAGCTCTCACCCATTTATTGGTAACGTTTACGTTTGAATTGAGAACGGTAGTGTTTGTACCGTCGGATATAGCCAACTCAAGACCTGACATTCCGTCACCCATCGACAGAGTGATATATGAGGTGGGGGCGTCTACCGACTGGGTCTTGCGGGAAAAATCAAACAGTTTCTGTGAACGCTGACTGGTGGAAAGCCCCGTCCAGTTATATGCGATGCTCACAGTAAGGGCATCTGCTCCGTCAAGTATGCCTATAGGGTATCTGATATAAGAATTTATACCGTTAAGGGCAAGGCCGTAGGTCTTAACACCCTGCTTTAAGCTGGCGTTTCTTATAACTGCGGATACAGCATTGTTATAGTCCCTGCCTATAAACGCGGAATCGTCAAAACTCGTACCGATATACCCGTCAATCACGGCAGTATCTATATAGGCATCTTCAAGCTCGTCCGTTTCGTCGGGACGAAGATCTATATCCTCTCCCTCGTTGGGCTCAACAGGGGTCTGAGAAGAGGATTCGGGATCAGGGTCGGGCAATGCTTCGGTGGAATAACGGGCAGCGCCGTAATAACGAAGCTTTCTTATCTCCGAATCGGAAAGGACCTTCGCAGACATGTATACTTCATCGAGAAGGAATCTGCCGTGTTCACTCTGGGAAAGATCGCTAATAACGTAAAGATTGCAGAGCTTAAGGTCGGAAAGCTTAAGCTTCGTACTTACAGAATCGGTAAGTTTGCCGTTGGTATATATTCTTATAACACCGGCGCGGTCAAAGCTCAGTGCGTAATGCACCCACTTACCTTTTACGTTAGTGGCTTTGCCAAGGCTAACTGTTATGGGAGCATTTCTGTCGGCACCGTAGGTGAGCTGGGCAATAGTGTTACCGTTCTCGTCTACAGTATAGGGAGTAAAGGAAATTATTCCTTTTCCTTCAAAATCAAAGATTTTTGAGGTAATATCAGAAGAAGAAGTCTTTTCAATAGCTGTCCATACAGGGGTTCCCGTATAGGGCAACATTGTGGTGGCATCGTAAATTATATCCAGCTCATTCAGTTCTGACACATAGAACCTTCCAACCGCATTGAAATACGTACCGTCCAGAAGATTAAGAAGCCTTCCGTCTTTATCGTAGGCGTATACGGTAGTTTGGTCAATAACAGCACCGAACTCATCGTAGCTGAAACAGCTTGCCTTATCTATTTTATTGCCGTAAAGGTCGTAAATTTCATCAACCACAGTACCTTTAAGAGCGGGAATCTGCTTATTATGATACGTGTAATGGGTAACTTCTTCGCCTGTTACCTCATCAACAACAACACTGCTTTGCATTACCTCTGATGTCTGGGACTCATTTTCCCAATACACCCAAGCGCCAACGGTAAAGCTATTGGCCGAGTAAAGAAGCCCCTCGTTAAATGCAAGAACGTAAGAGGGAAAGCTGTCCCAGCGTCGGGTTATTCCGCGACCAAATGTTCCCTTATAGTTCTCGGTATTCACCGACGACACATCAAGGGTGGAAAGTTTTGCACCGTAGTTACCGTTAAGGTCGCGGGTAAGGTCAAAACTGTTTTCAAAGATATGAGCAGACCAGGAAAAATCAGTAACGGGTGTTACTGTTCTATCTGGATTCTCATAGTATCCCGGAACGGTGGGATCTATAGGTGACCAGGGGTCTACAGGATCAATTATGCTTGGAATATCAGGCTTATCTGCCACCCATGACGAGTCGATATGTCTCATAAAAGTGGTCATATCGTATGCTGTAAGAAGAAGCACGTCGTCATCACCAAGGCAACGGTTTGTAACGTAAATATCATCAATGCTGCACTCGGAAAAATATGCAACGGTAGGAGCAAAAGCTGAAATATCCTCATAGCAACGGGAAGACCCCATGGGGATTCCGTTGATGTAAAGATTAAGATAGTAGTTCCCGCCAGATGCACCCAACGAAAACGTTATCAGATGCCAGGTATTAGCATCAGAACCCGAAGGCATACTTGCCGATACGGCGCAAGTTCTGCTGCCCGAAAAATAGCTCAAGGATAAACGGTTGGTGTATTTAGAATAGGACATATCTATATATGCCCCACTACCGTAAGCCCCTATATAAAGGATACTGGTTCCCAAATAGGAATTGGTATTATCGAGCTTGATACGAAAACTCATCGTAAGTTCCGTATTACCGGAAAACATATCTCTCGGCAAATACAGATTGGACTTGTTTCCGTAGCCGCTGTATCCTGTAACGATATTTATATCCGAAGTGTCGGACAAGCTATAATTACCCGAAATATCACTCAACGGGTCGGAAGAATCAAAGGTATAGCCCGTCTGAAAAAGAGGCTTTTGCGCGGAAGTTCGTAAAGGCAGAGCCGCAACAAAAACATTAAGAGTGATGATTAAAGCCGCAACAAAGGATACTGCGCGGCGTATATTCTTTTTAATACGGATATTATGTATCAAGTGTGTACCTCCGTAAAATCTGCAAGATGTATAGGGTAATTATACAGCTAAAAAGTGTCAAAGTCAAGTCAATTTACATTTATTGACGGGCTTTAAAAGGATTTTGGAGTTTTGTCAATGAAATTCCAAGGATTTACTGGGCAAATTCGCCCTTATATGCAACGAGAGATGCGGTTTTCACAACGTCAAGAGCCTGCAGTCTTTCAAGAGCTTCAAGGCTCTTTCTGGTCTGCTTGACCTCAAGAATTATCTCCGTATATTCCTTGGTCACCACCCTGGACTTATCCTTGCGCTTGGGGAATGCGGCAAGATAGGGTTTTATTCTGTCATATCCGCCGGGAGCAAATCTTACTATAAGAAGGGCCGCATCGCTTCCCTGCCTGTTACCGAAATAAAAGAGTATAAGGTAAAGTGCGGCAAGCATAAAGGTAGCAATAACTGATATGTAATAAAATCCCGCGCCCGTCATTATACCCACTGCTACCGTCCAAAACATAAATATGGTGTCCGTGGGATCCTTGACTGCAGTTCTGAATCGTACTATGGAAAGAGCACCGACCATACCCAAAGAGAGGGCAAGGTTTGAGTTGACGGTGGCGATTATAACCGCGGTTATCATAGTAGAAAGAACCAATCCAAAGCCGTAGCTTTTATTAAAGAATACCCCCGTATAGGTAAGCTTGTATACCGCAAGAATAACAAGCCCCAAGCCAAAGGCGAGAAGCAGGGAAATTATTATACCCGTAGCGGAAAACTCCCCCGTAAACTCATCGAGGAATTTATTCTTTATCATATCGGTAAAGCTGGACATCAAAATAAAATTCATCATATTTATCTCCTTTTACAGTGAAGGGTGAGATATAAGTCGCCGGCAAGAAGCAAATTTTGAGAAGGCTTCCTTTTGGAGAGGAAGGTCGCGCAGGGCGTCAGCCACAAATTCGGGCAGATATTTGCCATACTTTATCTCAAGAACGGCTAGACCCGTATGGGACGGTATTGACGGTGGGTCGGAAATAAAAAATCCGCTATCGGGCCCAAAGGCAAGAATATTCTCGTCTACTGTAATTCTCACGTCGGTATTGGGTACAACGTAGGCGGTACGAATATAGTCAACACCCACCGCGGGGGTATACATCTCGGACACAAGTTCACCGTAAAGCTCGTTCAGGAATCTGTTTTCTGAATGGAGCAAAAGATCATAATCACCCTTAAGCATAGCCTGGGTAATAGACGGGTCAATAACGGCAAAACGCTTCCGAACCATATTTCCGCGCTTGAGCTTCTTTTCCAGAATGATGTATGACGGGTCAAGGTCATAGTATCTTATACGTATCTTTTGACGTTTCTCCACCCCCGCGTCCTTTTCGTAAAAGGCCGAGGAGGCCATATCGTCAAAATACACGCTCCGCACCTTATACCTGCCCCCCTCGTAATGGCTGTCGGGAAAGGTAAGGGGAGCCAAGCGGCTTTTTACCGTTTCGGCGAGAGGTAAGGGCAGAGAGTATTTAAACTCGTGCCTTGCTTTTTCGAAGAAATCACTCATAATTCTACTCCCTCCCATTCAGGATGAAGTTCTGCGTATTCCTCAGGATAAAAATACATCTGAACCTGCTCGTCGGTAAGGTCAAACAGGCTCTTGGCTTCGGCTATGAGCAGTTGTTGTCTGTTATAAACCCCGTCGTCAACAAAATCCTTAATATCCGATACGTACCATCTGTAGGTGGACATTTTGAAATCCCATCGTTTGGCGTTTCTTTCTTGCTCCGGAGCAACGAGCTTAACCATTTCATCAATGGACGAAAGAACATTTTCATCCGTAAATACGGTATTGAGCCAATACCCGTATCGGGTAAGGAAGCGGTGGAGAAAATTCTCGTTTTTAAGGAGAGCGCGAATAAGCTCGTTATTGATTTTATTCATATACCCCGTACCCTCTTCCTTTATAAGGTTATACAAGGTATAGGAATGGCCGGTATACATATAGTCAAAGGCGTAGTCTAAGTCAAAAAGTATCCAACGCCATTTACCGTCGCCCTCGGAGGTTTTGTAGAACTTGACGTTGGTCACGTCGCGGTTACCAAGGTATGCCTGAGCTATATAATAATCGATAAAGCTGTCAATATCTATCTTTGAGCAGACGTAGTTGTAATTTTTAGCTACCGTCATATCAAGCTTTTTTGCGTAATAATAAAATCCGACGTATTCGTCGTTATCCCCGTATACTACCTGAGAGTTTCCTCTTAGAATGGTGACGCTTTCAGGAGAAACGTTAAGATTCTGAGATATATAATCCTCGTCTATCTTTTCGCGAATAAAATATATTCCCCAGTACTCCCCGTTGAGATAAAGTACACAGGGGCGGTAGGCCTGAGTCATGAGATTCATCTCACTCTCCCCTACCAGATTGGTAAAAAGCTCGTCCCTGAATGTTGCTCTGTTATAATCCTGGGCGCCTGAACGAAGAACAAGAGAATCATATCTGGTTATACCAGGTCTGTCAGCGAATACCTCACAACGAAGGTAATCGGTGCCGTACTTTTCCTTAAATTTAAGCTGGAAGGATTTTTTATCTCTCGAACGGCTGCTTTGACCGAATATTTTAACACCGCAATCAAGAGCAAAGGTAGTGCCGCCGTCCTCAAAAAGACTTATGTTGGCAGATCTTTCCCAATTTTCATAAAAGTTGGCTCCGTCGTAGGGATGCTCTTTCGCGGCATTTGGTCCCATGGCGTAAATGCCTCTTTCGTCACTCCAGAGATTATCGGGGTCGGTAACAAGGCTCATCACGGGAAAGGTGTGTCCTTCGTTTATAATATAGCTCAATGTAACTACAGAGGAAGGAACCTTTCCTTCCTCGTAAGATACGGCGCGTATAACGGTTGTTTTATCAAGAGCTACTGCCTCGGTAAATACGGGGGAGGATTCATTAGGCTCTGACCCGTCGGTGGTATATCTGACCGTACCGTTTCCCGAAAGACTGACAGAAAGTGTGTCTATACCTTCGTACACTCCCTGAATAGTATCTGCAAAAGGCATAGAGGAAATAAATCTCCTACCTACCCCATTTTTACCCAGAGGAGTGGGGGTATCTATATAGAAGAAGCCCTTTTCACCCTTTACTCTTCCTAAACTGTAGCCGTAAGGCATAGCTTCAAACACGGCAACGTCGCAAATACCCTCTGCATTAGAAAGGATAAGAGGCTCTTTACCGTTATCAAGAGAGAAGAAAGCATGAGCAACAGCAGAGGTAGACGCCCCCTCTTCCCCTGAAAGATACACTATTTTGTACTCTCCCGCCCCCAGAAGATATGAGGGCAGTTGACATTTATAAATACTGTTTTCGTTATCGGAAAGCCAATAATCCGAAAGCTCTATGGAAGAGGATGAAGAATTGTAAAGCTCAACCCAATCGTAATATCTTCCGCCATCGGTGGGGATCAGGCTATCGTTAAGAAGCATTATCTCATTGATTACCAGGCCGGAAGTCTCTTTTGCACTTTTGATATATGCCTCGTATCCGCTGTCTGTATTAGGGAACCAGGGAGTCTTATATAAAGTTGAGTGATATTCTCCGTTTTCTCTTATAAGCACGGCCCCGTCTTCGGGCTGTCCGTAAACAGCCTTTGTAACAGGAACAAGTCTGGGGTCACTTAAGATTATAATACCTGATGAATTTGAAAGCTTGAAATCCCCGTGAAGCTCATTGCCGTAATACCCGTCCTTGCCGGAAAGATACACTACAAAATGTTCACCTTTTCCGAGAGTAAGAGATGGAAACTGCCACTTACGGGGGTCCTCTTCGTCGTCCGAAAGATAATATCCGTCAAGAGCAACGGGGTTATCCGATATATTGACTAATTCTATCCAGTCGTAAAGGTTTCCGTCCTCGGAACAAGGACCGAAAAGATTACGGGTACAAATTTCGTTTATTACAACGATGTCTTTTAAAGAAGAAAAGCTGTTAAGGTAAGCAGCTCTGCCATTTTCCGAGTTTTCAAATCCGGGAGTTATATCTGTGCTTACATCCCACAACCCATCAGGGGTACGGTAAAAGACAGTATCGGGCTCGAGCTTTGGAACGGTTATCATATCCACAAGAGAGCCGTTTTTATCGCGAAGATAAAGCTCCTCTCCCCCAGCCCTATCTATTTTGTAGGGCAGGGTCAAGCCTTCGTCTTCAAAACCCGAAAACCAAAGCACGAGGTATCCGTCAGCAGAAATCACCGTATGGGCAGGAAAGGTCCAGCCCGCATCGTTAACACCCATAGACAGAGTGTATCCACTCAGGTCAACATCTCTGCCGTAAGAATTATGTATCTCTACCCAATCGTAAAAATTACCCTTTTCATCCGCGTAGGAAATATCGTTTGAGGACATGACCTCGTTAAAAAGCAACTCTCCACGCATAAAGGGAGAAGAGGGGCTGCCTTGGTTAAACACGTCTTGTAAAAAAAGAAAAAGAGCGACAACGGCTACAGACAGCAGAATAAGAATAATTCCCGCAGGTCTTACGGACGAGGTCTTTTTACGTCCACTCATGCCATGTCACTCCCCTCTTAAGGATTCGCGAATAATATATATTATAATTATTTTAATCATTATATCATACTTGCAGACAAATTACAATAGGTAACGACACTTTTTTACATAAAAAAAATGATTTTTCCCATAAAAAAGAGGACGGCTTTCCGTCCTCTTTGATGTTATTGATTTTACAGGCAAGAATACACGATATTGCGGAGTCTGGGGTGAACGTAAGGCTCCTTATTATTGTGCATATGCTGGGCGTAGAAAATAACTATACCCGACTCGGGGTCGATGTGAGCGTAAGAGCCTGCGGCACCTGCCCAACCAAAGGTACCGTCGGCGCAGTTATATCCACCTTCGGCTCTGTTTATGGCAGTTCTCACACCAAGGCCGTAGCCAAAGCCCGCATTCTGACTCCACTCAAGAAAATCCTTTCTCGCAGTTTCGTCAAGTCTGTTGGTACGCATAAGATTAAGGGTATTTTTGCTCAGTATTTTAACACCGTCATAGCTTGTGCCGTAATTACACATAGCCGCAGCAAATTTACAGTAGTCGTTTACGGTGGAGATAAGACCGGCACCGCCGCTTTCGAAATTCTTACCGCCCTGGAACTTATTTTTCTTCTCTATCTCGTGGAACGTATCCTCGTCGTAAGAGAAGGCGTAAAGGGTGGCAAGGCGGTGAGCCTTTTCTTCGGGAACACGGAAATATGTATCGTTCATACCGAGAGGTTCAAAAATATTTTCTCTCATATATTCGCCCAGAGTCTGACCTGAAACCACCTCTATAAGAGCTCCGAGAACGTCGTGACACCAACTATAATGCCAGTGAGTACCGGGCTCAAAATGAAGCACGCTTTTTGCCATAGCAGCGGCAAATTCTCTGGTTGTATACATATCGGGTTTTTCTTCCAAAAGCTTTCTGACAGCCTTGCATTTTTCATAATCAAGGCCTGCGGTCATAGCAAAAAGATCCCCTACTGTTATGGGCTTCTTCGCGGGTACTGTGTCGAGGAATCCGCCCTTCTGATTAGGAACGTATTTCTTCATTTCCTTATACTCGGGCAGATAGAGATACAAGGGGTCGTTAAGCAAAAACTTTCCCTTTTCGAGAAGCTGCATACCTGCAGTACAGGTAACTACCTTTGAGGTGGAATATATGTAATACATATCCTCGGGAGAAACCTTTTTTCCTGTGGCCACGTCGGAATATCCCGCGCTGTGCCTGAATATTTCCTTACCGTCCTTAAGAACGGCGCAGTCAACACCGGGAATATGCTGAACGGTTACAAGCTCGTCAAGAAAACTCTTTAAGGGTGAAAAATCCATTTTTCTTCGTTCCTTTACAGAATGTTTTATACGGTATAAGTCTACACCAAAAGACCCCTCTTGTCAACCCCTATACCCAAAAAGTTAAAATCACTTTAAAATTACGATTTCAGATAAAATTCGTTTTTTTGATTTGAATACTTATGATATACTTGATATTATTATATACACAGTCCACCTTAACGGAGGAAAACAGAATGGAAAAGCAAAAAAAATTGAAAAAGAAATCCTTTATACTTTCAGGACTTGCAAGATTTATACCCTACTACAAACCTTATCTCGGCACCTTCGTATGCGATATGCTCTGTTCCCTAGGCGTTACCCTTTCGGATCTGGCATTCCCCATGCTGGTAAGATACCTTATGAACAACGGTCTCAGCGAAGCCTCGGGCGTAAACCTCGACGTAATATGGAAAACCGCGGTACTTATCCTTCTGTTGAAGGTTGCAGACGTGCTTTGCAATTATTACGTAAACTCCTACGGTCACATAATGGGCTCTCGAATGGAAACCGATATGAGAACCAAGCTTTTTGCACACCTTGAAAAGCTTTCTTTCTCCTATTACGATAACGTAAAAATAGGTCAGCTGATGTCACGAATCACCACCGACCTTTTCGATATAACCGAATTTGCTCACCACTGCCCCGAGGAATTCCTTATTGCGGGCATCAAGATAATAGGCTCATTTATTATTCTTTCAACAATAAGCTTGAAGGTGACCCTCGTAATATTCGCATGCCTCCCCTTTATGTTTGCTTTCTCCCTTATATACAGCAAAAAAATGCGTTCCGCATTTAAGGAGCAGCGCTCCCAGATAGGTGAAATAAACGCAGAAGTAGAGGATTCCCTTGCAGGTATCCGCGTAGTAAAATCCTTTGCAAACGAGGAGCTTGAAAAGGAAAAATTCGACAGAAGTAACAAGAAATTCTTATCCATAAAGAAAAAGACCTACAGATACATGGGTATATTCCATTCCGGTATCAGATTCTTCAACAGCTTTATGTATCTTACCGTTGTGGTTGCGGGCGCGCTGTTTATCGTCGCAGGAGAAATAACCCTGGTAGACCTTACCGCATACATACTCTACGTTACCACCCTTCTTAATTCCATATCCACTCTTGTTTCCTTTACAGAACAGCTTCAGAGAGGTCTTACAGGATTCCACAGATATCTTGAAATTCTTGATACTCCTGCAGATATAGCCGACAGCCCCAACGCTACCGATATAGAAAACGTTCAGGGTGATATATCCTTTGAAAACGTTGACTTTAAGTACGGCGAAAATCTCTCCGAGGTACTTTCCAACATAAACATGACCGTAAATAAGGGCGAAAAAATAGCCATCGTAGGCCCCTCGGGCGGTGGCAAGACCACTATTTGCAGTCTTCTCCCCCGCTTTTACGACGTTACGGGCGGCAGAATCACCCTTGACGGCAAGGACATAAGAGATATTACCCTCAAATCCCTCCGCAGCAGTATCGGCGTAGTACAGCAGGACGTTTATCTCTTTGCGGGAACTATCAGAGAAAATATTGAGTACGGCAAGCCCGGCGCATCCTTCGAAGAGATAGTTGAGGCGGCGAAGAACGCGGGCGCTCACGACTTTATCTGCTCCCTCGATAACGGCTACGACACATACGTGGGCGAAAGAGGCGTTCGTCTTTCGGGCGGTCAAAAGCAGAGAATATCCATAGCAAGAGTATTTCTTAAAAATCCCCCCGTTCTCGTTCTTGACGAGGCAACCTCCGCCCTTGACAACGAAAGCGAAAAGATAGTTCAGCGCTCTCTAGACACCCTTGCAGAGGGCAGAACCACCTTTATTATAGCCCACCGACTTACCACTGTAAGGAACGCCACCAAGATTCTGGTTCTTACCGAAAACGGCATTGAAGAGACGGGCACCCACGAGGAGCTTATGGCTAAAAACGGTATTTACAGCAATCTTTACGAGCTTTACAGCGTATAACCAATCACAAACTAAGGAAGCGAAAATAATGAATAATTATTTCGGCAAAATAATCAATACCCACGTTCATATCTACCCCGAAACAATAGCAACCAAAGCAACCGAGGCAATAGGAAAATTCTACCATATCCCTATGGACAGAGTTGGCACCGAAGAAAATATGCTTAAAGAAATGGACGCCTTCGGCATAAACCACATCTTTCTTTTAAGTACCGCCACCGTTCCAAAACAGGTAAGACACATAAACGATTTCCTTATATCTCTCCTTCAGAAGCACGGCAGAGACAAGTTTACCGCCTTCGGCACAGTACATCATCTTACCGAAGATATCGAGGGAGAAATGGAATATCTCCGTAAAAACGGAATCACGGGAATAAAGTTCCACCACGACTTTATGGGTATTGCGGCAGACGACCCCGCGTTTGATAAAATCTACGAAATTGCTCAGGCAAACTCGACCCCCGTATACTTCCATACGGGAGATTCAAGATATCCATACACAAATCCCCAGCAGATGCTCTCTATACGCAAAAAATTCCCCGACCTCATAATAATAGCCGCCCATTTTGGTGGATATTCAGTATGGGAAGATGCTGCAAAAGAGTTTAATGATGCAAACTTTTATTATGACACGTCCTCTTCACTCTTTGAACTTCCTCCCGAAAGAGCGACGGAACTCATAAGAAAGATGGGTGTGGACAGATTCTTTTTCGCCACCGACTTCCCAATGTGGGATTTCGCTGGAGAATGGGAACGATTCTCAAAGCTGTCCCTTACCGACGAAGAATTTGATAAGATAGTCCACCTTAACGCAGAAAACTTCCTCAGAAAAGTAAGAAAAAACGATTTACCCTCATTTATAAAATAACCTACTGTAAAGGAGAATACCAACATGGCTGAACTTAACAGAAAACTCAGAGTCGGTATTATCGGTACCGGCGGAATAGCGGGAGCTCATCTTCCCAACTATCTCAAGCTCGACACCGTAGAAGTGGTTGCCGGCGCTGACATAAAGCCCGGAAAGGCAAGAAAATTCTTTGACAAGCGTGGCCTTACAGAAGTAAGATGCTATGAGAATCACCTTGAAATGCTGGAAAAAGAAAATCTTGACGCCGTAAGCGTTTGCACCTACAATACCCAGCACGCCGTATGTACCATAGACGCTCTTAAGAGAGGGGTAAACGTTCTTCTCGAAAAGCCTATGAGCGTTACTATTGAGGAGGCCGTTGAAATAAGAAAGGCCGAGCTTGAAAGCGGCAAGGTTCTTTCCATAGGCTTCCAGCCCCGTTTTGATGCAAATATGCAGATGATAAAGCATATCGTTGAATCAGGCGAGCTTGGTAAAATATACTACATTCAGACGGGCGGCGGCCGCAGAAGAGGCATCCCCGGTGGAAGCTTTATTAAAAAGGAAACTGCAGGCGTAGGCGCTTTGGGTGATATAGGATGCTATTCTCTTGATATGGTACTCAACGCCATAGGTTATCCCAAGCCCCTTACCATTTCCGCATACAAGTCCGACTTCTTCGGCAAAAATCCTCTTGAACGCCCCTCTGATTATGAAAAGTTCTCGGTTGACGATTTCGCCGCTGCATTTATAAGACTTGAGGGCGATATACTCCTCGACTTCCGTATTGCCTGGGCTATGAACATCAACACCCCCGGCGACACCATAATCCTCGGTACAAAAGCAGGGTTGAGAATCCCCTCCACCGACTGCTGGAACGGCTCCGTTGGCGGTCCCATGACAATCTACAAGACCATAGGCAAGACCCATATGGAATATCAGGTACCCATTCTTGAAAACAAGGTAGACCTCTTCGAGCAGAAGATACGCTCCTTCGTTAACGCAATTCTCAAGGATAAGCCCTCCCCCGTTCCCTCTTCCCAGATAATCATCAATCAGGCCATTCTCGACGGTATAGTCAAGTCCGCCGAGCTTGGCAGAGAAATAGAAGTAACCGTTCCCGAAGTATAAAACATTATCCGCACTCCGAAAG
>JAZQLP010000086.1:0-4707 GCA_045542755.1 Eubacteriales bacterium
CCACCCGAGAAACAAATTTCTCGGGTGGCGTTTTATACCTTATAACGCTTTATTCTTTATTAAACCTCAACTCCGCCTTAAAGAGATCCCCGTCTACCGTAAGGCCGAAATATCCTTTCATAAGCTCGGCAAAGCTCTTGACTATGGCAAGACCCAGGCCGCTGCCCTCGCTGTTTCGGGAAGAGTCGCCGCGGACGAATCTTTCGGTAAGCTCCTCGGGCGAAACCTTTATTCTGTCACGGGAAACGTTACGGAAAATGATGCTTACGTAGCTGCCCTTATCCTCCAGGGTAACGTAGGCTCTGGTGCCGGGCATTGAGTATTTGGTCATATTGGAGAGAAGATTATTGACGCACCTCCAAACGAGGGTTCCGTCAGCGGTTATTATTACGGGCTCGTCGGGCTTTTCGAGTATGCAATCAAGATTTGCCGCTCCCATTTTTTCCGCGTACTCACCTATTGATTGAAGAAGAAGCTCCGAAAGGTCAACCTCTTCTCTCTTTGGCTCAATGTTCCCCGTAGCGGCCTTTGAGGCCTCGGTGAGGTCGTCGAGCATCTTTTTAAGACGCTGTGACTGTCTGTCAAGAATAGCAAGATACTCCCTTGCCTGATCTGTGGGCAGTTCTTCCTTTTTGAGAAGGTCAACGTAATTTATAATTGAGGTTAGAGGGGTCTTTACGTCGTGGGAAACGTTGGTGATAAGCTCGGTCTTAAGCCGTTCACTCTTCATTCGTTCCTCAACGGCAAGGCTTATGCTCTGATTTATCATATTCAGGTCGGAGGCTAAGCTTCGGTAATCTCCCGTCAGGCCGAAGGTCTCGGTCTTTTTATCAAGATGCCCCTTTGCCAGCGCATCGGCGCCCTTGCGGACGTGCTTAAGCTGGATAGCTCCCCAAATGACGAGGCAAAAGATAAGAAGGCAGGAGAAAAATGACAGGATGACGGACATAGACCAATCGTATCGAAATTCCCAATGGCAAATAAAGATAAAGGCCAGCAGGCCGCCCCAAAGCAGAGCCGTGCGCCATACGACGCCTAATTTATAAGCGCCCTTGCCTATAGCGGAAAACAGGTAATAAATGAGTGTGGTCTTTATAAATGAACGATTTTTAAGTCTTGCTATGGTAGTAGAGAGGAAGGTAACGAAGGAGATATAAAAAAGCACCGCCGCCGCCAAAGCTCCCAGAAGTATAATAAAGACAAGATTTGATGAGGAGTGGCCGAGAAGGTCGTGAATAAGCGTAAGCAGAGCTATTCCCACACCCCCGGGGATAAGGGAAATAAGGGCAGATATTCCCCAGGGCATACGGTCAAAGAAGTTGAGGTAAAGCTCGCCGCCCCTTCTTCCAACACCTAAAAAAAGGAAGATAAGACAAGCAAACAGCCCTATATAGCCAAGTATCCCCAGCGCCACCACGTTGCCCTTAAGGTAGCTCATACAGCTGTAAAAGCTTCTTGCAAGACCGTAGGAGGAGGTGGAAGAGACCTCGGTATCTACCCAATAATCTATGCGAAAATCAAGATTGGTAAGGTCGGCGTCGGTAAGGGCCGTACCGTTCTGCCAATAATTCAGCTCGTGCTCGAATAGGGTCTCGCCAGTTTTGATAACGTATGTTATATTGGCGTACTTTACGTCCGAGTAAAGCTCCTTATCGGGCAGAGATTCGAAGTTACTGAAAACGCGGGTATCCCCAAGGTCGGATAAAAGGCTTACGGTATAATAAAAGCCCGAAGGATAGTCGTCCCTATGGTAGTCGTAATAGACCACCTCTCCCTCGGTATAGGAAGAGTAGTCAAGATTAAATCTGATAAGTCCTATGCCAAGCTCGTCGGTAATGATCTCAAATTCGTAAGAGTCGGTAAAGGTATCGGGCATAGACTCAAAATATCCCATTCCGGCCATATATATCCCCGTAATGGTACAGAATGCGGCAAGCAGGAAAAACAGAAGTCCCAAAAATCCGCAAAGAAGCTTAATTCCCAGAGAGGCCGTTTCTTTCATTACCCATTCTCCTTTCCTTCAACCTTATATCCCCTGCCCCAGACCACCTTTACGAAGGTGGGGTTTGAGGAGTCGTATTCTATCTTTTCACGCAGGTGGCGTATGTGTACGGGTACTGTGTTTTCCGCGCCGTAAGGACTGTCGCCCCATACTCCCACGTATATCTCCTTCAGGTTCATCACCTTGCCTCTGTTTATCATAAGGAATTTGAGTATATCAAACTCTGTGGGAGTCAGGGCTATGGGCTCTCCGTCACGGGTCACGGTCTTTTTGGAGTCGTCAAGCTCCAGAGTACCCAATCTGTAAAGGTCGCTCCTCTCCACCCTGCTGCCGAGGCTGGTGTATCGGCGCAGGTGGGATTTTACTCTGGCCAGAAGCTCCACGGGATTAAAGGGCTTGGTAACGTAATCGTCACCGCCAAGCTCAAGGCCCAAAATCTTATCAGTGTCCTCACTTTTGGCGCTTAAAAATATTACGGGCAGGTTGCAGCCCATTTCACGGAGCCTCATAACCGCCGTGATACCGTCCATTATCGGCATCATAACGTCCATGAGGATAAGGGATATATCGGAGTTTTGCTCCAAAAGCTCAAGGGCTTCCTTTCCGTTTTGGGCGGCAAGGGTGGAATATCCAGCCCCCGTAAGGTATATTTCAAGGGCTTTTACTATGTCCTTTTCGTCGTCGCAAATAAGTATCTTGCTCATAGCTTCTTTTCCTTTACTGGTTATGCCTATATTATATCACACAAATCATTAAGAAGAAAGTTACCAAATCATTAAGAATTTATTAAGCATTAACAGTATACCACTTTTTTGTTGATATTTCAAGAGGTTTTTCCACTTCAAACTCCTTGACATCAAAGGTAAAATATGCTATAATACATTATTATAGTAGAATGCCATAGAATGGCCTGAAGGAACAGATTATGAAGAACTGGCTTGGAATAGATATAGGCACCACCTCCCTTAAGGCGGCGGTGTTTGACAGCGAGGGAAACTGCCTCGCATCCCATACCGAGGACTACACCCTCATAACCGAAAACGGCCTTATAGAATTTGAGGCCGAGGAGTATTGGAACATCACCCTTAAGTCAATCAAGGCTGTGACCGAGGACAAGGGTCTCACCGTATCGGGTATTGCCGTAGATACTCAGGGCGAAACGATGATACTTACAGACGAAGAGGGCAATCCTCTCCGCAGAGCCATCGTGTGGCTTGATAACAGAGCCGAAGAAGAGGCCGCCGAGATAGAGAAGAAATTCGGCACCGAGTACGTTTACAACGTTACAGGACAGCCAGAGATAACTGCAGGCTGGCCCGCGTCAAAGCTTCTTTGGGTAAAGAAGCACGAGCCCCGGGTCTGGGAAAAGACGAAGAAGATATTTATGCTTGCCGACTACATAAACTACAAGCTGACGGGGGTATTTGCGGCAGACAAGTCTATGCAGTCCTCCACCATATATTTTGAGCTTAAAGGCGGCAAGTGGTGGAAGGAAATGATGGATTTTATCGGCATTGACGAGTCCATGCTCCCCACCCTTAAGGAAAGCGCCGAGATAATAGGCAGCTACAACGGTATCCCCGTAGCAACGGGCGCCCTTGACCAGATCGCAGCCTGCGTTGGTGCAGGTATTATAGACAAGACGGCCGTAAGCGAAATGACCGGCACCACCCTTGCGGTATGCGCCGTTACCGATACCCTTCCCCCCTTTGACCCCGATTGCAAGGTTCCCTGCCATTACAGCGCCATCAAGGACAGCTACTGCCTTATCCTTTGGTCACCTACGGCGGGAATGGCCTTAAAGTGGTTTAAAAACAATTTCTGCGAAAACTTCTCCTTTAAGGAGCTTGACGATATAGCCGAAAAGGTACCCTCGGGATGCGAGGGGCTGAAAATGGTACCCTACCTTTGCGGCTCCACCATTCCCAAGTACGACCCCAACGCAAGGGGTGAGTTTACGGGAATAACCCTTGCTCACACCAGAGCCCATTTCGTCCGCGCCATTCTTGAGGCGGTGGCGGATATGCTCAAGGACAACCTTGATTATATAGGCTTTGAGGGTGAGGAGATACGCTCCATGGGCGGCGGTGCTTTAAGCCCCCTCTGGTGCAAGATAAAGGCTGAAAAGACGGGCAAACGAATCACAACCCTCAAATGCAAAGAAACCGCCTGCCTTGGCTCCGCTATCCTTGCGGCCGTGGCCGTGGGCGAATTTGAGAGCGTGGCCGACGCCTGCAAAAAGCTTGTTAAAACAGATAGATCATATCAATAACATATCCGACATAGAAAGGAACTAACATTATGGAGCAGAACATTCACGCAAAGATAGCCTTCGTGGGCTTTGGCGAAGTTAACACCCCCAGAGAAGTTCTGGTAGAAAAGTGCAAGGCCGCGGTTGAGGAGCTTCAGGCCGCAAACGCCGAGGTAAACGTTATTACCTACCCCGTAACCGACAAGCCCGACGAATCGGAAATAAGAGAAGCCATCAATATGCTGAGAGTTATGTCCTCCACCTACGACTCGGTAGTTATCTGTATCGCAGGTTGGATACCCTCCCACGCGGTTACCAAAATAACGGAGCAGATAAAGGACAAGCCCATGGTTCTGTGGGGTCTTTGCGGCGAGGTTAAGAACGGCAAGATCCGTACCACCGCCGACCAGGCAGGTACCACCGCCCTCCGCTACACCTTCAGCGAGCTTGGTTA
>JAZQLP010000087.1:0-16748 GCA_045542755.1 Eubacteriales bacterium
CGATCCGACTTGTAAACTCGCAAACGATGTTATGTCCTACGGACACAAACACAAAAAAAGACACGATTCTCATCGTGTCTTTTTTGGAGGCGCCACCCAGATTTGAACTGGGGAATAAAGGTTTTGCAGACCTCTGCCTTACCACTTGGCTATGGCGCCGTATTTAATGCTCATATATGATACCACAATTTTCCCTTACTGTCAATAGTGTTCACAAATTCTTCGAAAAGCATTTTGAGCCTATATATTGAATAATGTCCCAATAAAATTATATGCATAATTTCATTAAAAATTGCAAAAGAGGAGCAGGATATCCTGCTTCTTTATTTTATCTCTTTGTTTTTCCCAATGCTCTCATAGCGTTAAGTATAGCTATGACCGAAACGCCCACATCGGCAAATACAGCAAGCCACATATTGGCAAAACCCACAGCTCCGAGAAGGAGCACAATGCCCTTTACGGCAAGGGCAAAAACTATATTTTGACGGGTTATTCGCATAGTCTTACGGGCAACCCGCACAGCTTCAGCTATCTTTAGAGGATTATCGTCCATAAGCACAATATCGGCAGCCTCTATTGCGGCATCGGAGCCGAGAGCGCCCATAGCGATACCGATATCGGAACGGGAAAGAACGGGGGCATCGTTTATGCCGTCACCTACGTAAACGAGGGTGCCTTTGCGGTTAGTCGAGGAAAGAAGTCTTTCCACCTCGGTCACTTTATTAGCGGGAAGCAGTTCGGCGCAAACTTCGTCTATACCTATCTCTTTACCAACAGCCTCCCCTACTTCCTTACGGTCACCCGTGAGCATTACTGTGTGAGAAACGCCAAGGGATTTAAGTTCCTTTATGGCAGAGGCAGATTCGGGTTTTAAAGTGTCGGTTATGCGTATATATCCCAAATAATTATAGTCGACTGCAACGTAAAGAACAGTACCGTATGCCCTTATTTGATCCACCTTAAGGCCAATGGAATCCATAAGCTTTATATTGCCCACGCATATCTCTCGACCATCAAAAGTGGCCTTGATACCCTTACCGCTTATTTCCTCGATAGCAGCATCCAAATTATCCACGTTACCTCCGTAAGCTTTTACTACGGATAAGGCTATAGGATGAGAGGAATGACTCTCTGCCACTGCGGCGTAGCGAAGCAATATCTCGGGAGAAACGTCTTTTGATACAACCTCCGCAACGGAAAATTCGCCTTTGGTCAAGGTACCTGTTTTATCAAAGACCATAGTATCGACCTTTGAAAGTGCCTCAATATATGATGAACCTTTTATGAGTATACCGCGCCTTGAAGCGCCCCCTATACCACCGAAAAAGGACATGGGGACAGAGATAACCAAAGCGCAAGGACAGGACACAACGAGGAATATAAGGGCGCGGTGAACCCATTCATTCCAATCTCCCGTAATAAGTGAAGGAAGAACCGCCAAAAACAGGGCAGCAATGACCACGCAAGGGGTGTACCAACGGGCAAATTTGGTTATAAAGTTCTCCGTTTTAGCCTTCTTTTCAGCGGCGTTTTCCACGAGTTCAAGGATTTTTGAAACGGTTGATTCACCAAAGGGTTTGGTTACTCTTACGGTGATATTTCCAGTAAGATTTATACTGCCGCTTATAACGGAATCATCCGTAAAAAGCTCTACGGGTACCGACTCGCCCGTTAATGCTGAATTATTGACGGATGTGGCTCCCTTTACGATAATGCCGTCAAGCGGAATCCTCTCTCCGGGGTCAATGGATATAAGATCTCCCACGGCTACCTCATCGGGGTCAACGGTAACAATCTGCCCGTCCCTCAAAACCTTCGCGTAATCGGGTCGAATATCCATAAGGGCTGCCACCGATTTACGGGTCTTACCAACGGCATAACTTTCAAAAAAATCGCCTATTCGGTAAAATATCATTACGGCAACGGCCTCGTGATAATCCCCGGTTATAAACGCTCCTATGGAAGCGATAGACATCAGGAAATTCTCATCAAGAACTTGACCTTTTATGAGATTTCTGACAGCGGAAAATATAACGTCGTATCCTACTACAAGATAAGGAATAAGAAATGCACCAAGGCCCCACAAGCCTTCGATCTTCAATAGCAAGGCAGTACCGAACAGAACTAAGCCTGCAATTATACGTATCAGTTTACGCTTTTGTTTACGTGTCATAACGGCCCCTTACTTCATTATAATTCTCATGTCGGGCTCAACTTTTTTGCATATCTCTGCAGCTTTTTTCATAACGTCATCAAATATCTCGTCAGGAGCTTCCACGGTAAGCTTTTGAGTCATAAAGCTCATGCTTGCGTATGTAACGCCCTCTATATTCTTTATACCTCTTTCCATTTTCGCAGCACAGTTAGCACACTCAAGATCTTCAAGTTTAAAAGTTTTTCTCATAATTTTCTCCTTATTTATTCCATTATATGCTCAAGCCCTTGGCTTATTATAGTAAGTACGTGACTGTCGGCCAAAGAGTAAAATACGGTCTTGCCCTCCTTGCGGTACTTTACAAGGCTCGCCTGCTTAAGTATACGTAACTGATGAGAAATTGCAGACATAGTCATATTGAGAAGGTCAGCAATACAGCAAACACTCATCTCCGATTCAGCAAGGGCATAGAGGATTCTTATTCTCGTACTGTCTCCAAAAACCTTAAAAAGCTCCGCGAGGTCGTACAGAGAGCCCTCGTCGGGAAGCATATCTTCCACCATTTGTACCACGTCAGCATGGGAAATCTGCTTTCCTCCAACAGAGAGAAGTTCATCTCCGCAATGCGTATGCTTTTTTAGTTCTTCTGACATAATTGCCTCCATAACAACAAATACTTGAATAACTGTTCAAGTATATTATAACAAGCCAGAGAGAGTTTGTCAATCGCTGAAATTACTTTTTCGAACTTTCTTAACACATCCAGACGCAAGATATGATATAATACAAAAAAAACGGAAACGGAAGAGAACAATGTCTTATAAAGAAGTCCTTGAACTGCTTGAAATACCCAATAACGACCAGATAGTTGACCTTATTTTAGATACAGATGCGTTTAACGAGCAAGACGACCAGTTTGCAATAGCCCACGCTATGCTCAGCCCAGAAAAGATAAATCTTTTATCCATAAATGCGGCTCCCTTCAAAACAAAAAAAACGCCTGACCCTGCAGTTGGTATGGAGCAGAGCTACCAAGAGATACTTAAAGTTATAAATATGGTTGACCCCGATTCTCAAATTCCCGTATTCAGGGGCTCCGACAGATACCTTCCCGACAGAAACACCCCCATAGACTCCCCTGCAGCTCACAATATAATAAATACGGTAAAAAATGCAAAAGGAAGAGTCTATATCCTTGCCATAGGTTGCATAACAAACGTTGCTTCGGCAATCCTTATGTGTCCCGAAATTGCAAACAAGGCCTCTGTAGTGTGGCTGGGTGGACATTCATATCAGTTCCCCGACCCAAGAGAGATGAACCTCAATCAGGATATTCCCGCGGCTCAGGTAGTATTTAACAGCGGTATTCCTCTGGTTCAGATACCTGCCGGAGGAGTAACCGATCACCTTACAACCACCATTCCCGAGCTTGAATACTATCTTAACGGCAAAAACGAAATAGGCACCTATCTTACCAAAATCGTTACTGGCGTTAAGGGTGGAAAATACGCTGCGTCAAAGGTTATTTGGGATATTGCAGGAACCGCTTATTTCACCGTACCCAACGGTATGACAAGGGTAATTCAGCACACCCCCATACTTACAGACGAGGGATACTTTGTGTCTAACGACAGCGGCGGATATATGGTATACGTTAAAGGAATCAAAAGGGACCCTATCTTTGCGGACGTTTTCTCAAAGATAAGCGGTGACAGATAAAATGTAAATCTTTTCGCAAATCGTAATATGAGTATTGATTTGTCAAAAACTATATGATATACTTTATTTAAACAGGGACGTTGTCCCCCTGCAAGACCCTCTGACGGGAAAGCGATACGCTTGTGGTAACACAGTGAGGGCTTGCACGAATAAGCCGACCGTCTGGGCAACATTTCGATGTTGCCCTTTTTTTATTGAAAAGGGCAATAAAGAGCATCTATGAGTCAGAAAGGAATATTGCTATGGAACAGTGGAAAGAATTTATTGGCGGAAGCTGGGAAAATGAAATAAACGTAAGGGACTTTATCCAGAAGAACTATACCCCCTACTCGGGTAATGAGGACTTTCTTGCAAAGCCCACGGAAAGAACCACCGAACTTGACAAAAAGGTAAAAGCCCTTTTTGAAGAGGAGCGTAAGGCAGGCGGTGTGCTCGACGTAGATACTACAAGAGCATCGTCGGTAATGAATTACGGTCCCGGATACGTTGATAAGGATAATGAAATAATCGTAGGGCTGCAGACCGAAAAGCCCCTTTGCAGAGGTGCAAACCCCTTCGGTGGTGTAAGAATGACAAGAGCCGCCTGCAAAGCATACGGATACGAACTTTCGGAAAAGGTAGAGCAAGAATTCATGTACCGCACTACTCATAACGACGGCGTATTCAGAGTATATAACGACGATATTAAAGCTGCCAGACACGTTGGCCTTATTACCGGCCTGCCCGATGCATACGGAAGAGGCAGAATTATCGGTGACTACAGAAGAGTACCCCTTTACGGCGTTGACTTCCTTATAGAGAAAAAGAAAGAAGATAAAGCCAGAATTGCCCAAAACACAGTTCTTGGAGACAACGTAAGAGAGCTTGAAGAGCTGTTCCAGCAGATAAACTTCCTCGGCAAGCTTAAGGAAATGGGCCAGATGTACGGCTATGATATATCAAAGCCCGCCGCAAACGCAAAAGAAGCGGTACAGTGGATGTATTTTGCATATCTTGCTGCAATTAAAGAGCAGAACGGTGCTGCAATGAGCCTTGGCAGAACAGCTACCTTTATCGACATTTATATTGAAAGAGACCTTAAAAACGGCGTTCTCACAGAAGAAGGCGCCCAGGAAATAATCGACGATTTCGTTCTCAAGCTCCGCCTTGCAAGACATCTGAGAACTCCCGAATACAACGAGCTTTTTGCGGGCGACCCCATGTGGATAACCGAAGCGCTAGGTGGTGTAGGCGAGGACGGCAGACCTCTCGTAACAAAGAACACATTCAGATATCTCCATACTCTCTATAATCTCGGCCCCTCGGCTGAGCCTAACCTAACGGTACTCTGGTCCGAAGCTCTCCCCGAGAACTTCAAAAGATATGTTGCAAAGGTTTCCTGCGATACGGCGTCTATTCAGTATGAAAACGACGACCTTATGCGTCCCAGATACGGCGACGACTATGCCATAGCTTGCTGTGTATCGGCTATGCAAGTGGGCAAGCAGATGCAGTTCTTCGGCGCCAGAGCAAACCTTGCAAAGCTCCTTCTCCTCAGCCTTAACGGTGGCCGCGACGAAAAGACCGGCATGCAGATTGCTCCCGCAACAGAACCCGTAGGCGACGGATACCTCAACTATGTTGACGTTCTTCACAGAATGGACTTTTACAGAACGTGGCTTGCAAAAACCTATGTTACAGCCATGAATATGATCCATTATATGCACGATAAATACGCATATGAAAAGATTCAGATGGCTCTCCATGATACTCAGGTACATAGATTTATGGCCTTCGGTATTGCAGGACTTTCTGTTCTTACCGACTCTCTGTCTGCAATTAAGTACGCAAAGGTACGCCCCGTAAAGGGTGAAAACGGCCTTATTACCGACTTCATAACCGAGGGTGACTTCCCCTGCTACGGTAACGACGACGATAAGGTTGACTCCATCGCCTGCGAGCAGACAAGACTCTTCTACGAAGAACTCAAGAAAACTCCCTGCTACAGAAATGCAGAACATACCCTCTCCATTCTCACCATTACATCCAACGTAGTATACGGTAAGAAGACGGGCGCCACCCCCGACGGAAGAAAGGCTGGCGAACCCTTTGCTCCCGGAGCAAACCCCATGCACGGCCGCGACAAATCCGGCGCACTTGCTTCTCTTAACTCGGTAGCAAAGCTCTCCTACGACGTATGCAGAGACGGTATCTCCAACACCTTCAGTATCGTTCCCGATGCTGTCGGCCATAGTGATGAAGAAAGATACGCAAATCTCGTATCCCTCCTTGACGGTTACTTCTCCCAGATGTCACAGCATCTTAACGTAAACGTATTTAACAGAGAAACCCTTATAGATGCTTCCGAACATCCCGAAAAGTACCCCAACCTTACCATAAGAGTTTCAGGTTACGCTGTTAACTTCAATAAGCTTTCTAAGGAACAGCAGAAGGAAGTAATCAGCAGAACCTTCCACCAAGCAATGTAAGACTGAAATGATAACTGGCAATATACATTCAATACAAAGTTTCGGGGCTGTAGACGGCCCTGGACTTCGTTCGGTAATATTTTTTCAGGGCTGTCCTTTAAGGTGCGCCTACTGCCACAACCCCGATACATGGGATATAAATCAAGGACAAGAAGTTACCTCGGAAGAGGTAATACTTAAAGTCAAACGGTTTTATCCTTATATCAAAGACGGTGGCGTTACACTGTCGGGTGGTGAATGTCTTTTACAGCCCGAATTTGCTACGGAATTGCTCCGCGGATTCAAAGCTATGGGGTTGCATACTGCCATAGATACCTCCGGAATATGTGACACTGAAAAAGCAAAGTCTGTTCTTAAAGAAACCAACCTTGTCATATGCGATATTAAGTTTGCCACCGACGACGGATACAAAAAATACGCAGGCGGCTCTCTTGAAAAGGTAAAGCAATTTCTTAAGCTTACGGAAGAAATGAATATTCCCCTTTGGATAAGGCATGTAGTAATTCCTCAAATCACAGACTCCGAAGAGAATGTAAAAGCGGTAATTTCCATTGCAGAGGAATACAAAAATCTTGAAAAAATAGAGCTTCTTCCCTTCCGAAAGATATGTCTGCCAAAATACGAAAGTATGGGCATTGAGTTCCCGCTCAAAGACAATCCCGAATGTTCGGCAGAGGTTCTTACCCCACTTCAAAGCCTTATAAAAAATCAATACAAATAACGAAAAAGACAGATGCGAATCGCATCTGCCTTTTCTTTTATTTATTCTTATTTTCGGTTCCCGTAAGCTTTCTTACTATCTTCTTATATACCCTTACGGCAGTGGGAAGATATTTCTCTAAAAGCTTGTATTTCAAGGGTGAAACTATAAGGTCATACTCGCCGTAGTATTCCACAAGGAAGGAGCCGAATCTGGCCTTAAACTCGTATAAACCGTCGTCAAGGGTACCCTCAACACCGCCGAGATTAAGCATATCGCAACCTCTTTCAATGCAGTATTTCATGGCATCATAGAGACCTATCATTGTTATGTTAAAAGAGGAGAATATTGAAAGGTCTGCACCTGCATAAAGATATTCTGCCGTTTTCTCACCTTCTTTATTGGGAGGAAAGACAACCAACAATCCAGCAAGAGCAACGTTTTCTCCGTTTTTGGATATAACGTCTTCGGCTTCTTGAATAAGTTCTGATATTTTAGCTTGATTTTCAGGCTCATTTTTCAGTCTTGATTCAAGATATTCTCTATAAACGTTAACGCGGCACTTTGCAAAAATGATCTTCGCATCCTCACCGTAAGCCTCAGTAAGTTGCTTAAAGTATTCCTTACCGCGGAGATATATTCCCTGACGTTCCTCGGTGGAATGAATAAGACGGGTAAACTCTTCAAGCACATCGTCGGTTACTTCGGGAATCTCGGTAAATATTCCTCTATTCTCGGCAAAGCTGCCCACGTATTTTCTGATAGATTGGCGGAAATTCTTCTTCAGCTCATCGGAAGAAAGCGGTTTTCCTGCCCTATTTTTGAGGGGAACTATCATATTATAACGGGGTTGTATATAATCACTCAGATCCTTGCCGAAGCCTTTGTGGGTATACCCCAAAGAGGTAAGAAGCTCCGAAGCCTTTGCGTAGGATTCTTCATTCCCCTTATACAAGTCCAAAAACTGCTCTTCTTTAAGCTCGGGAGGGGTAATATTAACGGGAATAAGAGGGTCAAACTTTACGTAGCACAGTCCTTTTGACTTTGCGTATTTCTTCAACCCTTCGGTAAATACACACAATGCGTCTTCATTGCCGTAATCAACAAGAGGGCCTCTGTTACAATATCCGAATGAAAGTCCGGGAGCAACCCGCCTGATAAGCATCAAAGAGGCACAAACAATAGCCCCGGCATCATCTCTTACGCCGATATAGACAGAACTCCAGCTACTTTTCACCTTTGCCCACGCGGGAGACTGAAATATGGGCGCGCCTGAAAAAGAGGACAGATACGCATTGTATTCTTCTTTTGTAATATCGGTCACAAAGATGTAACTCATCTGGACTCTCCTTTGGAGGGCGAATTTTTGCGGTTCAACATATTACGGAGTACGGTACTTCTGAAGTGTCTTATCTTCGGAAAAAGATTGGTAAACAAATACATCTTTAATCCCGTACCTCTTGCAAGACGCATATCGCCAACGTAAACGTAAACGTCACCGCCGTAGCTCTTTTTGTAGTTTACAAGGCCGTAAAGAGGATTATTGGAGTCAAAGGGATCTCCCGTTATTCTGCCCATAGAGTGGGAACTGCAGCCACGCTTTGAACTTTCAATAATTCTCGAAAAGTTAAGGAAGTGGGTGGGGCGAAGGGTATTTCTCAAAAGATTTACCGTTCCACCGTAAAGGCAGACCGACTCACGGCCAAAATAGGACGTTAAGCCCGCAGCAAGGCATATTTTACGGGAAGAGTTACCCGCAGATTCCAGTTCTGCCTCAATCTTTTTATAAGTCTGTATATATTTTTGCAAGGAAGCGAGTTCTTTTTTAAGTAAAGCAACTTTCTGCTTTGCACCCTTCTCAGAGAGGTCTAAGGACTCAATTTGTTCCTCTATCTCCCCTGCTCTCTCCGTTGCGGAGTTATATTTTTCGTCCTCTTTATCTCTGTCGTACCATACCAGCATAAGCTCGGCATCCATACCCAGAGATTCGAGGATATTAGCATAATATTCCTTGGTTCTATGAACAAATTCCACCCTGTCTGCGGTTTCGGTCATTACGGAGAAGAATGTATCCAGAGCTTCGGGTGACTGTTTTATATCTCTACCAGAAACGGTTTCTGCATAAAGTCCGTTTTCAAGTCCTGTGCGGTAGCCGTGACGAACACCCTTTTCACAGGCAGACAAAAGATCATCCTCATCCTTATCCCATACAGTAACGACCACGTCCGTAGGAGGCTGTACCGAATAAACGTTTCTGTCAGAAGGAATTTTAAAACCTGCAGAAGAAAGGATGCCGATACGGCCGTCATCAATGACGGTACCGTTTATATTGACGGGATAATATGGGTCAACCGTCATACCAAATACGCCGCGATTACCCATTTCTTTCTTAAGAAATGCAACGAATCCTTGGATAAGGTCTTTATCAACAACATCACCCACAAAGCCCTCGGCTCCATACCAGAAGTTACCAAAAAACTTTATTTTACGTTCAAGACAAAGTATGGAAATAACGGGACGGTCGTCCTTAAAGCCCATAAAACCATGAGGTTTCCATGCGGTTTTCACCTTTGCCCAGGCCAAGGTCTGAAAAACCGTACCTCCGTTACTTCTGACGAAGGTATCGAAAAGGCGGACATCGGTTACTTCTTTGAACATATACGACGTATCACTCATAACGTACCTCAATTTTTGAATACGACTCTCCTCAGATAGTGGAGCTTGTCGTGGAGTATCCTGTAAAGAAATCTGTTTTCAATGAGATAAAATTCACCTATAAATTCGTCGAGAGCTCCGTGATAACGGGATTTATACTGATAAAGGTCATAGGTCTTATCTTGCTTTATATCCTCGGTATCAAGGCGAAGAGTTCCGCCCATATCAAAGCTTTCACATTCGCCGTTAAAGCAATCCTTGATCATATCCCAATAATTTGAGGTAAGTCTTAAATCACGGAGAACGGGGCTGTTTGCGCCGTAAAAATCATGAGATTTTGAGCCGAGTCTGATACAAAGATAAGTTGACAGATACCCCGCATCCCTATTTGCCTCGGTCACCTTCAAGCGGGCTTCGGTGGCAGTGAGCTGTTTAACAAGCTCCTTCTCCTTGGGAGCAAGTCTTTCTCTTTTCTGGGGGGTAGTGTTGGGGTCTGCCGCCTCTGCCCTATTGGCCTCAAGCTGAGTGGTAACGGTGGAAATTATGTTCTTCGTATACCTGATGTCGGTTTCTGCATTATACTTATAAAAATAAACTGTAATGTATTTCTTTAAATGCTTAAACAGTTCTACGTAATATTCCTTACTGCGAATACCGAAATCCTTCATCTGTGCAGTTGTGAGAAGCAAGGAATAAAAGGACTCGAACACCTCGTCGGTTATCTCGTCGCCCTTGAATTTTACGGGCTCAAGCCCTCTCGCTTCTGCGATGTCTATATCATTGCGAAGCTTCTTCTCCATTTTACCGAAAATCTCTTTTTTAAGCTCTTCGGCATCCTTTCCAGCATCGCAGCAGATTTTATAATTGGTGGGGCGCTGTATGGAATGGGCCTTATCTGGATTAAAGAGATACCCTTCTGAAATCAGGTTATCAAATGCAGACTTGCCCTTTTCGGTTACCTGAAAATCGGTCTTATAGGTGTAATATGGGTCAATAGCGGTATAAACCACTCGGTTTTTCTTCATATAAGAGTGCAGAAAGGCCGTAAATTCGGACACCAACTCTTTATTTGCCAAATCGCACACGGGGCCTCTCATGGCATAAGCAATGCTAAACGGGGTGCATTTCACCTTAATAAGAAAGAGTATGCACGACAGAACGGTATTCCCCTCTCCGTCTGTTCCGATAATATACTCGGGAATATATTTCGATTTAAAGCCTGCCCACGCAGAGGTTTGAAAGAATATTCCGTTTTTTTCGGAAAATGCGTCTACCTCGGCAGGAGATGCGATTTTAAAGATATACATAAGTGTACCTCTATACTGATTTTTTCTTTTTGGAAAAGATGCCTTTAAGCTCGCTCAGAGTAACCAACTTCAAAAGAAGGATTATACCCAGATAAGCAATGGCTGTGAGAAGTATTACGGGAAGAATCACAAGCTTTGACTTGATTAATGGAGCCAGAATCGAAGCAAATATTTTTGCAGAAACGTAACATCCAACACCCGCAAACAAGGGCTTAACAAAGGTATCTCCTAAAGAAGGAAGGACACCCACGTGCTTATAGATGAAAAATATATTAATGACAACCATTATGGGATACGCGATATTGGTAGCAAGAGGTGCGCCGTAAATATTAAGGGCGGGAATAGAAACGAATATAAAGGTAAACAGTGATTTAACAACGGCGCCGATAGCAACCGATATCACGGATAAATGAGCCTTTTTAACTGAATTTAGTACCGCGGCAGTAACGTTTGTAAAGCCTACGGATATAAGAACGAAGCTGACTATTTCGAGCAATCCTACCGCCTTTGCAATACCCGCCTCGTCGCTGAAAAGAAGTCTGAGCATCATTTCAGCAGTTGCGTTTATACCGAAAGCGCAGGCAAAGGACAGGATCGAAGTAAACTTCATCGCCCTGTTGATTATGCTTTTTACGTTCTCAAACTCATTCTTTGCAAAAGCGGCCGCAATCCCAGGTACGAGAGCAATACCAATGGAAACGATGAGAAACGAAGGTAAATTAAATACCGTAAGGGCCATATTCCCGTAGGAGCCCCAAAGGAGGTTAGCGTCTGTTTCCGACATATAACCCGTAAGTCTGTTCATGACCACAAAGGCATCTACGGCACCCATAAGATTAGAGGAGATCGACGATACCATTAAGGGAAATACGGTTGCAAAGAAATCCTTAACAAGAGTGGGGGTTTCAGTGACGGCAGAAACAAGCTTGTCCGCCTTGAATTTATAACGGGAGCCCCTGAATAAATATCTGAGTCCCATAAAAGACATGGCACAGAAGGTACTGAGGGTTACGCCCAATATTGCGCCGCCGACTACGACTTCGACGGGGTACCCTTTTTTGAAAAGGAAAAGAGCTATACCGTATCCGGCGCAGAGCTTAACCGCAGCCTCAATGAGGTTTGAAATGGCAGTAGGCACCATATTGTCAAAGCCCTGGAAATATCCCTTAAACAGGGCCACCACCGATATGCAGAATACGGCAGGCATAAGAGCAACCATTGCAAAATAAGCGTCCTCGCTGTTCATAAACACAGCAATTGGCTTTGCAAAGATAGTACCTACTATGGAGATCACGGCTCCGAGGGTCACAAACACGGAAGCCGCTATCTTCATTGTGCGGCCTATATCACGGGGCTTATTAAGAGCGATCGCACGGGAAACCATAACCGCTATACCCGTGGGCATTCCGGACGTTGCCAAAGAAAGCAGCACGATATAGACGCTGTATGCCGAAGAATAATATCCCATGGCAGCAGCGCCCACAAGGTTTGTTAAGGGTATTCTGAATATTGCGCCGATAAGCTTTACAAGAAACCCGGATACGGCAAGTATAAACGCACCGTACACAAAATCCCGTTTCTTTTCCATATACTGACCTTCTTTTACTGAAAAATGCCGTTTAATATCTACATCTTTATTATTATACCACCTTTTTTCATAAACTTCAATAGATGAAACATTTATTTCACTATTCGTTCCGTATTAACGGCGGAAAATAAAACGAAAAAGTTCCTCCTTTGTTCAACCTTTATCCCCATATTTGCCTTTTTTCGAGATTATAATTACCCTACCGCACAACGGAATAGTGAACAGGGGCGCCGAATCCATTCGGCTGTGATGAGAGATAACGGTCTTGATGTCCCTTATAACCTGATATGGGTAATGCCAACGTAGGGAGTTCAGATTCAGCAATAAAAAATTCTGACTGTTTACCGCAAGCACTTGCCTGTTTGCGGTAATTTTTTTATACAGGAGGATTTTTTATGAAATCTGAAAAAAGCCAAAACCTGCGCATTCTGGTAGAGTGCGCCATTATGGTAGCACTTGCTACCGTACTGTCCATTTTACCGATATGGTCAGCCCCTCTCGGTGGGTCCGTTACCCTCTTTTCTATGGTACCCATCATCCTCATCTCTTACCTTCACGGTTGCAAATGGGGCTTAGCTACGGGATTTGTCCATTCGGTCATTCAGCTCATTCTCGGATTCAGCAACGTAATGTACGTTCCCACCGCCATAGGCGTAGTTTTGTGTATCGGTATGGACTACATAATTCCCTTCACCCTCATAGGCTTGGCAGGTATATTTAAAAATACTACGAGAAACGATTTCGTAAACGTTATTCTCGGCAGTTTTACCGTATGTCTTATCAGATACGCAAGCCACGTTATCGTAGGCGGCGCCGTCTGGTATGAATTAACCAAGGCGGGAGACTGGAACGAATACGTTCATACCGTAGGAATGTGGACCTATTCTTTTGTTTATAACGCTCAGTTTATGGTGCCTGAGACGGTCCTTGTTCTCGTAGCCGCACCCGTAGTAGTAGGTATGTTAAAGCTTTTGACAAGAAAAAAAGCAAGATAATTTCTCTGACCGCCCAAATGGCGGTCATTTTTTTATTTTTGTTAAATCTATTTTGTTCAAATGACAAATACGGGTGATATAATTATTTCATATTAAAGCAAAGGACAAATCAAGATGCTCCTCACAGAAAAGCTGGAAAACGACGTATATTCCATGGACGTTCGAGTTGGGTTTGAAGAGTGTGACTCTTCCCTTACAATGAAGCCTGCGGATTTTCTTAAATACATAATCAGAACTGCGGGATTCCATTACGCTCTCCGCGGCGTTCCCCACAAGATGATGTACGACCACGGTCAGGTATTCGTACTTTCAAAACTAAATCTGAAAATAGAAAAGCTTCCCTCCTACGGCGATAAAATAACGGTATATACCTGGAAACGTAAAAACGAAAGCGTTTACGCTTTAAGGGATTACGAGGTACGGAACGAAGAGGGAGAACTTCTTGGTGCCGCAACCTCAAACTGGATAATAATAAATCCTCATACACGAAGCATTTTACGCCCGTCTGCCTTTGATTTATGCGATTACAGGCCTTTGGAAAAATCGTCGGGATGTAAGCCCTGCGGCAAGATAAAGCCCGATACAGAATGCCCGCTTATAGATAAACGACAGGTACGGCTTTCTGACACCGATGCAAACGGACATCTCCACAGCGCCTTTTACGCATACTTTGTGACCGACGCACTTTCCTCGCGGACAGAACAAATACCCAAAGAATTTGAAATCAACTTCATAAAAGAAGCCTGTGCAGGCGACTTACTGAAGCTATATGCAAGAGAGAACGGCGAATCGGTAACCGTAACTGCCGTAAACGGCGATACTATTTGCTTTACGGCCAGAATTACCTATTAATGGAATAGAAAAACACGGAACGTCATATATTGAGCGTTCCGTTATTTCTTTTAATGGCTTTTACACTTTCACACGTTAAAATAATACTTAAAAACGTATTGACAATGCTAGCAAAATATTGTATAATAATACTGTTAGTGATTTAAAATGACATTTTGCGGCCACGCGCAAATATACAGCATATTTATACACATCAGCACACGTAATTAACCGAAAGGATATGGCAATATGAAAATCGCAAAGCCCTTGACTTTAATATTGTTGATTGCAGTTCTTGTTTCCCTGTTTACAGTACCTTTTGATGCAACGTCAAGTACTGATATGGGAGTTCCCCCCACGGTTTCTGCTCAGCAGTTCGTTCTTATGGATGCAAAAACCGGGCAGATACTCCTTGAAAAGAATATGCACCAGACAGTGCATCCCGCATCAACAACCAAAATAGTAACAAACGCTCTTGCAGCACTCAGCGGGATCCTCCCTTCAGAAACAACGACGGTTTCCAAAGATGCAATCGACGACGGACAGAAGGGCGCGTCCTCCCATATAGCCATAGATTACGGCGAAACTTTGAGCCTTAAGGACCTTATGTACGGTAGCTTGCTCCATTCGGGAAACGACGCTTCCAACGCAATCGCAGAAATGGTAGCAGGTAAGCAGTTCTCAGCCGACCAGTCCCCCACCTTTGAGGAAAAGATTGCCATGTTCACCTCTATGATGAACGAGTTTGCAGAATCCGCAGGTGCGCTCAACACAAACTTTACCAATGCCCACGGTATGTATGAAGAAAATCACGTTACTACCGCTTACGATATGGCTCTTGTTTTGCGTAGCGTTATGGAAATCAACGGACTAAGAGAAATAATGTCTACCGTTTCCTACACCATCCCAGCAACAAATAAGAAAGAAGCCAGAAAATACATAACAAACGGCAACAACCTTCTTAAAACCGGCGAGTTTAACTATCCCTTCTGTATCGGCGGTAAAACGGGATACACAGAATACTCCGGATACGGATTTGTTGCTATGGCAGAAAAGAACGGTCGTCAGCTTATAGTTGCGGTATACAACTGCACGGACGGAGATGCAAGATTTGCCGACGCCATAAACCTTTTTAATTACGGATTTAATTACTTCAAAGAAGTTACCGTTGGAGTAGAAAAGCTTCCCAGAAGCCCCAAGCAGATAATTGACGGCGAATACATAACAGGTACAGCCACAGTATACGCCGACAAGCCAATAACCGTTCTTCTCCACTTTACGGTCAGTGAAGACGCTGTAGTTATAACCAATAACACCCCCGAGGTCCTTTCTTCATCCTCTCCTTCCCCCACCTATACCTTGAGTATTTCTGACGACTCCGGCACATATATGTACCCCGAAATAGGAACCTTCCCCCTAACGTCAAATACTACTATGCTGGAAAGTCCCATAAAGATATCGGGTGACGACGGACAGGGCGAGGGAGAAAACTCAAAACCTGACAAAGAAAAGAAACCCGTAAGCACGGCTTCCGTAGTATTGCTTATCGTGTTCATCATTATTCTTGTAGTTCTTGCAGTACTGATATTCTTCTACCTCTACTCTAATATCACAAGACAGAAGAGAGCAAGAGAGCGCAGAAGAGACCGTCTTGGAGACAGATCCGTATATACAAAGCACAGACCTGTATCTCCCGCGGCTGTTCCCACAAAGAAAAAAGCTACGCCCCATCCCCAATCCAAAGCATCGGCTCGTCCTTCCGCACAGAAGCCTGCCGTTAGCGAACGCGGCACAAGATACGCAAAAGAAGAGCCTGTTACCACTGGTCGCAGATACAAGCAGTAAGAAGAAAAAAATTGCAAATATAAATACTAAAACGAAAGTCGGTATAAAAAATGAACGATAAGTTACGTAATGAATCCACAGATCGCCTCGCTGAAGCATTTCTTTCCATTAAAAGTAAAGATGAGATGTACGCCATCTTTGAAGACCTGTTTACAGTGGCAGAGGTAAAGGCTTTGGCACAGCGTCTTGACGTGGCAATTATGCTTTCAGACAAGGAACCTTACACTGAAATCGTTGCAAAGACGGGGGTTTCAACCGCAACCATTTCAAGAGTAAACCGCTGCCTTCTCTACGGCGCAGACGGATACAATATCATTCTTGACAGATTGAACAAAAAATAATGAACTACGACGAAATTGCCCCTTTTTACGATTCATTTAACGGAGGCTTTGACCATAAGGCCTACTTCAAAAGAATAAAAGAAGCCCTCTCCCCTTACGTTGAATTTCCATTTGGAGACTGTGCCGCCCTTGATTGCGGGTGCG
>JAZQLP010000088.1:0-8155 GCA_045542755.1 Eubacteriales bacterium
CAATAGACTTCACAATTTTTTCGTTTTGTATATATTCGGGATTGTTGCATATTTATGCAATTTATGTGAATAATATTCATTTTTCAAGTTTGTTATGCAGTGTAAAAGTGGTCAGTGTTCAGTGATCGGTGGTCAGTGGGAAAAGGTAGTGATTGTAAAGTGTAGTCACTAGCGCTGACGCAGAGACACATTTCAGTAATAACAGCAAAAAGGAACGCTGTACCCATGGCTCCCTTGTGCAAAGGGAGCTGTCAGCGTAGCTGACTGAGGGATTGTCAATTTCTTTTACTTGTTACTCTGCACAATTTCTGCGTTAGCGATTGTGTCTTTGTTTTACAATAATAGATACTGCTTCCCCTGGCCCCTGGACCTTGGCCCCTGGCCCCTTATTAGTGATATTTGCCCTATGGGCAAGTGATATTCCTCGCTTTGCTCGGAGTGATATTGCCGCTTTGTGGCAGTGATATTATATCCGCCATTTAACTCGGCGTAGCCGAATACCACTCGCGTAGCGAATATCACTCGGCGAAGCCGAATATAACTCGCCGTAAGGCGAATATAACTGGTGCCTACGGCACCAAATACCCTTCTATAACCGTCTCCAGCTCCTCAACAGCCTTTGCAACGCTTTCCTCTCCGCTGATTACGGCGGCGAGCTTGGCGTCAATGGGGGCGTTAAGGGAGGGCTCTCTTATCTGACCAATATCCTTGGCGGTAGAGAGCATATCAAAATAAAGGTTAAAGGATCTCTCGTCAAAGAAGTAGCCGTCGTAGAGGGCTTCCTTCCATGTGGTGGGGTCGTCGCCCTCCATACATTCAAATATGGAGTTGAGTATCTGACCGCCGTTATAAAGGGACTGGGTGTCCTTTACGGCCACGGCACAGAAGGTATCGTCAGCGCCAAAGTAGGCGGTGTTTATCTTACCCTCAACGGCAGGCCCCGTGGGGAAGGGCAACCATCCGCACTCGTCCCCGAAGGTGGCCAAGGGGTAGTCGGCGTAGGAGCAGACTCCGTCGTAGGAATTGGTCACAAGGAAGAGGGTGCGGCGGTTGGTAAAGGCCAACACGTCAAGGTAGCCGTTGTCGTATTCCATCTTTAAGGGATATGCCACGCGGCTGTCGTTTACAAGGCCTCTCACCCAGGTGAGAGCATCTATTGTAGCGTAAGAGGTGTACCCACATTCAAGGCCGCCCGACTCGGTCTGCTTCTCTACGTATCTGCTGCCGCCGTTTGAAAGAATAGCGGAGTGGATAAAATCGGGATAGGTGGAATTGGGAAGGGCAAAGGCGTAAGTGCCCGAGTCGTCACCACTGTTAACGGTGACCTTTTTTGCTATATCGGTAAAGCTATTCCAGTTCCACTTGCCCTTTTCGTAAAGCTCCATGGGGTCGGCCACCGAAAACTGGGTCAGAAGGTCGCGATTATAGAGCATAACTCCCGAAACCGTGGGGAAGGATGCCCCGAGCCACAGGCCGAAAAAGCCGTAAGTCTTGCCGTCGAAGGTCATAAATTCCTTCTGGGAATCCAGACCCCATTTTTCGGAGGTGGGGTCTATAAAGGGAATCTCCTCAAGGGCGGAAAGGTAACCCGCCTTATAAAGTTGGGATACTGTTACGGCATCGGTCTGCACAAGATCGGCAAACTTTATATCCGAAGCCGCGGAGGCCAATATCTTCGTGGCTATCTTCTCCCCTATCATCTCCTCGGTAGAGATCGTGCAGGAATACTGTTCTTCGATTGCAGAATAATGGGCCAAAAGTCTGTCCCCAATAAGGGTACCGTAGGCGGGCACCAGAGTGGAGTCGGCCTCGGTGTCGCAAACTATAGTATATTTGTACCCCACCGTGTCGGCGGTATAACCGTCGGGGATAAGCCCCTCGTAGGGGTCGTCGGCAGAAGGCACACAGCCCACAAAGGAGAGGGCCAGAGCGGTAAGCAAAAGAAAAGAAAGTATCTTTTTCATTGAAGTCCTCTTACGTAAAGGTTTATTCTTATCTTACATTATATCACACATAATTTCCCACTGCAATATCTCCCTCTAAAATGTACTCATATTTTAATCTTTTGGACAAGATAAGTATGAACTTTTTTTGACAGACATATATGGACTTGATTTTTTGTCACAAAATGCTATAATCGAGTTGTAAATATTTTTACAATACAGCAATACTCAAGGAGGTTATCCAAAAAATGGGAAAATATCTTGTAAAACAGACCGCAACCGGTTTCAAATTCGACCTCAAAGCAGGCAACGGCGAAACCATAGCTACTTCTGAAGTATACACCACCGAGGCTGCTTGTCTTAACGGTATTGAAAGCGTTAAGAAGTGCGCCCCCGAAGCAGGCATCGACGACCTTACCGTAGAAGGCGGCGAAGCAGTTAAGCATCCTAAGTTTGAGCTTTACGAGGACAAGGCCGGAGAATTCCGTTTCCGTCTTAAGGCAAGAAACGGTGAGCCCATTGCAGTTTCCGAAGGATACAAAGCAAAGGCTTCCTGTCTTAACGGTATTGAAAGCGTTAAAAACAACGCCGATTCCCCTGTTGTTAACGAATAATTATGTTACAGAGTGCCCTGCCTTCTTGGTGGGGCATTTTTGCGCGTAGTTTCAAACAACGCTGACTCCCCCGTTGTTAACGAATAATTGAAAAAGATTATGCCTCTCCAATAAGGAGAGGCATTTTTTTGCGTTTTTGCTTGACATTCGTCGCTATATGTGGTAAAATTTTATAAAAGCAAAAAGGGAGTGAAGATATGGCAAAGCTGACCTATAACGGAAAAGAATTTCAGGTGTCCGAGGGCATCACCCTCAAAAAGGCCTTTTCTCAGGTGGGCATCCCCTTTACCTTCCCCTGCGGCGGCAGGCGAGCCTGTGGAAAATGCAGGGTGATAGTCAAAAAGGGACAGGTCTCTCCCCTATGCGAGGACGAAGAAAGACTCCTTCCCGACAGCCTTATAGAGGGCGGAGTTCGTCTGGCCTGCTGTACGGTCATAAAGGGCGACCTTGAGGTGGAGCCATTGACCACTAATCTAAACAATAATATATAAAAGGTGATAAAAATGAAAAAAGTACTTGTTTCCGCATCTCTTATGTGCGCGGATATGATGAACATGGGCAAGTCCCTGGCAGAGCTTGAGGCTGTAGGCACCGACTATCTCCATATCGACGTTATGGACGGCAGCTTCGTGCCCAACTTTGCTCTCGGTACCGACTTTTGCAGAGCACTCAAGGCTAATTCCAAGCTCCCCCTTGACGTTCATCTGATGATAAACGACCCCCTTTACAAGTTTGACAAATTCCCCTGCGAAGAGGGCGACGTTATCGCCGTACATTACGAAAGCTGCGTTGACGTTCACAGAATCCTCTGCGCTATCAGAGAAAAGGGCGCAAAGGCGTTCCTTGCCATAAACCCCGCCACCCCCATTGAGATAATCAGGGAGTGTATGCCCGTACTTGACGGCGCCCTGATAATGACCGTTAACCCCGGCTTTGCGGGACAGAAGATATTCCCCGGAGCATTTGATAAGGTTGAACGCACCAGAAAGCTCCTTGACACCGCTGACCACGAGATCATCCTTGAGGTTGACGGCAACGTAAGCTTTGCAAATATCCCCCGTCTGACCGAAGCGGGCGCCGATATGATAGTCGTTGGCTCCTCCAGCCTCTTCAGCAAGGAAGGCACCATGGCCGAAAATATGGCTAAGATGCAGAGTCTGTATAGATAAGGGGAAGAAAAAATGGACTTTACAAAGCTTGACCAATTTATGCTGGAGATGCCCAAAAGGGGCATTCCCGGATGCGAGCTTGCCGTATCCAAAAACGGAAGAACCGTATACCGCACCTACGTTGGATACGCCGACTCGGCAAAGAAAAAGCCCGTATCAAACACCGATATATATTGGATATATTCCGCATCCAAGGTCATAACCTGCCTTGCGGCAATGACACTGGTGGAGGAGGGCAAGATAAGTATTGACGACCCCGTGAGCAAGTACATTCCCGAATACGGACAGGTGCTTATCAAGGAAAGGGACGGCACCCTCACCCCTCCAAAAAACGAGATGACCCTGCTCCATCTCTTTACCATGGCTGGCGGTCTTACCTACGACCTTAAAACTCCCGCACAGGAAGCCTGTACGGACAGAACCACCCTGGGTATGGTCAAGGCCATTGCCAAGGACAATATAAGGTTTGAGCCGGGCAGTCATTTCCGTTACAGCCTTTGCCACGACGTTCTGGCGGCCGTTGTAGAGGTGGCCTCGGGAATGAAATTCTCCGAGTATCTTGACAAGAAGTTCTTCACTCCCCTTGGAATCAAGGACATGGGCTTCCGCCCCTCGGAAGAGCAGAAGAGCAGATTTGCCTCTATGTATAAATATATAAACGGCACCAACACCGTCGAGGAGATTCCCGTTGAAAACCGTTACGCCCTCACCCCCGAATACGAAAGCGGCGGCGCGGGACTTTTCAGCACCGTTGACGAGTATATGAAGATAATCTCCGCCATTGCCAACGGCGGTACCTCTGCCGACGGGGTATTCATCATGAAGCCCGAAACGGTAAAGATGATGACTAAGAACTACCTCTCCGACGTACAGAGAACCGACCTTGTAAACGGCAGACTCTTTGGCTACGGCTGGGGCCTTTGCGGCAGAGTACATATGGACCCCGTGGTTTCAGGCTCCCTCGCCCCTGTGGGTGAGTTTGGCTGGGACGGCGCGGCGGCGGCATTCTCCATGATAGACCCCAAGGAAAAGGTTGCACTTTACTTCGGTGTCCACTGTCATAGCTGCGGCTACGCCTACAATTACCTCCACCCCACATTGAGAAATCTGGCCTATGAGGGATTGAATAGCTGAAATTAAATAAAAAAACAACCGCTTGCCAACTCTATTCGCCTACGGCGAGTTATATTGCTTCGCAGTTATATTCGGCTTACGCCGAGTGGTATTCGCTACGCGAGTTTTTTTTTGGGGGGGGCGAATAGAATATAACTGCTCTATTTACAGAGCAATATAACTTTTGCAGGAGCAAAAATATCACGCTGTCGTAGACAGCATATCACTCAAAAACTATCAGGAAGAGCGAACTTGCTCACCACCGGGAGTGGTAGTGCAATAAAAAAGAGCCGATACGGAATTATTTCCGTATCGGCTTGTTTATTACGCAGGGACTGTTGAGGGCTGAGCCAACTTGTTTTCGGTCTTTTTCCTCACATGGCGGTATAATAAATACTGCGCCACAAGGGTAATGATCCAGGACATGGGATAGCAAAGCCAAAGAACGATTATGGAATTGCCCGAAGCAGGATAAACGGTATAGGTCCAGATTATTCGGCTCAGGCAGATGCCTCCCACCGACATAGCCATTGAGGAGAAGGATGCCCCCATTCCTCGGATAGAACCCACAAGGCTGTCAGAAACGCCCAGGATATAATAGGTCAGGCCGATTATCACCAAGCGGGTAGATCCAAGCTCAACGCCCATGGGCTCGTCGGGAAGATATATGCTGCAGAGAGGCTTGCCGAAGAAAATAAATATTGCTCCGCCTATGACGCCCAAAGCAAGAACTATGGTACAGCAGGTGCGGGTTATCCTCTTTATCATGTCGGGACGTTTTGCGCCCACACTTTGAGAGGTAAAGGTGAGAGCCGCAACGCTGAACTGGAACATGGTGGAATAGAGGAAGCTCTCGATATTGTTCGAGGCGGCGTTACCGTTCATGGTGTCGGTACCGTGAGCGTTTATCTGAGCCTGAATGATTATATTGGCAACAGAGAAAAGAGAGGACTGTACACCGGCGGGAACGCCGTATCTGACGGTGTCAAAAAACTCCCTTTTGCGGATGCGAAGCTTTTTAAAATAGAAGCGGCAGGTGTCGTCTATCTTGATAAGGTATACCATTACCATAACGGCGGAGAAGGCCTGGGATATTATGGTCGCGTAGGCAACGCCGTCAACGTTCATTCCGCAGACTACAACGAAAAATACGTTGAGTGCCACGTTTATAAGCCCCGATATCATAAGGATATACATGGGCTTTTTGGTCTCACCCACGGAACGGAGAATGGCCGCGCCGAAATTATAAAGCATCTGGGCGGGAAGGCCTGCGAAGATTATTCGCATATAAACGGCCGAAAGGTCGATAACGTCGTCGGGGGTACCCATAAGCTTGAGGGCGGGGTGAGCAAATAAAAGACCCAACACGCCGATAACCACGCCGCCTATGATACTGACGGACACGGCGGTATGGGTGATGTTTTCCATACCCTTGGCATCCTTTTTACCGTAGTAGCGGGAAGCGACCACGTTAACGCCCACCGCAAGACCCAAGAATAAGTTTACAAGAAGGTTTGTAAGGGAGCCCGTGGCACCCACAGCGGCAATGCCGTCCCCTACCGTTGAGAACTGGCCAAGCACAACCATATCGGCCGCGTGATATACCTGCTGAAGCAGAGCCGACAGAATAAGGGGAATGGTAAAAACTATTATATTTTTGGTAAGTGAGCCGTTGAGTATATCTATACGGCGCTCTGTCTTAGCCATTAAGGGGACCTCCTAAAGGGCTGAGTTTCTTTTTGGACACTATTCTGTATGCAACCCACTGGGCAAGGAACGCCAATATCCAGGACAGAGGGTAGGCTATGTAAAGCATGGTAATGGAAGGCGCCATAGCGTAGAAGGTATAGAGCCAGAGTATACGGGAGCCGCAAATGACCACTACCGATATTATCATACAGGTCACCGAGTAGCCCATAGCCCTGAGAGCGCCAACCAGAATATCGTGCATAATAAGAACGTAGTCGGTAAGGGCGACTATGACGAATCTTATCTTGCCGTACTCAAGACCCACGGGGTCGTTGGGAAGATATATCCTTAAAAGAGGGTCACGGAAAAGGACGGTGATAAGTCCCAGCCCGAAGCCGAGGGACCCGACCAAAACAAGGCAGGTGCGGACTACCTTCTTAACACGGGCGTAATTGCCCGCGCCAAGGTTCTGGCTGACGAAGGTAAGGGCCGCTACGCTGAACTGGGCAAGGGCCATATAGACGAAGTTTTCAAGGTTATTGGCGGCGGAGTTACCTGCGGTAGCCCCCTCGCCGTAGGAGTTTATCTCCGCCTGAAGAATAACGTGGGAGAAGGTGAAGAGGGACTGCTGTATACCTGCGGGGAGGCCGTATCTGACGATACTGAAAAGCTCCCTTTTCTTTATGCCCAGCTTCTTTAAAACGAAGCGGCTGTCCCCTTCCACGTGGGAAAGGCAGAGCATTACCAGGGTGGCAGACAAAAGATGGCTGGCCACGGTAGCGATGGCAACACCCTCAACGTCCATTTTGCAAACTATAACGAATAAGAGGTTAAGAAGGACGTTTACAAGACCCGACACCATAAGGTAGTACATGGGCCTTTTAGTTTCGCCGATAGAACGGAGAAGGGCGGCGCCGAAGTTATACACCAGCTGGGCGGGAAGGCCCGCAAAGATTATCTGCATATAAAGAACGGCCTGGTCCATTATGTTGGGGTCGACGTTTACGATATTCAGAAGAGGACGGGCAAAGATCACGCCCACGGCGCCCAGGACCACGCCCCCCAAGAGGCTGATAGCGATGGCCGTATGGGTAACGAAGGAAAGCCCCTTCCTGTTCTTTTGACCGAAATACTTGGCCGAAACCACGTTTACACCCGTAGAAAGGCCGATAAAAAGGCCTACTATAAGGGTACTTATGGAACCGGTGGCGCCTATTGCGGCAACGGAGCCGGTCTTTACGGAAAAGTTGCCGATAACGATCATATCCGCGGCGTTATAAAATATCTGCAGCAGGGCGGAAAAGACCAGAGGCATCGTAAAGATAAAAAGATTCTTTATAAGAGGCCCGTTTATCATATCCACTTTTCTGCTTTTTGCGGCCATATACTATCTTCCCTTCCTTATAATATTATTACGCAGAGCATTATATCACCCGAAATCGACAAAAAAAAGAATAATAAAAGACGAAAAAGCGAACAGTGGCAGCCCTGCATCCCCCCGAATCCATACCGCCGCGGCGGTATGGGTTTTCTTGCCCCGCGGGGCAAGAAAACAGCCCTGCTGTGCAGGGCTGTTCGGGGAACGGCAAACATAATTTGCTGCTTTAGATAAACCGCCGCCCCGAAG
>JAZQLP010000089.1:0-12791 GCA_045542755.1 Eubacteriales bacterium
TTGCTGCAGAAGGCGCTATCAAGATCGCTCTTAACGCTAACAAGGTTCGTAAGAACCCCCTCCGCGTTATCCTTAACGGTCTTGGCAAAGACGCCGCTTACATCATCTCCAGAATCAACGGCTTTACCTATGTAAAGACCGAGTTCGACCCCTTCACCGAAGAGGTTAAGGTTGTAAGCAGAACTCCCTTCTCCAAGGGTCCCAGAGCTGCAGTTAACTGCTACGGCTCCGACTCCGTTCCCGAAGGCGTTGCTATCATGAGACTGGAAAACGTTGGCGTTTCCATCACCGGTAACTCCACCAACCCCACCAGATTCCAGCATCCCGTTGCAGGCACCTACAAGAAGTGGTGTAACGAAAACGGTAAGAACTACTTCTCCGTTGCATCCGGCGGCGGTACCGGCAGAACCCTCCATCCCGATAACATGGCTGCTGGCCCTGCTTCCTACGGCATGACCGACACCATGGGCAGAATGCACGGCGACGCTCAGTTCGCAGGTTCTTCCTCCGTTCCCGCTCACGTTGAAATGATGGGCCTCATCGGCGCAGGTAACAACCCCATGGTTGGTATGACTGTTGCTGTTGCGGTAGCTATTGAAGAAGCTAGCAAATAAGCTTAACATCAAGGTTTTTTGACCATAAAAAAGGCTCCCGAATCAAATCGGGGGCCTTGTTTTCTTTATAAAAAAATGGGGGCTATCTCTCTTGGAGACAGCCCTATTTTTTATTTCTTCAACAGATAATCATTGATCTTTATGTAGAGCTCTTCGTCGTCGTAGGAGAGAAGGCCTGCATAGTCAAGGATTTCGCCAACGGTCATTTCGGGATTTTCGTCAACGTAGGTGAAGAGCTTCAGGTATGCATCCTTAGCCACGTCAAAGCCTTCGGCATGAGCTATCTGGTAAAGCTGAAGAACAGAGAGGGCGGATACGCTGTAAGAAACGTAATAGCAGGGAGACGAAACCGTCATGCCGCCTCTCCAATATCCGTCAAAGGTATCTTTAACGCCGTAATCGGTGCAAATACCGGAGTAGAGAAGATCGTACTCGTCGTAGGTGATCTTTCCGTCAGCCATAATAACGTCAGCGTTGGTGCCTTCGTACTCGTTAAGATATATTGCCTGCTCAAAGCTATCAACGGTCATACCCATCATTGCTGCGTACAGCATATTTACAAGGGAAAAGGTCTCAACAAGGGTGTGTGCGACCTCGGGCATATCTGCGTTATCCTCAAGATAGCAGAGATAGAGAAGCTCGTTACCCTGAGAATGCATCTCAAGAACGTCAAATGACTGTGTCTTTTCTCCGTCCGCAAATAGCTCTGCACTGTAAATTTCGTTCATAAAGTGACCGAACTCGTGCACTACGGTAAAGCAGTTGTCATAGCCCTTTCCGAAATACGCAATAGGAAGGCCTGCAGAATAAACGGAGGTTACGAAGGCTGCTTCATATTCGCCCCTGAACATATTACCGTCTCTCATAAGCTTATTAAATTCGTCGGAGAAGGTTATTGTCTTGTCAGGATTAGAAGTAAAGGCAAGGAGATCTATGTAATCATTGACTAAGGTATTACCCTCAAGGGTTTCGAAGAAGGGATGTACTGCCTGGCTGTTATAGCTCTTAATATCCTCGTCGGTATATCCCGTAAGATTGCGCCACTTATTATAGATCGAAGTGAATACGGGCGAGATATAGCGCTTTACGTAATCCGAAAACTGTACTACGTCCTTGTAGGTGTAGCCTCTGCTGTAAATATTCTTATAAGCATACTCAAGATAATTATCGTAGCCCATAAGCTGTGCCATCTTGTTATTGTTCTCGGCAAACTCGGCATAAAGAATGGGCAACTCGTCGCCGCGCTCAGGATTAGAGAGAGCAAGAACCTCGACCTCGATGGCATTGTTTCTCTCATCAAGAGCAGTATATTTGGGATTGGAGACGGCATCGGATTCCGCAAGGTATACCTTGATCTCATCCTCCGTCATATCGTGATAATAGAAATCACGGTAGCAGGAGTCGTAAATGGGACGGGAAAGGGTGTAGAACTTGGCAATAGCGGCGGTTTCATAATCCTTCATGTATGATAAGGTATCTTCCAGCTCGGTATTATCCATATCGCAATAATAAGCGACCTCAACAAGCGTTCTTTGAGAAAGAACGTTCATTACCAAGTCATAAAACTCTTTGATATGCGTTTCAACAGCAGCATATTCATCTGCCAGCTCGCCCTCTTCGGCATATTTGTGAAGGGTCGGATCATATTTCTTTGCCGCCTTGATAATTCCAAGAACTTCGTCACATTTTGCGTCGATAGCCGCCTCGTCATCCTTGGTAAAGCTGAAGGTGAGCGCCTCTTTGTGCTTGTTGTTGGACTCTCCCCATAAGCACTCATCGCAATTCTCGTTGATGCAACGGATAACTCTCGAGGGCTCGGAGGGCTCTTCCTCAAAAGTGTGCCCCAAAGCCTCTATGTTGTTATACTCTCTTTTACCGCATTTTGTGCATATATAGTCCTGGGAGCCGGTGGCCGTACAGGTGGGCTTTACCTCCATAGAAACCCTCATGTTGTGGCCAAGAGGACCTACCTCCTGCTCCTGCTTTTCTCCGCAGGAACAGATACTTACCTCGATTCCACCGTTAAGGCAATCGGCAGTGGTTTCGGAGAACACGAATTCGTGAACGTGTCCAAATTGACAACCTACCATAGAGAAAAGGAGGGCTAAAAGTAGCAATAAAGAAATTATTTTTTTCATCGTCTAACTCCTTTAATTTAAACCCGTAACGCTATACGCGGATTTTTTATATGTATACGCTTGCTTTTTACATCCCCAGCGCCCTTGACATTGCCATAATGGCGGTCATAAACACAAGCGAGCAAAGGATGGATATGGTGTTCCAGCTACTTGCCAAACCAACGTCGCACCCGTGCCTTTCGGTAAACACGATACTTACCGTCGTACCGGGAGCGAATACAGCCAGCATTGCCGCCAGCTTGATCTCGTTGCTAAAGGGCAGGAGAAAATATGCCGTTGCGGCAAATACCGTAGCAAGACCGAATCTGATAAAAAAGGTTTTTATCAGCCAGCCCAGCTTTGTCTTATCGAAGGACAAGTCCATTCCCAAGCCGATTATCATCATTGCCAGAAAGCTGTTGGCAGAGCCGATAAAGCTTGCGCCCTCGATTATTGGAGCGGGCAGGGTGATATTCAGCGCCGCAAGAATGGGCATCAGAATATACACGATTATGGCAGGTCTACCGAAAAAGTTCTTCAAAACGCTTCCAACCTTGGGAGGCTCTTCTCCCTTGACCAGAGTGGCAAGAGTGGTGGTACCGCCGTTTGTCCAAATGGAGTTACCCACGTCAAACATACACACGGCGATGACCGTAGCCACGCCAAGCTGCCCCGAAACAAAGGGCATTGCAAAGCAGCCTATATTAAAGCCGCCGTAGTTGAACATGTTCAGTATCTGAACCTTTTTGTCCTTACCTCTACCCAAAAGGTACCCAAGGCCTATCAAGATGCCGCAACAGACGAAGGCAAAGAGGGTCATTCCCAAAAGGTCCCAAGTAAGCTCCATATGAGCCATACTGGACACCACCGCGCAGGGAAGGGTGATATTAAGGACTATTTTAGACAGCACCTTAAAGCTGTCAGGGGGCAAAAAGCCGCTTCTTTTGAGGACGTACCCTAGTATAATTACACAAAAGAGTATGCCTCCCCGTGTAAAGATGTCGATCATCTGAACCTCCGATAATCGGGGTCAACGGGAGATTCTACGCCGCCCACAAAAATATTCTCTATATTTATATCATCGTCAAAAATCAACAGATTTGCCCTCTTGCCTCTTGCAATAGAGCCTATCTGAGAATCCATTCCAAGCATTCTCGCAGGGGTCAACGCCGCCATTCTCACCGCCGTGGGAAGGTCAACCTCCGCTACCTTGGTCATGGTTCTTACCAGTCTGTTACCCATGGAGATACTGCCCGCAAAGCAGGTCCTGTCCTCAATAACAGCAACTCCATTCTCGATATACACGCTGGGCTGCTCCTCGGCCTCGTTAACCAAAAGCTGACCCTGGGGAACGTCAATGGCCGTGTATCTGGATGCGTCGGTGATAAGAGCAATCCTGTCGGGGCCCTTGATCTTGTATATGAGCTGCAGGAAATCCTTTGGCAGATGGCAGCCGTCGGCAATTATCTCAACGTCAAGGTTATCCATAAGGAAAGCTGCCTCTACGATGCCGCCCTCTCTGTAGGGGCCGTTACGGTGGTAGAAGGAGCAGGATGAGTAGAGATGGGTAATACTTCTAAAGCCGTAATCATACGCCTCACGAACCTGTGCGGTAGTGGCGTTGGAGTGGCCTATGGACACCATCATTCCACGTCTGTCAAGCTCCTTACCCAGTTCAAGAGCACCCTCATACTCGCAGGCTATGGTCCATCTCTTAATATAGGGAGCCATCTCCAGATAGGTGTCGATCTCGGTCATGTTTATGGGACGGCAAACGCTTTTCAACATTCCCCCAATGACGTTGCCGTCAATGAAGGGGCCCTCCATATGTATACCGCCGATATCGGGGATGTCCTGTCTTGCCTCAAGGCTGTCCTTGATTCTGTTAAAGGTCTCGAAAAAGGCTATGTATCTGTGGTGAGGCAGGCTTGAAAGGGAGGGAAGCATGGTAGTGATACCACCCTGCAGATGGGTCTGCAGAACGGTGGTGATAGCCTCCTCCGTTCCGTCGAAAAAGTCCATGCCCTTTGCGCCGTGAATATGCATATCCACAAAGCCGGGAGAGAGGAATTTTCCCTGTCCGTCAACGGTCTTTTGGAACTCCCCCTTAGGGAAATTACCGTAGCCGTAATCTTCGATAATACTGTCGTTTATAACCAGCCAGCCGTTGGGTATGACCTTATCGGGCATAACAAGGCTGACGTTTTTGATTAAAGTTCTCATATTTTACTCCTTGTAAAGAAGCTCAAGTATGCAAATAAGGTCTCTGGTAACGTGGAGGGGGTCCTTTACGGGAAGGGATGTAACCTTCTGTACGGGAGCGCCGTCACGGGCGTGGATCTGCACCCATTCGCCAACTCTCCAATCGGGGTTGGGGAAGGTGTCGAAGGTATATTCAAAGACCTTTTCATACCACTGCCAAAGCTCCTCGTCACCCGTGCGGGTATAGAATTTCATAAGGGAGTAGAGTGCCTCGCTGTGAACCCACCAGAGCTTGTCCCCCCAACCTGTCATAAGCTGATGATAGGTAGGCTCGTCAAGGGGATCCTCGGGTGTGGGCTTAGGCTCTTCGCTACCGTCAATGGCGGCAAAATGGTACAAGCCACCGTAGGTCTTGTCCCAGCCGTTTACAAGGGCTCTTTTTACAACGCGTACGCATCTTTCGGTATAGGAAGGATCGCCCAAAAGGTCGGCACCGTTCTGTATAAACCACATCTCCTCAAGAGCGTGGCCGGGGTTTGTATGGTCACCGAACACACCGGGGGCAGGACTAAAGTCACGGTATCTGACCTCACGGAGAACGTCGTTCTCATCAACGAAATTGTCAAGCAGGGTGTCAATGCCCTCTCTGAGCTTAGCTCTGGTATGGTTTGCATACTCAGGATCGAAAACCTCGGCGGCGCGGGTCATATGGTCGTTTCTCACTATCCAGCCCATATAGTAGCCGTGCTGGAGATACTTATCGGAAGTGGGATAGGGATATGAGCAGTAATTAAAGCTCTCTTCCCTTTCGGAAACGGAGATATAAAGCTCCTTGGCGATCTCGTAGCTCTCGCGGTGATTTGCCGCAACGGCGTATTGGCACAGACCGCTGATAACAAAGCCGTCGGGGCTGGTGGACACGTCAAAATTGTCGTAGCCGTCAACCTTTTTGGGATTGCCTGCCTCGTCGGTGAGGAATACGCAGCGGAGAGGATCCTTCAAAAAGCAATTATTTACGATAAAATCCCTGCCAACCCTTGCAAGGCGAAGGAACTCGTTTCTCTCCTCACGGGAGAAGGGTCTCTCCATAGTGGCAAGCTTGGAAAAGATCCAAAGATATCTGCCCTGGCTCCACACGTATTTGTCGGTGGATACAAGAGAGGTGCAATCGTTTGAAAAACAGTTGTAGTAACCGCCGTTTTTCTTGTCCTCACATCTTTTGAGCCAGAAGGGCAATACGTTCTTGCAAAGCTCGTTTTCATAAAATCCTATTTGAAGCTGCTTTGTGTACTTGTTCATTTGTTCTCATCCTTTTTCGGTCATGCCCGTAAATTCTCGGGCAAGGCTTAGATATTTTATATGGGTACAGTATATCACACACATCCCTCGAAAGTCAACACAATTCGAAATTTCGTGCTATTTATGCACAGATGAGCCTCATCGGCGGAGGTAACACCCCATGGTTGGTATGTTTGTTGCTGTAATAACGCCTTGTCAGGCGTAACCACTGAAGAAGCTAGCAAATAAGCTCAATTTCGGTTACGAACTGAAAGTCTTATAAAATGAATCTTAGACACATCATTTTGGGTTTTCCCACGATGATGTGTCTAACTGTTTTTAAGGCTTAAAGTCTTAACGGTAGTACGTTTTGGGAACAGCAGATCTGCCGCAAACTATGGCAAGCCCTTTATATGCATTTTATGCCCCAAATATACGTTTAAAAATTTTACAAAATCTTGAACTTTACTCGGGTACTATTGTAAAATTGTCACAAATATGATAAAATTTTACTGTAAAGGTGCATTTTCCTCAGCCATAGCCGATTGGAGTGGCTGGGGTTTGTGCCCCCAAAAAACCAAAGCCCTCTTTTTTAACACCTGAAAACATCTCAAATATTACCCTGAATCCACAATAAATCACTACAAAAAGAAACGAGGAAAATTTCAATGAACGGCACTCCCGTAAAAAAGAAGACGAGCGTATCTCATAAGATATTTACCGTTATCGGCGCCATTCTGTGCGTGATTTTCGGCATTATGCTGATCGGAAACCTTACTATTATAATAAAGGGCACCATAGACCCCGATTCTCCCCCCTCCGTAATAGGTATTACCCCTCTGGTAGTACTTTCGGGTTCTATGAGTGGCGACGCTCCCGACCACATAGAGGTTGGCGACCTTATCTTGGTTGGCAAGGCTGACACAAATGCCCTTGAGATAGGTGACATAATAACCTTTATGAAGGACGGCACCGTAATCACCCATAGAATTATAAACGTGGGCGAGGACGAAAACGGTAACCCCCTCTTCTACACCAAGGGTGACGCTAACAATACCGAGGATAAAAAGCCCGTTACCGCCGACGAGGTGGTGGGTATATTCAAGTACCGTATCCCCAAGGTGGGTGACTTTGCCCTCTTCCTTCAGGAGCCCATGGGTATGGTAATATTTATAGGTATACCTCTCCTGGCCTTCATTATCTACGATATAATCCGCCGCCAGCGCTCCGCAGTTAAGGAAAACTCCAAGACCGCCGAGCTTGAGGCCGAGCTTGAAAGACTTCGTAAGCTTGCAGCCGAAAAAGAAGCTGCAACCGAGGCAGCTCCCGCGCCCACGCAGAACGATGAAAACGCGGAGAACGAAAAGAACGGGGAGAACGGCGAAAACGGCGAAAACGGAGAAAAAGGAGAAGCGAAACAAGTAGCTGATCCTGTTTAGACCTCAGATACTGATGATGGAAAATCCAATCAAGGAGAAAAGTTTTGATCTTGCGGTTCGTATCGTAAATCTATCAAAGCATCTTCAGACCGAAAAACACGAATTTGTTTTATCAAATCAGATCCTTCGCTCTGGGACAAGCATAGGAGCAAACGTATCGGAAGGAGCAAGGGGACAATCCCCTGCGGACTTCTACTCCAAGATGAGCATAGCCCTTAAAGAAGCGAACGAGACTCTGTATTGGATAAGGCTTCTGTATGCGACAGAGTATCTTACTGAAGCCGAATATAAAAGCATCTACGAGGACACGGAAGAAATTATCCGCATACTCGTCGCAATCTGTAAAAGTACTCAAAACAAACTCAAATCTTAAAGCTTTTCCAAGCTACACCAATTCTGCATTCTGCACTATGCACTCTGCACTATTCTGCATTCTGCATTCTGCACTCTGCACTCTTTTGTATATCCCCCGTGCCGATTTGGCCATACAGACGGCAGGGCTGATATAAATGTGGGGGACACCTCACGTTGGGACGAGACATCGTCCTACCCCGGACGAGGGTTTTTCGTTCCAACAAATAAATTTTAGGAGGACTATTCTGATGAAAAAGAATGGCACTATGAGAGTAGCTGCTCTTCTGCTCGCTCTCACACTTATTTCATCCTGCTTCGTTGGCAGCACTTTTGCTAAGTACGTAACCAGCACCACTGTACAGGATACTGCTCGTGTTGCTTACTGGGGCTTCAAAGCTACCGCTGAACTTGACCTCGACCTTTTCGATGGAGAGTATGATAAGGATACCGCAGACTTTATAGAAAGTACCCTTACCGTTGTGGCTGAAAATGACGACAATGTTATCGCCCCCGGTACCAGCAAGGAGGTTAAATTCTCTTTCGCTTACACCGATAACGCTGCAAAAGATATCCAGGCTCCCGAAGTTGCTTACAACTTCACTGTTAACGCTACCGTTGGCGGTATTGCTACCGGTTATTCTGCTCTTGATGCTAACAAAAACTTCTACTGGACTCTTGACGGCGTTAAGTGCGATGCCAATGGAGATGGAAACAGCACCGTTGAAGAACTTATCGCAGCTATCAAGGCTCTCTCCGGCCATGAATCTGGCTCTCAGGACTATGCTGCTGGCGATCTTCCCGCTGCATTTGCTACGGTTAACGGCAACGATGCTATAGAACATACCATCGGTTGGGAATGGATATATCATACTGATGCTAATGCTGATGCATATGACACTATTATGGGTAATGCTGAAAACCTCGATGACCTCATCATCACCATCACCATCACTGCTGAACAGATCGACTAATTATTATCTGTAAGTTATTAATTATCGAAGCTAACTGAAATTAAAGGGTGTCCTGTCCGTATGGCAGAACGGGACACCCAAATATCAGATTCCCGTCCCCATAAGCGCTTATCCCAAGAGGGGTGTGCGGTTATGAGTATAGGAAATTACCTTTTTATATAAATGAGGAGAGTACAATGAAAGGTTTTATTTCGGAAAAGGTATCCCGCTGGCTCCTGCCCGCGGTGCTTATATTATTCCTGCTTGAAATAATCACCATGCCCTTCGTGGTAGGGTTGACCTACTCGGGCAGAAGCGAAAGCCCCGACCACATACTTACCTACTATAAGGGAACCCTCACATGGGACTCCCACACGGATATAAGAGAGGACGGCGTGGCCTGTCTTGACTTTTTTGACGCCATCCATTACCACGTGGTCTCAAGCGGCTTTGACAACGTAATGGCTCCCGGTACGGAAGGAACCAACGTAGTCCGTCTTGCCAACGATGCAAGCGGCCCCATCACCTACACGGCGGTGCTTTTTGAAGTAAAGACCTCCGACCTTCTCCCCGTAAACGCGCAGATGATCGACCGTGAAGAGTTTAGCTCCACCACAAAATACTGGCTCCCCGAGGGCGTCCGCGAGCAGGACGTTATCAAGGTGGTAACCGGTGACGTCGGTGGCGGCATGGTAGTAGACTTTGACGTATACTGGTACTGGCCCTTTGAGCAGAGCGAGATCAGAGATATGGTAGATACAGGTCTTGGCAACAAGGCCTTTGCCGACCAGGCAATAGTTGGTCTGTATATCGTTGTTGAAGACGACAACGTATACGAGGAGCCCGAGACTCCCGACGACCCCATTGACCCCGTTGATCCCGTTGACCCCGACGATCCCGACGATCCTATCACTCCCGAGCCCCCCGGAACATCTGACTCCACCATTGGTGCGTATATAGTACTGATGATAATAAGCTTTGCAGTACTGGTGCTCCTTATTGTAGACAGGTGTATGGCAAAGAAATGCGAAAAATAAAGATACTCGGCAGGATAATATCCTGGATAATAACCGCCGCGCTGGCAGTGCTCCTGGTATGCAACGTATATACCATAGTCGCCAGAGAATTTCTCGGACAGACCCATCCCACGGTATTTGGGTGGTCGTATGCGGTTATAATATCAGGTAGTATGGATCCCACAATACAGGTAGACGATCTGGTAGTGATACACGAGCAGGACGACTACAACATAGGCGACATAGTGACCTTTCACAGCGGAAGCTCGGTAGTCACCCACCGAATAGTGGGAGAGACCTACAAGGGCTACCAGACCAAAGGTGACTCAAACAATGCGGCGGACACTCTCCCCCTGCGAAAATCCAACGTAATAGGCAAGGTGGTATTCACAGTGCCTAAATTCGGTAAGCTTGTACAGTTTATCTCATCCCCCTTGGGAATGATGACCCTTGTAGTTGCAGGGGTGCTGATGATAGAGATCCCCTATCTTACGGATAAGATAAAAGAAAAAAGAAACGGAGGCGACAACAATGAGTAATAAGAAGCGGGCAAGACTGCCTTTATCTGCGTATCTGCTTTACTTGCTTGTCGCCACTTTTATTTTTACGGGTGTAAGCTTTTCAAAATACGCCACCTCAACCACAAGCGGCGACAAAACCCGTATAGCAATAATGGAGGCAGGCATAACTACGGACACCTTTACCTATAACGGATATCCGGGTCAGAGAACCTCCGTGTCTGAAGCTATACCCGTAACCATAGTCAACTACTCCACCCGTGAGGAGAACGGCGTGGACTCCCTTGTCCGCGTATGCGAGGTAACCCTCAAATACACAGTATCCATTGATAACGTACTATGCAACATACCCCTTGACTTTTACGTCTACTCCGATCCCGAATGCAAGGATCTTATAGCCCAAAGCACCGACGACGTTAACGGCGGCGCAGAGCTGGAAATAACGGGAATATTTAATGCCAGTGAGCCCTCGGAGATGGAGTGCTATATAGTTATGGAATGGCGCGACAGCGAAGACGACGATGAATACGGCCCCGAATACTCCTATGAACTGGACGTAATAAGAGTCAGCATTAAAGCTGAGCAGGTAGACTAAGGAGGCAGACCGTGAAAATCAGGAAATACAAACCCGAAAGACGGCATTTACCTCTTGTAATGTGGATAGTACTGGGAATAGTAGCCGCTATAATTATGGTAAGCGGATACTCCCTTGCAAAGTATGCCATAAAGGATACGGGCGACAGCGTATATATTGCTGACACCTTTTACTTTTCAGGCGATATCCTTAAAAAGGCCCCCATGGGCGGAAGCTATCCCACGTACACTCTCCGCGAAGGCGTCACATCCATCAGCCTTGACCTGACAAACTATGCCGACGAGCTTAGAACCTCGGAGGTTGATATATCCTACGAGGTAAATATACGCGGCGAAGAAACGGGCGGCACGGTGTACAGCAAGACAATCCAAGGCACCGTAGGCAAAAACGTCGCCGAAAAAGACGAAATAACCGTAACCGACCTAGAGTCTGGCAGATACGTTATAACGGTATCCACAGAGCCCTATAAGGAAGTACTTGGTGCGATACTGGTAATAAGGGCAGCTGATAAGCCCCTGACCTACACCGTAAACGATAAAAAGGAAAGTGCGGTGCTTGAGGTAGAGGTGACCACAAACGACAATACTGCCCCCATAACCATCACCTGGCCTGCAAGCTTACTCCCCGACAACACCGACCCCAAGCTGGCAGGCGTAATAAACACCAATACCTGCACGGTTGAGTTGCCCGCCAACTCGTCCTATATATTCAAGTTCTTCAAGACAAACAAGACAGTTAACGGCGTAACATATACACTTGATACTGTATATACCATTGACGATATTACCGTAACAGCTCAATCAAACTAAAAGGAGGTCCTTTTCATGACATTAGGTGTCAAAAACAACTTAATACGCGTCATGGCAGGTATACTCCTGTGCTGCATGGTATTTTCTCTCTTTACAAACTTCACCGTAGCAAGTGCGGAGGAGATACCCTCCGAATGCACTTGTGAGGGTATTGACGGTATACACGTCCTGCCCTGCCCTCTTGCAGTAGCAGACACCGAGCCCGTGGATGAGCCCGTAGACGAAACCACAACTCCCGTAGACGTGGAAGAGCCTACCCTTTTTGAGCAGATAATGGCTTGCTCTACCGCACCGGAGATGCTCAAAATAGTAATGTTCAGCGACCTTTCCGTATTGACAACGGAAGAAAAGCAGACCATTGCGGCCAAGGTAGCGACCTTTGAGCAGAACGAGGAAACGGAAGCCATTTACATCCTGCTTGATACCCCTGCGGTAACCCCCAACCTGCCCCAGGATACGCCCTCTTACTTCACCACAGGCGATGTTATCACAGGCGACGTTACCCCCGCTGCAACGGGAACCCCCTCTATAACTGCAGGCGTTTACTTAAAAGGCACGGACGTTTTGAACAACATAAGCCCTATTACGCAGTTAGTAACCCCCGACTCGGGCGCTATATCTTCCTTTGACAACTGGAATCAGGGCGAAACCAGATATGTACATTTTAATGCAACAAACCTCTCCGACGCCTATGAAATAGTACTGGAGATGCAGCCCATAATCGTAAGAGAATCAGACACCGACACTTCCGGTAGTGTAGGTGTTACGGTGCAGTACACTCCAAACACTATGGATGTAAATAGGAATGGAACACTCGTAGCGGACAATTACAGCGGTACCTTTGTATGGACTCTCCCTGAAACGGCTAATGAGCTTTCCTTGGGCTTTACTATAAAGTT
>JAZQLP010000090.1:0-7974 GCA_045542755.1 Eubacteriales bacterium
CCTCTGAATATATCCTACGACAGCCAAGGTGGGAATCTCCTTATTTACTCCCCCTGCGGGACTCCCACAATGCTTTGGGCGGATATATCAGTAACGAAATAAACAGAAAGGACAGAAAAATATGAGAGAATTTACATACGAAGACTACGTTGAGAGCGAGGCCGTCAGACTGGCCAAAGAAGCCCTCAGTAGCCACCTTTCCTCGGCTCCCGGAGAGTATAAGTCAAAGTGGAGCCAGCAGATTACTTCCGCCCTTAACGGTATCCTTAACAGGGAGAAGTTTAACTACAATATGTCCGCCGACCCCCTTTATCAGCAGTATAAGGACAGATATGTAAAGCAGGGCAAGCTTGCCATGCAGGACACGGTTGGTCAGGCCTCCGCCCTTACGGGTGGCTACTCAAATTCCTGGGCCCAGACGGCGGGAAGTCAGGCATACCAGAGCTACCTTGAGGGGCTTAACGATGTGGTTCCCGAGTTTTACGCCATTGCCGCCGACAGATACGACAAGGAGGGCGCGGAGCTCCTTAACAGATATTCCGTCCTTGCCGATGCTGAGGCCACCGACTACGGCAAATACAGAGATACGGTTGCCGATTATCAGTCGGAAAGGGACTATCTTTCGGGAAGATACGACTCGGAGCGTGATTTTGATTACGGAAAATACTCCGACGACCGCGAACTGGCGTACGATGCGTATAATACCCAGCTCAACTATGAGTATCAGATGGCAAGAGCCGCCGCGGCCGATGCCCAGTGGGCAGCCGAAATGGCCTACCGTATGGAAAGGGATGCCATTGAGGACGAGCGTTGGCAGAAGGAGTTTGACTATAAGATGAGCCTTAATCAGGCCTCCGATACACCTATAGACACCACTCCCACACCCACCGTGGCCGAAACCCAAAAGACCGACAGATATACCCCCACCACTTCCAACAGCGACGATGACGGTATATCACTTTCAAGCAAGATGATGTCCGTATATAAGGGCTACCTTGCGGAGGGGGATTTTGAAACGGCGGAAAATATGCTTGATACCTTCCGCTACAACGGTGTCAACGCCAAGGACATAAACAAATGTATGTACCTGATGGACTACTATTACGCAAGCTTCTACACCTCGGGTGGCGTTGCCTCCGCAGGCAGACCCTCAACCACGCCCACCAAGGATAAGACGAATGTGATTAGATAGTCGGCGCCCGCCCTCAAGAAAGGAGAATAGCGTGAAAGATACTCTGCTTCGATAAGATATCGTGAGTTCTTCACGCTTAAATTAAAGATTTTCGAAGAAAATCTTTAATTCATTTTGAGTTGCCGCGAGCGGCAACATGGAGGATTAATTATGGAAAAACAAATCTACAAATTCGACCTGGACCTGAGGGATACCCACGGGGGCGTTTGTATTAACGTTTCCCGCGGCGACACCCACAGACGTCTGGTCATAGGCTTTCACCAGGACGGCCGCCCCTACCCTCTGCCCGAGGGCTGTAGGGCTGTGTTCCTGGGTAAAAAGGCCGACGGCACAGTGCTTTATAACCATTGCCCCATAGAGGGGAACACCCTAATCTACGATATGACCTCCCAGACCACCGCAGAGGTAGGGGTTCTGGAGTGCTCGGTAAGAATATACGACGCTGAGGATATGGGAGTCCTCACCTCTCCCGTCTTTGATGTAAGGGTGCTTGAAAGCCCCAATGAGGATTCGGCCGTCGAGTCGAGCGACCAGTTTACCGCCCTTTCAAAGGCCATATTCGACACCCACGCCCTTATAGATGCCACCGAAGAGGTTCGCTCTTCCACCCTCGCCGTAAAGGAAGAGGTGGAAGAAAAGCTCCAGAACGGGGACTTTGTGGGTCCCAAGGGGGATAAGGGTGACAAGGGTGATACTGGCGGCATAGAAAATTGCGTCCCAAAGACCTCTACAATGACCCAGCCCGTTGGCGTGGATTCTAACGGACAGCTCTGGTCAGAGGCGATTCCCGAAACCTACCTTACAGAGGCGGACTTGGGGCAGTCTGTGGCCTCTCTGGGAGAGGACGGCCTCGTGCCCAAAAGTCAGCTCCCCTTTATACCCTCGTCAAGCAAATCCCTTGACATAACCCTTCCTGCCGCAGGCTGGAGCTCCACCGCACCCTATACCCAGACCCTGGCCGCGGAGGGGGTTACAGCCAATAGCAACGGGCTTTTCGGCCTTTCTCCCACCGCCACCGCCGAACAGAGAAGGGTGGCAAGAGAGGGTATCATCTCCCTTTCTGCCCAGAGCGAGGGACAGATAACTGTAGTGGCCGACGGCTATAAGCCTACGGCGGACATTCCCGTAACCCTTGTTATATTGGGTTAGAAAGGAGTAAAAAAATGCCTATATTATCATATTTTCCCTCGGGAGGCGGGGGCGATGTCACCGTTACTGTGGCCACCCCCTCCCAGAAGGAGCCCCTTACTTATACGGGTGAGATCCTGACCCCAGAATGGTCGGGCTACGACCCTGAAAAGCTCACCCTTGACGGAGTAACCTCCGCCACCGAGTCGGGCAGTTACGCCGCCGTATTTACCCCTAAGGTCGGGTATTGCTGGGAGGACCTGACCGTGGCTCCCAGAACGGTTAGCTGGACTGTGGACAAGGCGGCAGGCAAAGCTACGGCAAGCGTGTTAAGTATTTCACTTGACACCCTGTCGAGCAAGACCGCCACCTTTACGGTGGCAAGACTTGGGGACGGCGCCATTACCGTAAAGTCCTCAAAGACCTCCGTGGCCTCTGTTTCGGTTAGCGGAAGCACGGTAACCGTCACCTCAAAGGCCGCGGGAACAGCGGTTATTACCGTATCTGTGGCCGAGGGCTCAAATCATACCGCGGCGGCCGATATTACGGTGGACGTTACGGTAGCCTGCCTGTGGAAAAAGTACGCCACGGTGACCTCTACCCAATACAACCTTACCGTACCCTCTCTGGATTGCAGCCTTGACGAGCTTCAGTCCCGTATAGATGAGGAAGAGGAAGATGGCGACTACTCAAGGGAAAATAGCGACATAGACGCCGACTATGGCGCATACGGTTGCTCTCCTTATTCGTCCGTATCTATTAACGATAGCGGCGAAATCGTGGGCGGTACTGCAAGTTCGTGGGAAAATGCACAGTATGTAAAGAGTATATCGCCTGCCGCTTGGTATTACGTTGGCTACAATAATGAGGAAAAGGAGCGCGTTTACCTTTTCGAGATCACCGCTGTGGCAGAAACTGTCAAGGCGAGAGGGTCCTTCGTTGCAAACGTTACCTCCACCAACTCAAGCGCCTATCCCGACGACGGAGTACATACCGACGGATATTGGTACGTCAAGCAGTAAGGGGTGGAGAAAATGGAGATTCTTTACACCCTTTTGGGCGGGGCGGCTTCGGCCGCCCTTGTGTCGGGGGTATTCACCCTGATACAGTTTTTTGTCAGCCGCAAGGATAAAAAGGATTCCCACGAGGACGTTCAGACCAAGGCCCTGAGGTATCTTATGCTATACATTATCCAAAGCCGATGCGAGGAGTACATCAGACGGGGTAATATCACCCTGCAAGAACGCCGCAGCCTCCACCATTGGCACGACCTCTACCATAACGGCCTTGGGGGCAACGGGGATGCAGACCTGCTTATGGAAGAGATAGACGGTCTTTCACACATAGAATGAGAGGAGTAAAATTATGGAGTTTATACAGCAATTTTTAGCCGATTACGGCACTATGATACTTTACGCCCTGCTTACCGCCCTGGCGGGGCTTTTGGGGGGAGCTTTAAAGAAGCTTTACTCAAAGTACGTCAACGACAAGACCAAAAAAGAGGTGGTCAGGACGGCGGTAATGGCGGTACAGCAGCTTTATACAAACCTGAACGGCGAGGAGAAGCTGCAAAAGGCTCTGGAGGCCATCTCCGATATGCTTGAGGAAAAGGGCATTCCCATCTCCGACCTTGAAATGCGAATGCTTATCGAGGCCGCCGTGGGAGAGTTTAAGGAGGCCTTCAAGCAGACCGAGGGGGTGGCCTTGAGTGGAGTATAAAAACACCGACTTTGTGACCTGGCTTAAATCCACCCAAAGAAAAAACACCGTCTATATGTGGGGAACCTTCGGCAATAAAGTCACCGAAAGGCTGATACTGTCAAAGAAAAAGCAGTATCCTTCCAGATACCCCGAGGCCCGTATAGCTATCCTTAAGGATTATCTGGGCGAGGCCTACGGGTGTGACTGCTGCGGCCTTATCAAGTGGTATCTTATGACCGACGGGGGCCGCCTGACCGCCCCCGTATACAGCTCAAAATACGATAAGACAGCTTCGGGCTGGTACTCCGACGCAAAGGAAAAGGGCAAAATTTCCACCCTTCCCGAAACGGCGGGGATCGGGGTCTACAAAAAGGGACACATCGGTATCTATATCGGTAACGGCAAGGTTATCGAATGTACCCTTTCGGCCAGAGGCGACGGGGTGGTAGTGTCCGACCTCAAGGCCGAAAGATGGACCCATTGGCTCAAGATACCCTATATCTCCTACTCAAATTCCCGTTCCCTTGGTAAGCTTATAAAAAAGCCGCTCAAGCTAAGAAACACGGGTAGGGGAAAGCTGATTTTAAAATAGGATAGCCGAAGACGGAAAAAAAACAAATTTCTAAAGGAGAAAAAATCGATGCTTAACAAAAACGTTACGGTAATACTCAAAGATGGCGGCGGCGCGCCCTCGACTTCAAAGAAAAAGAAGAAGGAAGAGGAGAAAAAGACGGTTGCCGTCATTAAATCAGACACCCCTGCCTCCCGCCTGCGGGAGGTGGCACGCGATAGCGTGACGGAGGGTGTGGCAAACAGAGATTCTGCGCAAACAGGGGTTCGTACCCAATCTTACGCAGAATCCAGACAGCCCACTCCCACCGCCGTGTCCCACGGCACCTCCCTCAAGAGGGAGGCAAACGGTACACCCACTCCCACAACCCAGAAGAGGGAATTTACTTACGACGACTACATAACTGCCACAGCTGCCGAAAAGGCAAAGGGTATGTTGGGCCGCTATTTCAAGACGGGCGAGATACCCTCAAATCTCCCCGTAACCCTGAAGGAAAGGCTGCCTACCACAAATGCCTCCCGCCTGCGGGAGGGGGACCACGAAGTGGTGGAAGGTGTGGGTAACAGGACTGCGAGTAATACGGGGAACACTTCGCCCATTCCCACAAAACCCGACTACTCTTCTCCCACCGCGGCTTGGCGAAATCCCGAAACCTTTCAGGCGATTCCTTGGTCGGACTACGAAGGCCTTAATAAATACGACCGCAAGGCATACCTGAAGGCCTACGCCGAAAACTCCCAAAAAGAAAAGGCTCAAAGGGACGCTATGGCTCAAGCAGAAGCCCAGAGGCTGAATCAAGAAAAATCCGACAAAATGCTTGCCGACCATTTTTACGGCAGAATGCTCAAGGGCGAGCAGATAGACGTAAAGGTCCTTGAGCCCAAGACCCTCGGCGCTCTGCAGGACAGAGCGTACGAGGACTATTCAAAGGGCGCAATCTCCTACGATCAGTATATAGACCTGCCGATCCACGTTTTCAAAAGTCTTGACAACGGACAGGCGAAGGTGTATGGAAAGACACCATCTTATATCCCAAATGTGGCTAACGATGAGTTGTTGACAAACAATCAAAATCATGGTACAATATCAGCAGAGAGCAGTTACAACACAAGCGACACAACGGAATCGGTGACGCGAGACTTCCTTTATCCTCATTTTGAAGGAAGAATAGAAAAAAACGGAGAGGCTCCTTCCTACGAAGAGATTTCTGATGCAAGTTCTGGCTGGAGATTGGTTAGTCCGCAGGAATCTGTGTTTCACGATAACGGAATTGGTTTGCCGGAAGAAAAATATGTTCATCCCGACGGCAGAGAATTCGTTTATGACGGAGATACCCATCAGGTTATTACAGACCCCAGATATATGGGTACTTATAATTACGGTACTTATGGAGATTTTTCTGAAAATACAACCCTTAACGAGTATGTTGAGGACATTATAGGAGTATTGGAGCATTCCTTTTATGATGTGTTGCCGTACCTCTTGACTTTCTCAAGTAACACCAGAGATCAATACTATGAAACTCTTGCTGAACTGATCGCAGAAGCTGCTCGGAACCCAGTAATACCCGATTGAAAGGACGCGCCTTATGAAATCACGAATTTACAGACTATTGACCGTTATTCTAATAATATCGATCTGCCTTTGTCTTTGTGGCTGTCAGCTTTTTATTAAGCGTACAAAAGTCATAGTGGGCGGAGAATCTATGGATCTGTTATTTGTGTACGACATCGAAGATAGGGTCGGTTATGCAAGAGAACATGAGAAAGAGCTTGAATTTGCGATGTTTAACGACGTTATGTTTTATGCGCGGCAAAGTCAAGTCGATTCAAGATTAGATCTGTTTGTGTTTTCACACTCTCCCGAAGATGTGGAGCCTGTTGCGATAAAACAGGTAACGCTTGTTACTCAAGACGGTACCGTCGTTTGGGATAAGGATATACAGGCCACCCTGATGCCCATTTCCATAGGTGAGCTTTATCAGGAATCTTCGGCTGAACGAGAATTTGATTATGCGGTAACGATAGTTGAATACGATCAGACAGCTTCCTGGTATTATGACGGAAGTAACCTCACTTTGACCGTTGAGGTTGAATGTGGAGGAGAAGTTATAGAAATAGCCTACCCCGTATATGTACACAGTTATTGGGATATTTCGTTTTACTTTTGATGTGTTATAGCCGCCCTTCGGGGCGGCGGTTCTTTTACCCTTGACAACAAATATGGGGTGTGGTATAATTAGTAAAAAGCTCCGGGAGATGGGAAGATGAGGATAGCTGACTTAATATTGATAAACCAATATTCCCAAGGCATAAAGGATATCGAAGCCCTTAAGTCGTTCTTTGAGGAGCAGGACGATTTATGGAAAAAAGAAGCCGTAAAAGAGCTTCTTGGTTTGGTAATACAGTCACATCCCTTGGACGGGGATATGGCGGCCGCCATTGAGATGTCGGGAGTAAAAAAGACCTCCACCGCCGCCGCGAAGGGGAAGATCCTCGCTATTGCAACCATTGGTGGCACAAGGACTTAGGCGACTCCGGGTACGTAGACAGTCTGCTTAAAGAGTTAGGATAGAAATGGAATCATTTCCGAATCATTTATTTACGGAGATCATTTACCATGGTAAAAACAAAGCTAAAAAACATAATATTTCCTGTTTTGTTAGTGGTGATAACAGCGGTTATTTCTTCCTGTTATTCAGCTAAAGAACGAGAGTATTACGCCCAACGGGAAAACTATGTGCAGGCCTGCGGCAAAGTGGATTTTATTAACTATGTGCATGACAGGGCAGAGTTGTATATAGGTTTTTCGTCACTTGAGCCTGCCTTCGGGGATAATTGCTTCAAGATAGTCGGCAAGAGCTACGACCTTGTTCTTGAGCGTGGAATAGAAGAAAAACTACATATAGGGCAAGAGGTTGAGTTTGTTTCCGCACCTATGATATTTGGGGACGGGTACGTCATGCCCATGGTTGCAATCTCTGTTGATGGGGAAGCGCTTCTTGAATTTGAAGAAGGTTTTGCTTACTTGCAGGATTGGTTGAAGTAGCAACGTCTTAAAGTGAAAAATGGGGTAAACCAATGAAACCAATTATCAAAAACATAATAGGCATCCTATTGCTCTGTATTATTATACCTGCAATGATGTTCTTTTCACTCATTTCGCCCTACGAAACCTGGGATGAAACCGTTATCGACTATGATGCTCTGGATGCTCTTAGATTTTTATGGATGTTTTCGTCAATCTTCAATGCCCCGTTTATTCTTATTTTCAGAAAAAGCAGTCGGGCACTTACGGTAATATTCGCCCTGCTGACATTATTCAGCATCGCGCAGACGGTACATTTTTTTATTATTTAAAGCTTCCGCCGCTCTTCGGGGCG
>JAZQLP010000091.1:0-8276 GCA_045542755.1 Eubacteriales bacterium
AGGTGGTCTCTTCCGGGGTCGTTAGATGCGTACACAAGGTCAAGACAGGCCTTGTCTATAGCAACCGGGTCGGTTGATACCAGAATACCTATATCCTTCATACAGGGGTCTTCTGCTACGGAACAGCAGTCGCAGTCCACCGACATATTGGCCATTACGTTGACGTAGGCGATTTTGTTTTCAAACATCTTGACTACCGAAGATGCCGCATCAGCCATAGCTTCAAGGAATGAGTCGTGATCTGCATCCCAAAGCACTTCAGGATCGCCCGCACCGTGGATATATTTCTTACCGTAGGATGAGGCCACTCCTATTGAGAGCTGTTTTACAGCACCGCCGAATCCTCCCATGGGATGTCCCTTGAAGTGGGAGAGAACCAGCATAGAGTCGTAGTTGGTAATATCCTTACCTACGTAGTTTTTCTTTATTATTTTTCCTGCCGGAATATCAAGCACCAGATCGGGGCCTTCCGCATCCAGGATATCTACCGCAAAAAGTTCGCTCCAGCCGTGTTGCTTCATCAGTTTAAGATGCTTTTGAGCTGTGTAGCGGCTACCCTCGTAGGCAGTGTTACATTCAACTATTGTGCCGCCAACGGCATCAATAAGGGGCTTCCAGAATTGAGGGCGGAGGAAATTCTGATTCCCCTTTTCTCCCGAATGTACTTTAAGGGCTATGTTACCCTTTAGATCAACGTTGAGCATCCGAAAAAGCTCCAGGGCTTTTTCGGGGGAAACTGTGCGTGAAAAATATACTTTAGGTGTATTCATAGCTGTACCTACCAAGCAAGTCTAAAAATGTTTTCGGCGTCTTGTTTTGTTATTTTCACAAAGCCACCGTAGGTTCCATCAGGTCTGTAATCCAGATTTCCCGCCATAAAGGGGATATCCTTCATCTTTGCGCCGATTTCTCTTAAGGTGGTGGGAAGTCCGAGTTCTTTGAAAAATCTGCGAAGGGATTTTATTCCTTCCTTTGCTGCAAGTTGAGGATTATTTGGATCGATTTCTATTCCGAAAACTCTGTTTGCCAACTGAGCAAGTTTGTCAACGCCCTTTTCAAGAACGTATTCCATCCAAGCGGGGAAGATTACTGCAAGTCCCGCGCCGTGAGCAACGTCGTAAAGCGCCGAAAGCTCGTGTTCAAGGCCGTGCGAAGTCCAGTCCTGAACCCTTCCCACGCCGCAGGAATTGTTGTGGGCTAACATTCCCGCCCACATAACGTTTGCTCTGGCCTGATAGTCTGCTGGATTTTTAATAAGCTTGGGGGCTTCTTTTATTACTGTGAGAAGAACCGCTTCGCAGAGTCTGTCAGTGATTTCTACGTCTTCCGTGGGGGAGAAGTATCTTTCCAATACGTGAGCCATAATATCAGCCACGCCGCTTGCCGTTTGATATGCGGGGAGAGTAGCGCAAAGATCGGGGTTCATTATTGAGAATTTTGGGCGAAGACATTCGCCGTTTGTGCCTCTTTTTTTGAGAGTTTCTTCCTTTGTGATAACGCAGTTATATGAGCCTTCGCTGCCTGCCGCAGGAATGGTGAGTACCGTGCCTACGGGGAGAGCCTTGGGGACGGGTGTTTTAGGTTCGTGAAAATCCCAGAAATCTCCCTCGTAAAGAGTTCCGAAGGCTATGGCTTTTGCGGAGTCGATAACGCTTCCTCCGCCTACGGCAAGGATAAAGTCGACGCCCTCTTTTCGAGCCAGATCTATGCCCTGATATACAAGTCCGCTTCGAGGGTTAGGCTGTACGCCACCCAGAGTGACGTATGCAAGCCCTTCAGCTTCAAGGGAGTCGGTAACTCTTTTTAAAAGTCCGCTTTTTACGGCAGAGCCGCCGCCGAAGTGTACCAGTACCTTTGTCGCTCCGTAAAGCTTACAAAGCTGACCTGCTTTTGATTCGGTTCCCTTGCCGAATTCAAATCGGGTAGGGGAGTGAAAAGAAAAGTTTTCCATAAATTACTACCTTTTATTCTTCAAACATCCATTCAAGCGCGGCTTTGATCTGTCTGTCCCAATATCCCCAGTTGTGGGTTTCGGGCTCTTCGGTATAGGTTAAGTCGTAGCCGAGAGATAAAGCCTTTTCTTTAAAGTCAAGATTAAGGGGGTAGAGTCTGTCATTGGTTCCGCAGGCCTGATAAAGAAGGGGACGCTGAGGAGCCTTTGCGCAGGTTTCAAGAAGGTGCATGGTATCGTCAATTCCTTTGGGACCGTCTTCACCGAAGAGATACTCAAGCTCGGGTGTTTTCCAGGTTTGGAATCGATCTCCTATGTTGAGGGCTCCCGAGAAGGATGCGGCCTTGGAATATTTATCGGGGTTTGCAAGGGCTACCTTCATAGCTCCGTATCCGCCCATGGAAAGACCTGCTACGAATGTGTCCTCTCTTTTTGTTGAAACGTTAAATATATGCTTTATAATATCGGGGAGCTCCTGAGATACGTAGGTATAATATTTGCGGCCGTGCTCGTGGTCGGTGTACCAGGTTCTTCCAACTGCAGGCATTACTACGGTGAGATTGTATCTTGATGCATATCTTTCTACGGAAGTCTGTCTTGTCCATGCTGTATGGTCGTCGGAAAGACCGTGGAGAAGATAAAGTACCTTTGACTGCCCCTCTCCTCTTTCGGGGGTAATTACGTTAACGTTTACTCCCATTTCCAATGCTCTTGATTTTATTGATAGCTCTAAAAATGCCATAATGATTGCTCCTGTTAGTAACCTCCGCTACGTGCAAAGAACTCGGAAACTGAGCGGCGCAGAGGTGTGTATTTTTCTTCTTTAAACCAATTTGGTGTAGTTTTTACGAAGGTGTCTGCGGTGTCGGTGGCAGCCTCGACGGTTTCAAGGTCTGAAAGCATATCTGCCATTTTAAACATTGGGATTCCGTGCTGGCGGACTCCGAAAAAGTCACCCGGACCGCGTTGTTCAAGGTCTGCTCGGGCTATTTCAAAGCCGTCGTTTGTGGAGCACAGAGCATTGAGTCTTTGAAGAGTCTGCTCGTTTTGAGCGTCTGAAATGAGGAAACAGTAGGATTTTTGTTTTCCTCTGCCTACTCTTCCTCTCAACTGATGCAGCTGTGAAAGGCCGAACCTTTCGGCGTTTTGTATTATCATAACCGTAGCGTTGGGAACGTTTACGCCAACCTCAATTACGGTGGTCGATACTAATACGTTTATTTTGTTTTCTGCAAACTCCTTCAAGATTCTATCCTTATCCTTTGGCTTCATTCTGCCATGGATAAAGGCGGCGGACGTTTCGGCAAAATACTTTTCTTTAAGCTCTTCAAAAAAGCCTTCTACAGCCTTGACTGTGGTGTCCTCTCCTTCTTCAACAAGGGGACAAACTATATAGGATTGAAATCCTTTTTTTGCCTCTTCGGTAACGTAACCGTACATTCTGTCGTTAGCCTCGGATGAAAGCAGAAATGTGGAGACCTTTTTTCTGCCCTTGGGTAGCATATCTATTACAGATACCGAAAGGTCTCCGTAAAGAACCATTGCCAAGGATCGAGGGATAGGAGTGGCTGACATTACCAGAACGTGGGGGGATAGTCCGTCGACACATTTTTCTGCAAGGACGGCCCTTTGTTTTACACCGAATCTGTGCTGTTCGTCGGTAACTGCAAGGGCAAGGTTTTTAAATTCCACGTCGGGTTCTATCATTGCGTGGGTGCCTACCAGTAGGTCTATTTCGCCCTCTTTAAGCTTTTGCTTTATCTTTTTCTTTTGTGCCGCGGTGACAGATCCGGTAAGAAGCCCTACGGTTATTCCGTGGGGGGAGAGGATTTCGTTAAGGTCATCTGCGTGCTGAATGGCAAGTAGTTCTGTTGGCACCATAAGGCAGGCCTGACAACCGCTTTTAATTGCGTTATAGCACAAGGCGGCGGCAACGGCGGTCTTACCGCTTCCAACGTCACCCTGAACAAGTCTGGCCATGGGAATAGCTCCTGCCATATCGGTAGCGGCCTCTGTTATCGCCTTTTGCTGTGCAGGGGTCAACTCAAAGGGAAATAACTTTCCTATCTCTTCCATAGGTTGAGGTGTTATTCGGGTGGCTTTGCCCACTGTATGCTTCCTTTTAAGTACCGAAAGACCAAGACGGAATATAAACAGCTCCTCGAACCCAAGCCTTTTGCGGGCTTGTAAAACATCATCCCAAGTTGTGGGGAAATGTATTTTTTCGTATGCTTCGGTTCTGGATATAAGCCCGAACCTTTCTATTATTTCGGAAGGAAGGTTTTCGGGGATAACTTGGGTGATAAGACTCTTTCCCGTATCAAAAAGTGTTTTTACGGGAGCGTATATCATTTGCTGGGTAATATCTTTTGTGAGGGGATATTGGGGACGGAGTCCTTCCTGTTTTCCTGTGAAAATGGTTGGTGATGACAGCTCTTTAAAAAAGCCTAACCCTACGGCTTTGCCTATCAGGGTCAGCTCTTGCCCCTCTTTAATGGACGCGGCAAGGAACTTGCGGTTAAAAAGGGTCACGCGCACCGTGTCGGTGGGCGAGGGGTGGCCGTCATCAATCTTTTGGTCTGCATCGGTTACCGAAAAGGTATATATAAGCATATCTCCCCTCACTCGTTTTTCGGTGACGGGAGAACAGACTTTGCCGACGACCACGGCCGACTCACCGCTCACGAGGGAGCATATGGGAGTCGGACGGGTCATATCGATATAATTTCTTGGAAAATAATTTAACAGATCGTAAAGGGTATAGATGCCTAACTTTGAAAAAACCTTTGCCCGTTTTTCGCCTATTCCCTTTATCTGCGTGAGAGGGAAGTTTTTCATAACTCGTTACTCTCTTAAGTTTTGATTAGGAAGTTATGCTCTCTTCCATTTAACTCCGTTGGGGGTATCTTCGAGAATAATACCCTTTGCTTTAAGTCCGTCGCGAATTTCGTCGGCGCGCTTAAAGTCCTTTGCCTTTCTTGCGGCCTGACGTTCTTCGATAAGCTTCTCTATTTCTGCGGCTTCGCCGTCATCGGCCTTTTTGCCCTGATTGTAGAGGAGGCCCAGAACGGAGCAAAGCTCCATAAGGTAACCCTTTGCGGAGGTGAGGAATTCTTCGGAGTGGGTGCCATCTGCGGCGGCACGGTTAATATCTCTTACAAGGTCAAATATAACAGAAAGACCGTTTGCGGTGTTGAGGTCGTCGTCCATAGCTTCAATGAACTTTGCCTTGTATTCTGAAAGGGCTGAAAGTACTGCCTTTTCTTCTGCGGTAGCGTCCTTTGTCTGTGCATTTGTGCAAAGGAAGTCAAGGTTGTCTGCGCAGTTGTAAAGTCTGTCCAGGGAGGCTCTTGCCTGCTCGATTACGGCGGGCTCGTAGTTTACGGGCATTCTGTAATGGCCGGAGATTGCAAAGTATCTCAAGGGCTCGTAGCCGTATATCTTGGCAAGATCTCTTACGGTAAAGAAGTTGTTCTTGGATTTAGACATCTTTTCGTTGTTGATGTTTACAAATCCAAGGTGGAACCAGAACTGGGAGAAGGTGCAGCCGTTGGCACATTCGGACTGGGCGATTTCGTTTTCGTGGTGGGGGAACTTAAGGTCGCTTCCGCCGCCGTGGATGTCTATGGTGTCGCCCAGGTATTCCTTTGCCATAGCGGAGCACTCAATATGCCAGCCGGGACGGCCGAGGCCCCAGGGAGATTCCCAAGCAGGTTCTCCGGGCTTTGTGGCCTTCCAGAGGGCAAAATCAAGCTTGTTTTCCTTGGTTTCGTCAACGTCTATTCTTGCGCCTGCTTCAAGGTCTTCAATGGACTGCTTGAAAAGCTTGCCGTACTCCTTAAAGGAGTGTACTCTGAAGTATACGCTACCGTTGTTTTCGTAGGCGTGACCCTTTTCTATGAGGGTTTCAACCATGGATATTATGTTGGCCATGTTCTCCGTTGCCTTGGGGTTAACGTCAGCTCTTTTAACGTTAAGACCGTCGGCATCGGTGTAATACTCTGCGATAAATCTGTCGGCCAACTCTTTTACGGTAATACCTTCTCTGTTGGCGCGATTTATCATTTTATCGTCAATATCGGTAAAGTTCTGAACGAACTTAACCTTGTATCCCTTGAATTCAAGATAACGGCGAAGAACGTCGTATACCATAAATGCGCGGCCGTTACCGATATGGAAATAATCGTACACTGTGGGGCCGCAGGCGTATATTTTTACTGTATCGGAATGGGGAATAAATTCCTCTTTCCTGTTTGTCATGGAATTATAAAGTAACATTATATCTTATCCTTTCGGTAGTTGTAGGCTTATTTAATGTATTCCTTGCACTGCATATAGTAGGAAATGGCGGAAACTGCCGTTACTGCGGCGCAGAGCCAGGAAAGGATTGCGGGAACAGGGGTAAGGGCGGCGTTTGCCACCGTTACTTCGGGAGAAAGGAGAGCAGCTATCCAAAGGACTGCAAAGGACACGCCGAGGGATATTCCCTGGGTCATGGTTTTTGCCTTTCCCCATATGTTTGCGGCAACTACTACGTTTTTACCTGCGGCGGCAAGACGAAGGCCGGTTACGAGAAATTCTCTTGCAAGAATGATTATAACGGGAATAGAGGAAATAAGCTCCATATCCACAAATGCCATCATAACGCATATTACCAGAAGCTTGTCGGCTATGGGGTCGATAAATTTTCCAAAATTGGTTACAGCATCGTATTTCCTTGCTATCATACCGTCAAAAAGGTCGGTAAGCATAGCCACACCAAAAATGATGCCCGCAATGAGAAGCTTCAGATGAAGGGTCATTGAATCTGTAAGAGCGTTGGGAATGAGAAATACCAGTATAAAAGGAATGAGGGCTATGCGGATAAGGCATAGAATATTGGGAACGTTTTTCATAATAATTCTCCATGTCGTCGTTTACGACGACTCGAAAATAAATTAAAGATTTTCAAAGAAAAGATTTAATTTAGGCGTGAAGAGGGCACAATATCTTATTGGCAAATAATATCTTTCACGCCGGTGCCCTTTCTTATATCTTACTTCCGTAGAGGTCGTAGTGCTCGTTGGATTCTATTTTAACTTCATAGAAATTGCCGGGGATACATAACTCCTCGGAAGAGAAGTATACGTTACCGTCAACCTCAGGAGCTTGATACTGGGAACGGCCTTTATAAAGACCGTCTTCGTTCATGCCCTCGCAGAGAACGGTAAGAGTCTTTCCTATCTGCTTTTGGGCGGCATCCTGAACTATGCCGTACTGTGTGGTCATAAGTCTTTCTAAACGGCGAGACTTTGTTCTTTCGGATATCTGACCGCAGAATGAAGCGGCGGGAGTTCCGTCCTCGGCAGAGTATGCAAAAGCGCCCATATTGTCAAACTTTATTTTTTCAACAAAATCAACCAGCTCTTCAAAATCTGCTCTTGTTTCTCCGGGGAAGCCAACGATAAAAGTGGTGCGGAGAGTGAGGTCGGGCATCTTTTTACGCATCTTTTTAATCAAGCGGGTATAGTCGCTGTTTTTGCCGCGGCGGTTCATCCTTTTAAGAATGGGGGCTGAAGCGTGTTGGAGAGGAAGGTCAATATACTTTACAACCTTTTCTTCGGTTGCCATAACCTCGATAAGCTCGTCGGTTATCTCATCAGGATAAAGGTAAAGAAGTCTTATCCATTTAACAGAGTCTATGGCCGCAATGCCCTTGATTATGTCTATAAGGTCGGGATGACGGGTAAGGTCCTGGGCTATGAGGTTTATTTCCACAGCACCGTCGTCGGCCAGCTTTTTAGCCTCTGCAAGAATGCTCTCCTTTGTTCGGGGCATAAAGTTGCCTCTGATATAGGGGATAGCGCAGTAGGAGCAACGGTTAGAGCATCCTTCGGCTATTTTTAGATATACAGAATAGTTGTCTGTGGTAAGAAGTCTTTCTCCTTCGGGATGAGGCTCGGTGAGAGGCACGGATATTTCGGTAATATCCGACTCAAGAGCTTGGCATATTCTGTCAAAGCCTTTCACGCTTATAATAGCATCAACCTCGGGAATAAGAGCCTTTATCTCGTCAGCGTATCTTTGGACAAGGCAACCCGTTACGATAAGCTTTTTCAGCCCTGCTTTTTTGTATGCGGCGGCCTCAAAAATGTTGTCAAGCGCTTCTTCTTTTGCCTCTTTAATGAAGCCGCAGGTGTTTATGATTATTGCATCGCATTCTTCGTAAACGTTGCAAAGCTCATATCCCGCATCCACGAGAAGCTTGAGCATTATCTCGCAGTCTACCTTGTTTTTTGCGCAGCCCAGAGACACTACTCCGACTGTACATATACCGTTATTCATA
>JAZQLP010000092.1:0-2039 GCA_045542755.1 Eubacteriales bacterium
ATTAGATGCCATTGAAAAGGAGAAAAACAGTCATGAATAATATTTCGATGAAACTTAACGCAGACAATCTGATTCTTCTTGCGTTACAGGAGGATATTACAAGTGAGGACATTACTACTAACTCTGTTATGAGACAGTATCAGCTTGGTGAGGTGGAACTGATCTGTAAAGAAGACGGCGTTATTGCCGGACTTGATGTTTTCAAGAGAGTATTTGAACTTCTTGATGATAAAACCGAAGTAACCTTCACCTGCAAAGACGGTGATGAGGTAAAGAAAGGACAAAAGCTCGGCCTGGTTCGTGGAGATATCCGCGTTCTTCTTTCCGGTGAACGAACAGCGCTGAACTATCTGCAGCGCATGAGCGGTATCGCAACCTATACCCGTAAGATTGCAGATCTGCTCAAGGGAAGCAAAACTAAGCTTCTTGATACCCGTAAGACTACGCCCGGTATGCGTATCTTTGAAAAGTACGCTGTAAAGGTTGGTGGGGGATATAACCACCGTTATAACCTCAGTGACGGTATTCTTTTAAAGGATAATCATATTGGTGCTGCAGGTGGCGTTAAAGAGGCCGTTCTGATGGCTAAGGAATATGCACCTTTCGTTCGAAAGATCGAGGTTGAAGTAGAAAACTTGGATATGCTGAAAGAAGCTCTTGAGGCCGGCGCGGATATCATTATGCTGGATAACATGAGTGTTGAGGATATGAAGGAAGCTGTAAGACTTACCGCCGGCAGAGCCGAAACCGAGTGCAGTGGAAACGTAACAAAGGAAAATGTTGCAAAACTTGTGGATATTGGTGTAGACTATATATCGAGCGGTGCTCTTACGCACTCTTCTCCAATTTTGGATCTTTCTCTTAAAAATTTACACGCTGTATAAAGGGGTGAATACATGAAGGCAGCCGAAAGAAGAAAAGCAATCGTCAATTTGCTTCTGTCGTCAAATGAAGCAATATCCGGCAGTACTCTTTCCGAGAAATTCGGCGTATCCAGACAGATTATTGTCCAGGACATAACTGTGCTAAAAGGTTCGGGATACGAGATCCTTTCTACACATAATGGATATATTATGCAGCAGACCCCTCTCAAAGAGCGTGTTTTTAAGCTACATCACACGACCGAAGAAACCGAAGATGAACTGAATCTGATTGTAGATCTCGGTGGTACCGTAGTTGATGTTTTTGTTTGGCATAAGGTATATGGCAAAATGTCCGCACAGCTTAATATTTTTTCCCGTCTTCATGTCAAGCAGTTTATTGAGGGTGTTAGAACAGGAAAATCCACAGAGCTTATGAATATCACAGGCGGGTATCATTACCATACCGCCCGTGCCGATTCCGAAGAAATTCTTGACAAAATCGAGAAAGCCCTTGAAAAACGTGGGTATATTGCACCGGAAATATAATAGTATATCTAAAAAGGAGTCGCAGAATGCGGCGCCTTTTCTTTATACAATCTTAATGCTATAAATCGCTCTCTTACACCGTCTTAAAATATAAAATAGTATAATTAAAATGACAAAAGAAAGATAAGGAGAAGCGTTATGCGAATCTGATACAGAAAAAGAGAGGTCTAACCTCGTTTCAAATCATCATACTCGGTTTTGCCGGAGTCATACTTGCGGGTACATTATTGCTGATGCTCCCCATATCAACTAAAAGCGGTACCATACGGGAGTGGCAAGGGCTTGTTCTTTTTACTATATGTTATTCAACGAAAAAACTCTCTGCCGAGTATTCAGCAGAGAGTTTTACTATTAGTATGAGTTATTTAATTTCTTGCTCAATATCATCGAAAATGTCGGCATCGAAGAATTCACGAAGTGAAATATCTAATCCGTCGCACAACTTCTTGATCGTAACAATTCCGGGATTTTGGCTTTTCTCGTTCAAAACACTGTAAAGTGTTGAAGGAGATATGCCCGACAAATTTGCCAAAGTATTTATGGCAATGTTTTTCTGATTACACAATTGAATAATACGGTTCGCAACAGCGTTTTTAGTATTCATAGACCCACCTCTACGATATATCGTTG
>JAZQLP010000093.1:0-4506 GCA_045542755.1 Eubacteriales bacterium
AGTAAATTCTCTTCCTTAACCTTACCGAGGATTTCGGGGAGGTTCATGCCTGCCATATCAAACACTTCCTGAAGGGGAGGTACAGACTTCATAAGACCGGAGATAAAGTTTGCTGTAGCATTTTTGCCGTCGGCGTTTACAGAGCCGTTATCCCATACGGTAACCTTGTCGATCTTTATGTTCTTAATGGCGTCAACCTGAATCTGCATAAGGGTATCCAGCTTGTCGGCTATCATGAGCTTTAACGCGGCATCGGTGTCACCGTTTGCGGCCTTTACGATTTCTGCAAAACCTGCGGCCTGCTTGGTAAGAACTTCCTGCATACCCTTTGCTTCGGCTTGCATTCTTTCGTAAATAGCGTCCGCTTCACCCTTTGCCTTGCGGCGAATCTGTTCTGCTTCTGCTTCTGCCTGAAGCTCAAGCTCCTTCTTTTTGATTTCGGCAGAGGCTATCATGTCTGCCTCAAGAGCAGCTTTTTCTCTGGAGTATCTTGCTTCTTCTGCGGCGCGTTCTGCGGCGTAGGATTCTTCTCGTGCCTTTGCTGCCTGAATATTCTGGGCGGCAGTGGCTATACGAAGAGCTTCCGCTTCTTTTTCTTTAAGCTGAGCATTGGAAAGTGCAATTTCCATCTTTGCGGTGTTTTCACCCTGGATTGCCTCGGAGTCGGCCATAGAGACCTGAACTCTCTGTTCCTTAAGGGCGTTAGCTTCACCGATTGAACCGTCACGTTCCTGTTCAGCAACGCTCTTTTTAGCGTCGTTTATAGCCTTTGCGGCGGCTTCTTTACCAAGGGCGAGTATGTAGCCCGACTCGTCGCTGATGTCGGTAACGTTAACGTTTATAAGGCGAAGACCGATCTTTTTAAGTTCGCTTTCAACGTTTCTGCTTACCTGCTCAAGGAACTTGTCTCTGTCGGTGTTTATTTCTTCGATGTCCATGGTTGCGATGATAAGACGGAGCTGACCGAAGATAATATCCTTTGCAAGTTCCTGTATCTGGGTGAGCTTAAGGCCGAGAAGTCTTTCTGCGGCGTTCTGCATTATGCCGTCGTCGGTGGAAATACCAACGGTAAAGGTAGAAGGAACGTCAATACGGATATTCTGTCTGGAAAGGGCGTTTCTCAGGTCAACCTGAATAGATATGGGTGTCAGGTCAAGAAATTCGTAGGACTGTACAACGGGTACTATAAATGCCGCACCACCGTGGATACAACGGGCGCTTCGGGGAGTACCGTCGGGGTTCTTACCTACCTGACCGTAGATTACCATGATCTTGTCAGAGGGACATTTTTTGTATCTTGACAAAAGGGCCAGAAGTAGAGATATAACTATCAGTGCTACTACTACGGTAAGAATCAGGGGCTCTACCGTGGGAGCCATAAGAATGTGGTTAAACATTGTCTTCTCCTTTATAATTTATTTTTTGTTTTTACTAAAAGTATTCCTGCCGTGATGCCTGTGACCACAACGCTTGCCCCCGTGGGAATCTTTTCTTCCTCGTCGGTCATTGCATCGTATTCGGAATATCTTCCTTGAACTGTTATGCTTACCTTGCCCTTGCCCGTACGCTGAGGGGGGACTGCAAGGTATGTTTCGCCCGAGAGACCTACGGCGTTTTTAAGATTTATATTGCCGTTACTCTGGAGCTTCATTATTGCGTTGAAAAGGACTGCTATGAGTAGCATTGCCATAAAGCCGCAACCTGCGGAGATAGCTACCGTAAGAATTATGGGCACATTCATACGTGTAAGTATAACACCCGTCCAGCCCATTACTGCTAGGAAAGCGATTATTCCGCGAACGGTTATAAGCCTTAGTCCAACGTCCAGAGGTTCGCCGTCGAAAGCATCGCCTTCTTCTGGCATATCTTCGCCGAAAATGCCCTCTGTTTCAACGTCACCGTCTGTGTCGGTATCAACCTCGGTGTCAGAGCTTGAGCCAAAGCCTACAAGCAGCAGTATTATCTGGATTACGAGTATTACGGTGGCAAATACTGCCATGCAGGCAAATATCTGTCCCGCCAGGGTAAGTGAGATCCACCAGTTTAACATGTCAAAAAGTCCTTTCAAGTATATTTATCATAGTTTTTTTAAATAAGAATTTTCTGCGGATGCTTGTTCGTTTTTGAATTCTTCCATTCTCTTGTCTTCCGTTTCAAAATATCCGTCAGTCGCGATTTTTAATTTCTTAATTGCAAAAAAGGAAAATATTGCAGTAATAATTGGGATTAGGAACAGAAGATACATTCCCGTAAGCGTACCTTTACTCACGGCATAAGATAAGAAAATCATAAACTCCTCCCTATTTAAAAGCTGAAATCACCTGCGCTGTAAACCAAAATGCAAGTACTACAGATAATGCTACGGTTGCGAGCGATATTTTATTTATTATTGCTGCTGCCTTGGGGTAGTCGGAGCGTTGTGCCTGGTATGAAAGATTAAAGGCTGTAAGGCCGCACACCGTAATTGCTATAGCCACCACGTATCCCCAAAAAATATTCATAACGTCTTGAAATACCGCCGCACCTTGAAAAAGTGAGTTTTCAAATCGTGTATAGGGGTCTGTTATGTAGAAATATAAGGTTACAGTAAGGACTATTATGCCTATTGCGCAAACTATGCAACCGTAATAAAAGGGGCGGTTGTACAGATTTTTAATCTGCTTATTCATTAGTTCTTCATTCCTTTTGGGCTTTGAGATAGTATAGGAGCTACTGAATCGAATCTCGCCAGGATCTCTCCTTGCCGGGCCTCTCTATAGGGTCGTCATTGGTAGGGGATATGTATTTTGAATAGGCGGTTTTTGAAAGCCTGCATCCTATGACGTATCCTATGATATCACCAAGAGCCACGGCAATAGGTACTGTTATGGATTGGAAAGTATCGAACCATACGTCTTCAAAAACAGCTGAACCTTTATATAGCGCAGCTGCAATAATTACGGCAGCGACAATATTGCATACAACAGTTACAATAGGGTGTGAGTGTCTTTTAAAGGATTCGTTTATCCCTTCTGTCCTTGCTAAAAAGAATATTACCACAGCTACGGATACGGCCGCTAATAAAGAAGTTATTATATGGCGAACTTCATAAGGGATAAAGACAAGCAGGGATAATACGATTCGTATAAGAAAATAACATACTGCAAACCCTACGAGGCCCAACAGAATGTGTCCCGCAATGGATAGTATTCTTTTTGCGTAATGGCCGATGTTCATATGGCAACCTCACTAATGTTGCTTTTATTTAACGGAATCTCTCCATGTTTTCTTGTTTGTATCGGGATCTACAAAGGAGCCGTTGTCACTAAATTCTGTTGCTCTTTTCAGATCGGGACGAGCTTCAAGAGTTATTTTGTGTCCTACTAACATACCTGAAACTCTGCAAACGGTTGCAAGTGCTAAGCATATGAGCATCCCGTAAAACGGTTTAATTGAAAGCGACGCAAACAATTTTGCATAATTAAAGATATAAGCTTTTATCCCTGAAATGTCGTGGACGTTAAGGTCTTTGATTGAAAGGGAGATGAGTAAATATATTGCTAAGGCGATACCATGACTTATAAATGTTGTTTTAAACTTGAATTTTCCGTCTGCTGTAAGGTTGACGCCGGCACTTTGTCCTAAAAAAAATGATATAACCAATGAGATAATAATGGAGAGGATTATCATTACTAAACGACGTACATCATAATCGACACCCACAAGTATATTTGTCATAAGTGTCAACACAACCCAAGAAACCGCTGAAATAGCCGAAACTCCGACAAGGGATAAAAAGTTCTTGATTGTTTGGACTATCATAAATATTCTTCCTTTGTCAATCAATAGCCGAAAGTATCTCTTCGGCTCGCTTTTTATACTGTACCGAAAGATATGCGTAAAACATCAGCTTAAGCACCTTGCGGATCCTCTTTACGGCTACGTCTTTGTTGCCCTGTTTTACGAAGGGGGCTACGCTACCGATGGGAAGGAGGTCGGCGGAAAACTCTGTGGCGCCCTTCTTTTCCGCATTTTCCAGTATGGTTATAAAAAGGAGGTAGAGGTCGGAGTCGGTTATGGAGTCGTCGCCCGCATTCTTAAGGTCACCGTTAATAAGAGAAAGAAGCTCTGTAATGTTCTCAATCTTAAGGGATTGGCGAAGCATATTTATGATAGCCACCCTGCAGAATTGATCTTTTGAGTACATCTTTCTTACGGGCGGTGGCATAAATCCTCGCTTTACCCAGTTCTGTATGGCGTGGGGTTCAAGGTCTGTGAGGTAAGCCACCTGAGAAAGCATAAGTCCGTCGGCTATAAACAGATTGTCAAGCATTTTTTTTACGTCAGCGGCGCTTAATCCCGCTTCGATAGTCGTTCCCGGCAGGTGCTGCATGGGAGTGCCTCCTTTCTCTTCCGTCGTGTTCTATGGCTTGATTATATCATATGGTCAGCTGATTGTCAAGAGGGGTCTGGTGAATTTCACAATATTTTTACAATGGGGAAGAAGTCGAAAAAAATCCGCACCCC
>JAZQLP010000094.1:0-5970 GCA_045542755.1 Eubacteriales bacterium
AATCCAAGTCGAAAGACTTGGATTTTTTTCATTTGTGTCCACGGGACACACACATCGTTTGCGCTCAAAACAAACGAATTGACAATAAGCCGTTTTTATGCTATACTAAACTCAAGAAAGGCGGTAGAAATATGAAAAAAAGAGAGATGAGGCTTCTTGCAAAGCACTTTGATAAATATTTTGAACAGAGTGATTGCACAGTAATGCACAATGCCGTCGATAACGGACTGCACGTTGATGTTCTTTTGTACAAGCCAAATGAAAAATACCCGTTTTGGAAACTTGCCACTATGGGGGCAAGCGATTACAAAATGCCTGAAGCATTTCCTACTGTAAGTAGGTTTAACGAATACATTATGTTTGTTGATGCAAATGTGGATTTTAACAATAAAGAGATTGCCTGTTGGTATTATGACAAGTTGACCATGGTCGCTTCATTTGCTTATAATAATAAGTGTCATATAACATTTGAACATAGCTTTGAATGGAAAAACGAAGACCCAAACGACGATAAAGTAGGCGCGTTCGTGCTGTTTCCTGAGCTTATAGAAGACGTAGGTGTTTTGCGTTGTAAAACGGGAATGCGAAAAACAATCGCGTGTTTAGAGGTTATATTACTAAACAAAGATGAATTGGATATGCTTTCAAAGATGGGGCCGCAGGATTTTTGGAACAACTACGTGTATCCTCCCGTATCTGAAGATTGATCTTTCTTAATGCTCAAAGATTCTCAAAATCAAAAGTCGGTGTTGAGAAGAAATATTATCTTAGTTAAAAACATAAGCATTGATAAAACGTTCTTAATCAAAAATGTTGTATCATGATTTTAGAGCCTCTTTGATGAGGCTCTTTTCCTATGTTTGGTTGACAAAATGCCGAGATTGTGATATAATAAGCCAAATATTGATAATATAAAAGAGGATAGGGTATTATAATGTGGACCTTAGGTGACCTTATTTCCAACTTCTTTACCCATAAGGACTTTCTCCCTTCTGCAGATAAAATTCCGGGCACAATGTTTACGCCCCTGCACTTCGTGTTTGCGGCTATATGCCTCGCCATAGTGCTTTTTTTCTGCTTTTTCGTTTCAAAAAGAGGGGAGAAGACTGTCAGAGCCGTGTTTGGGGTTCTTTGGGCAGTTATTGTAATCCTTGAGATTACTAAAATAGTATGGGAAACCTATACGGGCAAAACAGTGAATTTTGAGTGGGCAGGTGTAATGCCCCTTTATCCTTGTAGCATCTTTATGTATGCTATGCCCTTTGCTATATGGGGAAAGGGGCTTGTCAGACACGCCGCTTGTGGGTACGTGTGTTCTCTCGGTCTTTTGGGCGGAAGTATAAATTTCGTATATCCCGCAACAATTCTCGGCAGTTACTCTTGCATATCCTTTGCTGGATTCCATACTTTCCTTTACCACGGCGTTATCGTATTCTGCGCCCTTACAATGCTTCTTTCGGGATACCACTCTTATAAGAAGGTTGACAGATGGTGGAAGCTGCTTTTACCGTCTGTGCCTTGTCTTATAGTATCAGTTGCCGCAAATATAGTTAACTTCTCTTGGATAAATTCCGACTATATGTTCTTTAAACTCAAATCTTTTATCTTTGCTCCCATAGGACAGGCTTTGCCCACCTTTGTGTGTGTGATCATTGTATATATAGCTTATCTGATTATTCACGCTCTTCCGTATATACCCTCATTTGTGGCACATTGCAGGGCTAAAACAAATAAGTGAATTATTACTAAAATAAGAGGAGGCTATTATTTATGTACGCACCCCAATATTCGGGAATAATCACTAATTATAATTGCACTGCGGCTTGTCGGCACTGTATGTTTTCCTCTTCTCCCGACAGGCCTCACGAATACATAACTGCCGAAACTTCGGCAAAACTTGCCGCCCTTTTAAAAGAGGCTGGAACGAGAGAGGTTCATATAGGTGGGGGAGAGCCATTTATGAATTTTCCCGCCCTCTGTACTCTTATCGAAGAGCTTAACAAAAATAAAATCTCCATAAGCTACATAGAAACCAATGGCTTTTGGGGGAAAGACGAAAACTTAATCAAAGAAAGACTTTTAAAGCTTCGCGCCCTTGGGGTTGGTACTGTAATGGTATCTCTTGACCCGTTTCATATGGAATTTGTTCCTCTTGATAACGTTCTTCGCCTTTTAAAAGCACTGTATAGAATGGAATTCGACTACTTTATCTGGAAAGAGGAGTATTACGAAGAACTGATGTATTACAGTCGTTCCACCCCTTATTCCCACGAGGAGATAAAAGAGATTCTTGGCAAGAATTACGTTGTAAAAACCGCGGAAGAGTACGGGGTAGGTATGAATGGGCGAGCATTGAGCATCGCGGGGAAAGTCTATCCAAACCGACCCGCAGAGGCTTTTTTGACCTCAAGGCCTTGTCATTCTCAACCCGACGTAATGCACTGTCATCTTGACCTTTACGGTAATATAGTTCCTTCGGGCTGTCCCGGTATTGCCGCAGAGGCAGGTGATTATCTTTCGTGTAACGTTACTGAAGATAAGTATCCTGTGTACGGTCGCCTTATAAATGGAGGCGTGGAGGCTCTTTACCGATATGCGATTGATAAGGGGTTTGTTCCCTCGGAAGAGGGATATCCCACCCGATGCGCTCTTTGCTATGCTATGAGATCATATTTTGTAAAGCATTGTCCCTCACCCGACCTTGCACCTAAATGCTTTTATGTTGAAACAGATAAATGCCTTACGGCTGAAATATAAAATAATTGGAGGATTATTATGCAAAGGCTTGATTTTATAAAGAATGAAAATAACTTTTTCGGTTATACTCTTTTTCTTCCCGACGGATATACCGAGGAAAAGACCTACCCCTTGATTCTATCTCTTCACGGAGCAGGAGAAAGGGGAAACGGTACCGATGAGCTTGAAAGAGGAACCCACATAGGCATTGGAGGTTATCTCAAGAGAAAGTCAATGAACGTTGATGCCATAGTCCTTTGCCCTCAATGTCCCAAAGACAGAGTGTGGAACCATCTTATTTTTGACTTAAAAGAACTTCTTGACAGTATAGTAGACACCTACTCCGTAGACCGCGACAGAATAACCGTAACGGGTATGTCTATGGGAGGATTCGGAACCTGGGAAATGGGCATGATGTTCCCCGAAACCTTTGCTGCCCTCGCTCCCGTATGCGGTGGCGGAATGGCCTGGAGAACAGGCGCACTTAAAGGTATGCCTATCTGGGCATTTCACGGCGATAAAGATCCTACGGTGGATATAAGCAACTCAATAGAAATGGTAAACCGTTCCCGTGATAGCGGGGCAGACGTTAAATTTACCGTTTTTAACGGTGTCGCTCACGCATCCTGGGATCCAGCGTATCTTGATACAAACGTTGTTAATTGGCTTATAGCCCAAAAGAAGAAGTAAGAAAAAAATGTTCTCACCTAACCGGTGAGAACATTTTTTCTTTTATACACTTCCGCACATTGTGTAAAGCTCCTTGTACGCGGTGTTACTCATTCGTAATTTGTCTGCTATAGTTGCTATAAATACGGCGTTTGACGGACGGCGCCTGCTCATGCTTCCGAATACGTTCTCTATCCTTTCAATGGGGCCGTTAGCCCAGGCTATTTCAATGGCGTGGCGTATAGCCCTTTCCGCCTTTGACTGAGTTGTTCCGAACTTCTTCGTTATAAGAGGATAGATCGTTTTAGTTACAGCAAAGGATGATTCCGGCGCCTGCAATGCGCAGATAACGGCGTATCTTATGTAATGGTAACCTTTTACCTTTGCGGGAATACCCATGTCGGATATGATTGCCGTAATATCCTTTTCGAGTTTATTTAAGGTTTGTTCTTCATCCATAGGCTCGTTTGGAATATTCTTTCCGCACAGCAGTGCAACGGTGTCTATTAATCTTGACGGCGTTACCGGCTTATATAGATAATAATCGGCATGGTTAAGAACAGTGGATACCACAGCTTCGGTGCGTATTTGAGAGCATACCAATACGGTGGTTTCGTAGTCATCCTTTATTCTTTTTATAAAGTCTATTCCTTCCGTATCTGCAAGTAAAATATCCGTAATGAGCAAGTCAATCTTTTCGTGACCTATTTTAAATAACGCCTTATCTGGATCACTGGTTGATTCTGCAATTTGGTATCCTACTTCGGATAATACCCTTTCTGCTTCTTTTCTGTAAATCTGACTGTCGTCAAGAATTACGATTTGTTTGGGTCTGTTCATTTTTCTTTGTCCCTCGTTTCTTTAATTTTGTTGCTTGTGTGGGTGGATTAATTGTAGCACGGTATTTGTCAAATTACAATGATTTTTGCCTCTACTGTTATGAGAATAGGGCTGAATTTTTCGACAAAAACAATATGCAAACTATGAAAAAATCCCGTTCTGTTAAGGAAAAATTTCCCAAATTACGATTTTTCCAACACAGCCATAATTGGGAACCTTTTTTCTTAAATTTTATAAAATACTGTATCAAAATTGCCACTTGACTCTTTTGGAAAAATGAGGTATAATGTATACGTATTTATATAAATCTTGAAAGGAAATACTAATATTATGAAAAGAATACCTACAAGATCCGAAGTAAGAAAAGAAGATACCTGGGCAACCGAGGATATTTTCCCCACCGATGAAGCGTGGGAAGAAGCCTTTGAAAAGGCGGCCGTATATCCTCAGCAGATTGCTGCATATAAGGGTAAGATAAGTCAATCCGCAGAGGCTCTCTATGAAGCTCTTGTTCTTGATGACCAGCTTTCCCTCTCTATAGAGGCGTTATACAGTTATGCAAGTTTAAAGAGCGATCAGGACAAGGCTAACTCCAAATATTTGTCCATGGTTGGCAAGATGATGAGCTATTATACGGGAGTTGCTGCTGCATCCGCATTCTTTGGCCCCGAAATTATCTCTATAGAAGACGATAAGATGGCGCAGTTCTATAAGGATGAACCCCGTCTTGAAGGCTATCGCCGTATGCTTGACAAGATAAGAGCGAAGAAAGCTCATACGCTTTCCGAGGCAGAAGAGAAGCTTCTTGCAGGTGCTTCTGAGATAGCCGGAGTTGCAAATAAGGCCGCTTCTGCTTTAAGAAACGCAGACCTTATATTCCCCGACGTTAAAGACAGCGAGGGTAATTCTCATCAGCTTACCCAGGGTTCCTACATTTCAATGGTTGAAAGCTCTGACAGAGTTCTCCGTAAGGATGCTTTCGAAGCCCTTTACGCTGTGTTTGGCGCTCATAGAAACACCATAGCCGCATTCCTTGACGGACAGATGCGCCAGCTTAAGTATTTCTCTAAGGCAAGAAAGTATGAAAGTTCCCTTGCAGCTGCACTTTCCCGTACCGAGGTTCCCCAGGAAGTGTACTTTAACCTTATAGACACCGTTCATAAGAATATGCACCATATGCATAAGTACATGGCTCTCCGCAAAAAGCTCATGGGACTTGATGAAATGCATATGTATGATATTTATCCCACTCTCGTTGGGGATGCTGAGTCAAATATCAGCTTTGAAGAGGCCAAGGAAATCGTTCTTGAAGCTCTTGCTCCCATGGGTGAAGACTACGTTAATATCGTTAAGAAGGGCTTTAACGAGCGATGGATCGACGTTTATGAGAATCAAGGTAAGCGTAGCGGTGCCTATTCTTCGGGTAGCCGTCCTCATCCCTACGTTCTTCTTAACCATGAAAACACTCTTAACAGTATGTTTACTCTGGCTCATGAAATGGGTCACGCTCTTCATTCTTATTTCTCTATGAAGAATCAGCCCGTAGCATACTCTAATTACGTAATTTTTGTAGCCGAAGTTGCATCTACATGTAACGAAGCGTTGCTTATGTCCCATCTTCTCTCCAAGACCGAGGATAAGGTACAGCGCGCTTATCTTATAAATCACTTCCTTGAGCAGTTCCGTACGACTCTTTACCGTCAGACTATGTTTGCAGAGTTTGAA
>JAZQLP010000095.1:0-6378 GCA_045542755.1 Eubacteriales bacterium
CCTTTGCCTATGAACCTATCTCCCGATGCCGTGACGACCTTGCCACCTTCTCTGTTGCAGATATGCAGATTAGTGGTGAGTTTAATTTTGTGTATTGCAATGAACGGGTCGCAAGGGAGAAAATAAACTTGCTTTTCTCCAACTAGGAGCTATTCTTCAAGACACAAACATTTAACATTTATAAAAACAAAAAAAGAAAACACGCACCAATAGGTGCGTGTCTCTTTCTGGGTGCGGAGGAAGGATTTGAACCAACGACCTCCGGGTTATGAGCCCGACGAGCTACCAGGCTGCTCTACTCCGCGATATAATGGTGCCGGACACCGGGTTCGAACCGGTACGGGTATTACTACCCACGGGATTTTAAGTCCCGGGCGTCTGCCTATTCCGCCACTCCGGCACATCGTCCCCCGGCTCTGTTAGTCGGCTTTTCGATTGCTTTGGTATTATATCACAAAAAAGGCAGTTTGTCAATGCTTCTCTCATAATTTCACAATCATTTCACAAACCCGATTTTTCGGGTGTTTTTTTCGACTCATTTATTCATATTTTATATAGATTTAGATTATTGTCTTGTCACATTTCTGCACTATAATGCTTGTATAAGAACAACATGCAGGAGGCTTATTTTATGGCAAACAAGAACCATCAATCCATAATTCGAATGACGGAATTTGCTATACTTACGGCAATCGTTTTACTGCTTCATTTTTCGGGTATAGGCATACGTTTGCCATTCCTCGCCACACCTATAAGCTTGACCCTGATCCCCATTGCTTTGGGCGCGATGCTCCTTGGGCCCTGGGCAGGATTTACTTTGGGGCTTATTTACGGTCTTGTCGTATTTATCACCTACGGCGTAATGGGTATGGATCCTCTGTTCACAGCGGTTCTTTTCACGAACAACCCCATTGCTACGTTCCTTATCTGTACTTTAAAGACCTCACTTGCGGGTTTGCTTGCAGGCCTTGTATTTAAGGGATTGTATACGAAAAAACCTCTCCCTGCGACGGTTTTGGCGTCTGCCCTTGTTCCCGTAATAAACACCGGTATTTTCATTGTCGGCGGTCTTTTTATTGCGGACACCCTTTCAGCCAACTTCGTTGATGAAGGCTCTACGGTAATTTACTTCCTTGTAGTGGGAGTTGCGGGTATAAACTTTATCTTTGAATTCCTTGTCAACACCGTATTTTCCCCTGCCCTGCACAGACTGATCTCCGTCCTTAACAAAAGAATATTTTAACTTGATTGGAAGAGCTATCCTTAAACGGGGTAGCTCTTGTCTTATTAATAACCCAAAGTACTTTAAGATTCAACATATTTTTTCAATTTTATTTTCTAAAACCCCTTTACAAGGGGCAAGAAATATGTTATAATACAATGAAGTTATTTGTACGCTGCGCACACCCAAGGCGTACAGATTAAAAAGGAACTCACATTTATTTTTGTCGCCGCAAACGGCGATATGGAGGTTTTTTATGTTTAAAAGAATCGCGGCAATATTCTTGCTGGTCCTTATGATGTTCGCTACAGCTTGTACCGTTCAGAGAGTAGACGGCGGCAACGAAGGCGACGACACTTTCGCATACGTTACATTCAGATGGGGTAACGCTTATTATGAAACGTACCATCCTTCCCTTATCAACTCTACCGACAGAGGCGACGCTATGCTTGCCAGATACGACGAGTTGAGAGAAGATTACGGTCTTGACTTTATCGTTGAAGATATGAAGAACGAATCTTCCGAGCTTCTTCAGCGTATGGCTATCTCCCAGAACGTTCCCGATATCTTTATGGGTACTTCCAGAAAGATCGGTTGGGAGCTTTATCACATGGATTCCCTTTACGCACTTAATGAAATTGAGACCATAGATTATGAAGACGAAGAAAAGTGGGGCTACAAGGCTTATACTCAGTGTGCAAGATACGATGGTGTAACCTACGGTTTCTTCCCCAACGCGTGGGCAGAAGTTCCCAACTTTACCGGCGTTCTTATGTTCAACAATGAGATACTTGAGGATGCGGGCGTAGAGCTCCCCTACGTATATCAGGAGCAGGGCAATTGGAACTGGACTAATTATGAAGCCATACTTAATACCCTCAAGGCCTACGATCCTTCCAGCACTCCTTGGGTAACGGGAGCCATGCACGACGACGCGTGGTACATACTTATGAGTAACGGTCTTTCCGGCGTTATCGAAGACCCCTATACCGGTAAGTACGTATTCGGATTTAACGAAAACAACCACGGTATTGAAACTCTTGAATGGATGAACAAGCTCTGGAGCCAGGGACTCTACAGCGACAACGGTAAGCAGCTCTTTGCAGTAGACCAGACCTCTGCCTTCTATACCTGCTCCGTAAACGCTGCAACCAGCACCACCGCTTCCGTTGATGCAAACGGCGTTGTTTCCGAAGCCGTTGCTTCGCTTGTAAACGAATACGGTATCGTAACCTTCCCCTACGGACCCAACGCAGACGCCAATACGGTATCTTCCAACGTTTATTGGTCCACACCTATGAACTTTATTCTTAACAAGAGCGATAACGACGCTGAAACCATCGGTCTTGTTATGGATATTCTCTTCGATCCCCTCGACGGAGTTTCCGACTGGAGAGAATACTGCCAGGATAACATCTTCCATCACGACGAAGACTTCGAAAACTATATGTATATGCTCGAGCACTGCAACTACGACTACTCCGTTCAGATGCCCAATGTAGGTGTTGAGCTTGATAATTACTTCGGTGATGCCATAATTGGAGAAATGTCCATTGCAGGTGTATTTGACCAGATTACTCCCATTGCAAATGCTGACATTGAAAAGAACGTAGGTTCTATTGACTAATTAATGAATTTATTTGATGCCGCAGGCAACTTGCCTGCGGCATCTTTGCATTTATAATTATATATTTTAATATTAAAACTTGTAAAAATGAGACTTTTTTCGTGACTTTCCCCTTTACAAAAGTGTATTTTTGTGATATAATTAAGTGTAAGTGTTTTCTTGCACTATAATAACTAAGTATACTTTTCCAGTAGCGAAAGGAGAACATCTGATATGTTCAGAAAAATCTTGGCTATTATGCTCTTATCCGCCACAATATTTGCTACCGCTTGTACGGCTACCCGAACAGGTCAGGGTGATAGCGACGTAAACGCAGACGATCCCCTATCATATACTTCCTTCATTTGGGGCGTAATAAGAGGCGACCTCTTCTCTCCTGTTCCCGGAGCAACCCCTGAAGGCGATGCCATATTGGCAAGATATCAGGAGCTTCGTGACACATACGATATGGCGCTCACCGTAGAAGTCCTTGATAGCAGAAAAGAAGATCAGGAAGTTACCCTTCGTCTTAATACTCAGAAGGATATGTTCGACCTTCTGTGGTCAGATATGAGAGATATTGGTATGCCTTTCCAGAGCGAAGGAGTTCTCTACGCTCTTGAAGAAATAGAAACTATTGATCCCACAGATGAAAAGTGGGGCCCTGAAAGCTATCTCTCCATCGGTCTTCTTGAAGGACAGCATTACGGATTTTTCCCCAATGAGTGGCCCTTTAACCCTGAGCTTGAAGGTATTATGATATTTAACACTGAACTCCTTGACGAGTACGGCGTTACTCTCCCCTATGAGCTTTGGGAACAGAATGCCTGGACTTGGAGCAATTTTGAAAGTATTCTTCAGACGTTAAAGACTGCAAATCCCGATCTTATGCCTTGGGCAAGTCCCGTGTATAACGAAGATGCTGTTTCAATGTTCTTTGCAAACGGTCTTTCCCCCATAGTTAAAAACGAATCCACAGGTGAATACGAATACGGCTTTGATTCAACTGCAGGCATTGAAACTCTTGACTTTATGTCCAGACTCAGACAGGCCGGACTTTTAGGCGGCGGTATTACCGGTAATAACGCAAGAGTTACCTTCCTTGACGGAAATGCAGCGTTCTTCTCTACAGACTCGGGCGAAGCCACCAATATTGACAGCTCCTCTCTCTCTGATAACGGTATAGCTTCTTCTAACATTACCTACGGTATTATTCAGTTCCCCTGGGGTCCAAACGGCAGCAGAGAAAGCGTATCTGCTTGTTACTATAACACTACCGACCTTAACTTCATATTCAACATGAGTGAAAATGAGTCTGATACCATCGGCTTGTTTATGGAAGAAATGTTTGCTCCCCTCGAAGGTGACGGTTACCTTGACTGGAAAGAGCGCTGTCAGGAAATCGTATTCTTTGATGATAGAGACTACGAGAACTATATCTTTATGATAGAGCATGCAAAATACGACATGTCGGGCTTCTATACCGAAAGCTCTTCTGATTTTGACGCCTTGTATAAAAAGGTAGTTGCAGGTGAAATGGCTGCATCTTCCGCATTTGAAGAGGTTCGTCAGAAGATAAATGCAGAAATCAATAACAACATGAGATAACATTCGCCATAAACGCTTTAAGGAGGCCCTACTATGTGCAAACGTATATTGGCTCTAACCCTTTTATTGATAATATTTCTTTTCACGGCCTGTGTTCCAACAAAAGTTGACGCAGGGTCGGGAGGAGGCGACGATGATAACCCGTTGGATTACACCACCTTCAGATGGGGAATCATAAGCTCAGAGCTGTTTATACCCACTCCGGGACAAACAACTATCGGAGACGCCATCCTCCAGAGATACGCCGATATGGAAGAGACTTATAATCTGGAGATAATTACGGAGGCTCAACCTTTAAAAGGCGGAGATCTTACCAACAGATTGGCAGTACAGCAAAACGTATACGATTTTTATCAGACAGCGCCCAGATACGAAGGTCTTGATAAATATCAGTTGGGTGTTCTGTACTCGCTGGAAGATATTGAAACCATTGATGCAGACAGCGATAAATGGGGCTACAAAAACTTTATCAGCGCAGCAAGATTTCCTGACGGAAAACACTACGGATTCTACCCCAATGAATGGTCATACGGTCCCAGCGTTGAAGGTATTCTCCAGTTTAATACTGAGCTTATCAGAGAAATCGGTGTTACAAACCCCTACGAGTATTACGAACGGAAGCTTTGGAACTGGGATACCTTTACGGATATGCTTCAGACAATAAAGGATTCCGGTTATACCACCCATGAAATTCATCCCTGGCAGGCAGTATCCTTTAACGAAGATGCCGTTTCCATTATGTTCGTTAATGGCTTAAAAGGCCTCGCCGCCGATCCAAACGGAAATTATACCTTCGGTTTTGATACGGATGCGGGAATTCAAGCCCTCGACTTTCTTTCAAACCTCAGGCACAGAGGTCTCTATTACAGCGGTGGCTACGATGAGTTTATTTCAGAAACAGCCGTGTTTTTATCCTCAAGTTCAGGTGATGCGACCACAGCACCTGCCTCCATTAACAGTGAATCAATAGCCACTCTGGTAAACGAATATGGAGTGATCACCTTCCCATATGGTCCTAATGGATCTCCGGATGACGTTTCCACAAGCGTTAACTATTCAACCCTATATCACTTTATAATCAACCAGTCTGATAATACCTCCGAGGATATCGGTATATTTATGGAGGAACTCTTCAAGCCCCTTGACAACGTTCCGAGTTGGCAGGATTATCTGATTGAAGATATATTCCAGGATCCCGAAGGCCGAGATTATGATGCTTACATCTATATGGTAGAGCATTGCAATGACGACCACTCTACTTATTATGGAGATAGCAGCTGGACTCTTGACGGATACTTTGCGAAGGTCGTTCGAGGAGAAATGGGTTCAACCGAACTGTTTCAGTCCATACGTCCTATCATTCAGGCAGAGTTAAACAAAAAAACAGCAAATATAACATTCGATATTCTAGGATAAATTTTCCTATAAAAAGTAACGGCACCGCGTACGCGGTGCCTTTTTGTTATGAGTTATTGATTAGTTAATTCCTGCGTATTCTTTACCTGCGTTATAAAGGTCGGCATAAATTCCTGACAAGCCCATAAGCTGCTCGTGGTTACCCTCTTCTACAACCTTACCCTCTTTAAGCACGACTATATTATCAGCCTTTCTTACGGTGGATAAACGGTGGGCAATAACGATGACCGTGCGCTTCTTGGAAAGCTCGTCTATAGCCTTTTGGATAAGAGCCTCGGTTTCGTTATCCACAGCGGAAGTTGCCTCGTCAAATACCAGAATGGGAGTATCGCGGAGAATTGCTCTGGCGATTGCAATTCGTTGCTTCTGACCGCCCGAAAGCCTTACGCCTCTTTCCCCTATTTTCGTTTCATACCCTTCGGGCATATCCTTAATAAAGTCATCGGCGTGAGCTGCCTTTGCTGCGGCGAGAACCTCATCTTTTGAAACCTCTCCCTTGGCGCCGTAAGCGATGTTTTCGTATACG
>JAZQLP010000096.1:0-54853 GCA_045542755.1 Eubacteriales bacterium
AGCAAATACCGTTTTCCCCATAGGACTCAGCATTTTTTGCTCTGGACAGCTCTACGGAAACATCTATTGGTACTGAAAAGGCCATCTTTATAAAAAGGCAATTCTCTTTTACGGAAATAAAGCTTTCACGATTTATGTAAAGTCCGTTTTCCATCTCGCATTCCTCTTTCAAAATTGAGGAACCAAATGAAAGCTTTCTGCTATATTCCTTGACTTTTCCCTCAAAGGATATATTAAGACGGGCCATTTCCTCGTAGGACGGAAGTTCAAACGGTGTACCGGGAAGATATTTTTCGCAAAGATGCTGAGCTTCTTTATATCTGCCTTCAAAAAACAGCTTTTTTATTCTTGCTATCTGGGAGGCCGCATATAAGGAGTCACCGTGTATTTTTTTACCGCCATAAAGGGTGCTGTCGTTAAGCACTGCTACGGACGAGGTAAATTCTCCATGCCAAACACAGCCAAGCCGGCCGTTTCCCAAAGGCCACCCGTCCCTATAAGAAAGAGGCTGGGAATTAGATATTAAATCGTATTTCATATCTTCTCCAAGTATCTTTATTCCGTTACATTATATCAATTTAGGACCTTTATGTCAATAAAAAATCCTTTTATTTTTCGCAAAAGCCCCATTTATGAGAAAAAGAGGCGGAGATAAACTCCGCCTCATAACTATCAGAACTGAACGGCACCTTGGGTCAGTATGCCTATATTATCTGCATATATTTCTCCAAACTGACTTATGGGTAATGGATTTCGCCCCCGCCCGGCTTCCACGGTATACCCGGGACGGTTATACTCCTGAATAAACCAATCCTTATATCCCGCGTAACCCATATTCGTGGGAGTTTCTTCAAGAGAGTAGCCGCTTACTGCCGCGAACAATTCTCCGATTCGACGGGATTCAGGTGGTAGATAGTTGAGAAACTTCCAGAATATTATTTCTCCCTGAGTATGATACGAAATGGTCAGCAAAAAATTGTGAGCCTTTGTAAATTCGGCAACGGCGCGGCTTTCCGGAGCCGAAAAGGGATATTCGCCCACATACCCGAAGGGACGGGGAGAGGTATATCCCAAAGCATATTTCATCTCCTTCGCCGCTTCCCATTCTGCCGGATAATTAAGATTTAGGTCAGTTCCCGTAATATTCGCCTTCCAGCCCTCGGGGAAGGGTACGCCGGTGACACTTAGTCTAAACGCTCTTTGGTAAGGAGCAGAACCCTGCCCGTAATACCCCGTAACCAAATTAACTCCGTCGGGGTTTACCATGGGAACGATATATAGCGATGTTTTCTCGAATATTTCCTCTGCGCTTTCGCCCCCGATACTTCCCCCGTTTACATAAGCGTTGCAAAGCTGCTCGATATACTTCATCACAACCACAGAAGTTATCCACTCGTTTGCGTGATGAGCCGCGTTATAGAAAACTTCACTGGGTCCTCGGCCAAATCTTACGTAATAAAGCTCGTTACCCAAAACGCTTCTCCCGATACTGCCCTGCTCAAGAAACGGATACCGTTTTTTGAATGATTCAAGGTTTAGTTGGAGAAGAGGATAGCCGTAACTCACGTCTGTGGGTACGGTTGCGGCAGAGATTGGAATTATAAGATTCTGTCCTATTTGCAAATTCATTGGATCTGCTGTGGGATTTGCCGCCTCTATTGCACTGACAGAGGTTCCGTAACGCTTGGCAAGAAGATAAAAAGTATCTCCACCTTGCACCTTATAATTAATATACCCTCTCATATAGGGATGAAGGGCATTCCAAGTATTTGGGCCAACCACACCGTCAACGGTAAGACTGTTCTTTTCCTGAAATCTCCTTACTGCCCTTTCGGTTCTGGGTCCAAATATTCCGTCTACTCTGCCCACTGTAAAACCAAGACGGTTAAGCAAGCTCTGAAGATACTCCACCTGCGGCCCCACAGACCCGGACCTCAAAATAATTTCCAACATAAAGACCTCCGAAAATAATGTTTTCAATCACCATTATATTCGGAGGTTCTGATTTTGTTAAGTTTTTGCTTAGGCACCGAGAAATGCTGTCTTATTCCTCAGTTTCCGTTTCTGCCTCTTCGGACTGAGGAATATATCCGGGAATGGGCTTTGCCTTAAGGGAATATATGGGCTGACCCAAAGCTGTAAATCTATCCTCATATTCGGTGGTAGCGGGATTGTAAATATCACTGTTATGAAGATCTCTTGTAACATCAAAAAGCTCGTATCCATGGGTGGATATTTCCTCGAGAGAATAGTCAAAGAGCTTCTCGTTGTCGGTTTTCATAAAGATATATCCGTCTTCGGAAAGCAAACCTCTGTATATTTCAAGAAAGCTTCTGTAGGTGAGTCTGCGTTTAGCCTGTTTTTTCTTGGGCCAGGGGTCGGAGAAGTTAAGATAAATTATCTCAGTTCGGTGGGGAGGACATATCTCTGCAAGGGTTTCTGCATCGCCCAGAATAAACTGGAGATTTTCGATTTTGGCAGCTGCTGCTTTCTCGGCCGCCATTACCATTACGTCGGGAACCTTTTCAACAGCGTAGAAAATTATGTCCTTATTTTCGGGCTTGGTGGCCACTTCGGTTATGAATTTTCCCTTTCCGCAACCGATTTCCAATCTCAAAGGTGTATTTTCCTTTATTTCCACCTTGTTTGAAAGGTATTCTTCGCATCTTTCAAGACGGGGGATCGTATTTTTCTTTTTTCTTGCTCTCATTGCTGCTCTCCATTTATATCATTTTAAAGTATATCATCAGCACTGATATATCGGCGGGGCTTACGCCTGATATTCTGCCTGCCTGGCCGATATTCAAGGGTTTGTGAAGATTAAGCTTTTCTCTTGCCTCAACTCTCAAGCCTTCGATTTTGGAGTAGTCAAAATCCTCGGGAAGCTTCTTGCTTTCGGCCTTTTTAAACTGCTCAACCTGAAGCTGCTGTCTGCGGATATAACCCTCGTATCTGACGTCGGTTTCCGCGAGCTCCCTCATATATGGGGGAAGGTCAGGTCTGTTCTTATCAACGGGAGCCAGCATATCGTAAGAAAGCTCGGGGCGTTTTACCAGGTCCGCAAGAGGAATTCCCGTTGCTGTACGTGTAGAACCGTGACTGTCAAGTATTTCGTAGAGCTCGGGAGTAGGGGAGATAAAAGTCTCCTTCATTCTCTTTTCTTCTTGCTCTATAATTCTTTGTTTTTCAAGATATTTTTGGTATCTCTCTTCGGAAATAAGCCCCACTTCGTATCCTATGGGAGTAAGTCTTCTGTCCGCATTATCCTGACGAAGAAGAAGTCTGTACTCGGAACGGGAGGTCATTATTCTGTAGGGCTCGGGAGTTCCTTTAACCACCAAATCATCTATAAGGGTACCAATATAGGATGTACTTCTGTCAAGAACGAGGGGGGGACGTGAATCCAGCTTCAGCGCGGCGTTAATTCCCGCAATAAGACCCTGAGCAGCGGCCTCTTCGTATCCAGAAGTGCCGTTAAACTGACCTGCACCGTAAAGTCCGGGAATTTTTTTGAATTCAAGGGTAGCCTTAAGCTGAAGAGGGTCTATACAGTCGTACTCTATGGCGTAGGCAGTCCTCATTATCTCCGCATTTTCAAAGCCTTCTATGGAACGAACCATCTCAAGCTGAATTTCCTCGGGCATAGACGAAGAAAATCCGCCCAAGTACATCTCGTTTGAGTCTATTCCCATGGGCTCGAGGAAAAGCTGATGTCTTTCCTTGTCGGCAAATCTGACCACTTTAGTTTCTATGGAAGGACAATATCTGGGGCCAACACCCGTTATATCTCCCGTATAAATGGGAGAACGGTCAATATTATCAAGAATTATTTTATGAGTATTAGTATTTGTGTAGGCTATGTAGCAGGGGCTTACGTTTTCACCTATATCAACTCCCTCGTTTTCAAAGGAGAAGGGGACTATTCTGTCGTCGCCTTCCTGCATTTCAAGTTTTGAAAGGTCAACGGTACGCTTGTTAATACGAGGGGGAGTACCCGTTTTAAATCTCAAAAACTCTATTCCAAGCTCTTTAAGACTCTCTGTTAAGCCAAGGGCGGCAAACATTCCGTCGGGACCGCCCTCATAAGATGTCTCACCCACTATTATGCGGCCGTTGAGGTAAGTACCGGTAGCCAAAATAACGGCTTTTGCCAGAAAATACCCACCCAACATGGTTGTAAGGCGGAATCTTCCGTCCTCTTCAATAGTAAGGGTCTTGATTTCGGCCTGCTTGAGGTCAAGATTTTCCTGCTCCTCAACAATATTCTTCATCAAGGTCTGATATTTTCTTCTGTCAGCCTGAACACGTAAGGAATGCACGGCTGGGCCTTTGCCCATATTAAGCATTCTGCTCTGCAAAAATGCCTTATCTGCCGTTTTGCCCATTTCTCCGCCTAAGGCATCTATCTCTCTTACAAGGTGTCCCTTGGCAGTACCTCCTATGGAAGGATTGCAGGGCATATTTCCCACCGCGTCAAGGTTGATAGTGACGAGAAGAGTCTTTTTATTCAGTCTTGCAGTAGCCAAAGCGGCCTCTATACCGCCATGTCCTGCGCCAACGACACAAACGTCGTACTCATTAAGCAAATAACTCATTATTTTCCCACGCAAAATCTTGAAAATATAGTTTGAAGAATATCTTCTCCCACGCTTTTACCCAAAACTACAGATAAAGCATCTATGGCGTCCTCTATACAGACCTCCAAAACGTCGGGAGGCAATAAAACGTCCCCTACGCATTGAGAAAGAGCCGCTTCCGCCTTTGAAAGACACTGAAACTGTCTTTCGTTGGTGATTATCTCGGTATCGTTAAGCTCAAGTTCTTCCTCAAAAAGCTCATACATGGCGTCTGCAAGTCCGTCCAGATTGTAGTTTTCAAGGGAAGATATTCTGACCGTTTTATCAAATCCCAAAAGCTCGGTTTCTTCAAGCTTTTCGGGAAGGTCGGTCTTGTTTATTACTGCTATTTTTTTTGCTCTCATTTCGGAAATAGCCGAAAGCAATTCCTTATCTTCTTCGGAAAGGTGGCGGGATCCGTCGAACACAGCAAGAATTATATCTGCCGAATTAAGCTTATTATATGCTCTTTCAACGCCGATTTTCTCAACTCTGTCATCGGTTTCTCTTATGCCAGCCGTATCGGAAAGCTTTACTTTTATACCTTTTATAGAAACCGTTTCCTCAACGATATCTCTGGTGGTACCTTCTATTTCGGTAACGATACTGCGATCATATCCGGCAAGTCTGTTCATAAGGGAGGATTTTCCCACGTTTGGCTTACCCGCTATGCAAACCGAAACTCCGTTTTTAATCAGCTTACCCTTTTCAAAGGATGAAAGCAGCTTTTTAACTCTGGAGTGCTGTTCTTTAAGCAATGAATAAAGATTTTCGGGCTCAAGTTCCTCGATTTCATCATCGGGGTAGTCTATATAGGCCATTATCTGGGCAGAAACTCCCAATAAAGCCTCTCTTACAGCGTTTATCTCTTGTGAAAGCTTTCCTTTAAGGTGCTCCATTGCAACTGAGGCTTCCTTTTCGGTCTGAGCCTCAATAAGATCAATGATACCTTCGGCCTTTACCGTATCAAGCTTGCCGTTTATAAATGCTCTTTTTGTAAATTCGCCTCTGTCTGCTTGACGGGCACCGTTGGATATGAGAAGCTTCATAACCCTATTCAGGATATAAACACTTCCATGGCAGGATATTTCAACCACGTCTTCACCCGTATAGCTGGCAGGAGCTCTGAAAAGAGAGAGGACTACCTCGTCTATCTGCTTACCTGTTTCTATGTCGTATATATATCCGTGGGTAAGAGTACCGCCTTTTTTATCCTTCAAAGGCTTATCAAAGCATTTACTTACAATATCTATACAGTCATTTCCCGAAACCCTTATAACGCCTATGGCAGACATCAGCGGGGGAGTGGAGATTGCACATATTGTATCGTTATTATAAAAATTATTCATGGTTTCACCAAAAAAATAGGGGCGTAACGGGGAATTCCCGCAACGCCCTTCAAAATTATTCTTCGGAACCCTCGCCTTCAACAGAACCCTGATAAAGAAGCTTTATCTTGGACTGCTGAGGAGCAGCAGGAACGTTTTCAGTTCTACTGGCTCCGTCGTAGTTTCTGCCGGAACCGCGATTCTGACTGTTTCTTCCGTTATATCTGCCGCCGTTGGAACGGTAACCGTTTCTGCCCTTACCACTGTATCTGTTTTCGGAGCCTTCGGTCTTTTCACGTCCTTCAACGTTTTCGGAGTTATTGTTGTTATAGTTTCTACGGCCTCTGCCACCGTTTTTGCCGCCCTTTACAGGTCTTGCTTCGCCTTCAGCGTACTGATAAGCTACAACAACCTTTCTTTCGGGTTCGGTGCCGATGGAGTAGGTGGTAATATTGTCAAATCCCTGAAGCTTGGAGTGAACTATCCTTCTCTGATATGCACTCATGGGGAAAAGGATAACCTTTCTGCGAGTTCTCTGAACGGATTTTGCAGCCTTAACTGCTACAGCTTCAACACGGGAAACGGACTTTTCTTTGTAATCGTTAATGTTAAATGTTACTTTGTAATGCTCGTCATACTTTTTGTTTACGGTGATTGCAAGCATAAACTGGATAGCATCAACAATATCGCTGTTCTTTTCGGTAAACTGGTTAAGACATTCGCCGTTAAGCTGGATATTGATAAGCTTGTCTTCGGTAATTTCAATGCTTTCGGTATAATCGGTAGCATTCATAAAACCGAAAAGCTCTTTAAGATAATCACTAAGATAAGAAACGGGATCGTCGTTAACGGTAACGGTGATTACGGCGTTCTTTGCGCCTATACCGAGAAATCCCTTTGTGGGCATTTCTTTAATTTCATAGGAAAAATCGTCTCTGCTAAGATTTAACTCGTGACAAGCAACCTCAACGGCTTCTTCCACGGTCTTGCCTTGGAATTCTTTTTTCATTTTATTCGATTTAACATCGGAACAAAACAATCCACGTTCCGATGCAATACCTTCCTTTCGCTTCAATAAAACCTTTATCCGACCTTTTGCGGATAAGTTTTCCTCAACTAAAGTTTTTACTTCGGATTATCAGTGTTTTTTAGAGGAATTTTTGTTCTGATCTTTCTTTTCTTCGAGAGCCTTCTCTCGTTCCATCTTTTCAATCTGGTTATAGTTAAGCTTCTTTTCTTTTACCTTAACTTCTTCTACGGGTTCTTTGAAAAACAGGGGGAGGATTAATGTCTGCGCAAGGCTGAGAATATTCGAAGCGGTCCAGTAAATGCCGATACCTATCTGGAAAGAGAAGCCCATAATAAGAGAAATGATGGGCATGGTATAAAGCATAAAGTTCGCGCTTTTTGCTGCGCTTTCGGCAGCAGAATTGCCTTTATTACCTTTACTGTTGATCTTCTGGGAAAGATAACCTACGAGGAACGACGTAAGAGCGGATACTATAGGAATAAGTACGCTGGGATGGAATCCGAGTACGGGAGTATCACCAAGATTAAGACCCAAAAATTCCATATCGATATGCTGGGGAAAATCTGCGGGAAGAAGTTCGGTCAATTCCATTCTGAAGTCGTTAATGGCATTGAGAAGACCGATCTGACTATCCTTTACAGCGGCAAAATCCTTTACGGCTTCAAGACCGCCAAGATCCTTAATGGCATTAAAAACTCTTTCAAGGGTTCCGTTGGTAAGATCAAAAATATAGGTAAGGGGTTTTCTTATAGCATTCCAAAGACCCATAATGATGGGGAGCTGGATAAGAGTGGGCAGACAGCCTGACATGGGATTGTATCCCTCTTCGGTATAAAGCTTCTGCAACTCTTCGTTGTACTTGGGATTTCTGGTATCGTTCTTATACTTTGCCTGGAGAGCATTGATTTTAGGCTGGAACTTCTGCATGCTTCTTCTGCTTTTCTCACCCTTAACTGCGAGAGGAAGAAGTAATACCTTTGCTATTACAGCAAACAATATTATAGCTATACCGTAGTTGTTTACAATAGTATAGCAAAGCTTCAATATCATTGCCAAGGGGAAGTAAATTATATTCATAATAGAGCCCATGCCGTATCTCCTAACAAACAAATAAAAATAAGAACCATACTAATCCCGATGACGATACCTACGTATCTTGATATCGGGGTTCTTTTCGGGAACCGGGTCATATCCGCCTTTACAAAAGGGATTACATTTCAATATTCTGCATAAAGAAAGCCAAAAAGCCCGAAAAAAGCCGTACCTCAAAAAAGCCGTCATCGCATACTCCGAACAAGTCGGATAAAATCTGCAGCAAGGCGGCTTAAGCGGAGATATGATCTTTCGGTAAAACTTTATAAGCAGAATCGCGAGTTTATTCATCTTTTCCGGTACCCGTGTGATTCTCGGAAGGGGTGTTTTCCGACGGACCGTCGGATGTGTTTCTGCTTTCTATCGGAGCATCGGGTTTGATAACTCCGAGTCTTTTCAGTGCATTTACCAAATCTTTTTTTACCCTGTTCAAGGGAAGCTCCGGCGTGACTGATCGGGCAACGAGAACAATGTCCCACCCATCGGGTATAACGCTTTCAATTTGACGGTAAGCTTCCCTAAAAACTCTTTTACAACGGTTTCTTTTCACAGCACAGCCTATTTTGGTACTGACCGTAAGGCCAAGTCTGTTGGTATAGGGTGTTACTTTTGCGGAAAGATTATTCCTTCTGCAATAGATTATAAAAGATTTGCAGGCTGCACTCGCACCTTTTTTGTACAGAGTCAAATAGAGTCTGTTTTCACAAATAGAGCAAGTTTTAAGCATCTTTTCTTCTTCCGTTAAGGATTAGAGAGAAAGCTGCTTTCTGCCTCTGGCACGTCTTCTTGCCAATACTTTTCTTCCGTTAGCGGTCTTCATTCTCTTACGGAAGCCGTGTTCCTTGGAACGCTGTCTCTTCTTGGGCTGATAGGTTCTTAACATCTCATTCACTCCTTTTCATAAGGATTATTTCTTTGCCTTGGTACACGCAGTAGCGTGAGGGCAAAGGTGTACTAACTAATTATATATCCTAATTTCCCTTTTGTCAAGCCGTTTTTCTAAAATTTATTTAACATTTTACATTTGAATGTTGCATAAGCCGCTTTTATATGCTATAATACTGCATATATAATTAATAATATATTAACTCTGTTTAAAAACCATAAAAATAACACTTGCAGGTACAGGACGATGAAAAGCTTTAAAAACATATGGGACGCAACCGTTCTAAAATTATCTGAAAAAATCACGCCTAACGCAATGGATCTGTGGATTCGCCCCGCCGAACCTATAGGTTACGAAAATAACGCGGCCATAATTATGGTGGAATCTCCTTTCCAGCGCGATATAATAATGTCAAGATACAGGGACGATATAAGAGAAGCTCTTCTGGCCGTTTCGGGAATAGATATGGATGTTAACGCCATAACCCAGGAAGAAAGAAATTCCCAAAAGGCCCACGTTCAGAAATCGGCGGAATACAAGGTAGATACCAAATTACATAATATAGAAGAAAATCTTACCTCTGAATACACCTTTGATAACTTTATCGTAGGTGATTCTAACCGCCACGCCCATGCAGCCTGCTACGCAGTTGCAAAAAACCCTGCTTTTCTTTACAATCCTCTTTTCCTATACGGAAATACGGGTCTTGGTAAAACCCACCTTTTAAACGCAATTAAAAACGAAATACGTAAGCTTTATCCGGCCTATAGAGTAGTATACGTAAGCTGCGAAGAATTTACCAACGATTTTATAGAGCACCTTAAAAATAAAACCACCGCAGAATTTAAAGAAAAGTACCGCACTGCAGACGTTCTTCTTATAGACGATATACAGTTTATTTCGGGTAAGGATCAAACTCAGACCGAATTTTTCCACACCTTCAACGCCCTTTACGAGGATAAAAAGCAAATAATTATTGCTTCCGACCGTCCTCCCAAGGAAATACCCCAGCTTGAAGAAAGACTCCGTTCACGTTTCGAATCGGGACTTATGACGGATATTATCGTTCCTGAATATGAACTCAAAGTGGCTGTACTTAAACAGAAGGCCGCTGCCTATTCCATAACCATTCCTGATGACGTTATTTTCTTTATAGCATCGAAAATAAAAAACAATATAAGACAGCTCGACGGAGTTGTTAAAAAGATAAAAGCCTTCCAGCTTGTATCCGATACGACCCCCAACATAGCCCTTGCTCAGAGCGCCATAAGGGATATAACCAATGAAAACGAGCCTCTTCCTGTACTTCTTGATAAAATACTTCTTGCAGTATCCAGAGATTTTAACGTGACTCCCGAAGATATCAAGAGCTCAAAAAGACAGGAAAATATCGTTACAGCCCGTCAGGTTGCCATGTACATAATAAGGGATATGACAGCAATGTCCTTGCCCGACATTGGAATGGAGTTTAACGGAAGAGACCACTCCACGGTACATCATGCCGTATATAAAATAGAGGGTAAGATGAAGGAAACCGCTTCATTTGCCACACGTATCAACAACATAATAAATGAGATAAAAAACAATTAATTTCGACTTTTCAACGCCATTTCAACAGGCAGATTTTGAAAGTTAAGAGTTTTCAACCAAGTTATCAAAATTAAAAATCATTTTAGCGTTGATACATAACCTTCAAAAACTCACCTGTGGAATAGACAGAAACGTCAAAAAGTTATCCACAAAATAAAAATATAAAAAACCCAGATATAATCACACTAAAAAACACTTATCAAACGTTTTAACACATCCTACTACGACTACTAAAATAAATAAAATATATTCTTTTATGTATTAAATAGTCGAGGAACCGTACAAACAAAACGAGAAAGGGAATAGTTATGAAATTCTCATGCGACAAAAGTATCTTAAGCGAAGCAGTAAGTAAGGTAGGTAAAATAGTTCCTTCAAAAGCAAACATACATGCAATAGAGGGTATTTATCTCCAGCTTTTTGACGACGGTATGCTTAAACTCACCGGATATGACTTTACCGTAGGCATTGAAACCTATATACAGACCGAGTATTCCGAGGCGGGCTCTATAATAGTGAACGCAAAGCTCTTTTCGGACATTCTCAATAATATACCTTCCGGAACTGTAACCGTTTCATCCACCGATAACGCTACGGTTAAGATATCTTGCGAAAATCTCGACTTTACCATCGTTTGTATGGAAGGTGACCTTTTCCCCAACGTTCCTCTGGTTGAAAAGGACGATCAGCTTATTATCAAGCAGGGTGATCTTTGCGAGCTTATCAGAAAGACTTCCGCAACCATTATTCAGAGTGACATCACACCTATTCTTAAAGGTATACTTGTAAAGGTTGACAGCGAAGGCCTTGTGTTCGTTTCAAGTGACACCTTCAGACTTTCTGTTTGCCGTCACGATGGTGAGTTTACCAATAAGAAGGGTAACGATATAAACAGCGTTGTTCCCGGTAGAGCTTTTGTTGAACTTCTCAAGCTCTTTGATTCTTCAAAGAACGAAGAGGACGTAACCATCTGCTTCTCCGAAAACCACTGTTCCTTTGAAACTGCAGATTTCAGAATGATAACATCTCTTATCAAGGGAGAATTCGTTAACTATAAAAAGATAACCCCCGTACAGTATAAGAACACTGTTAAAATAAGAGTTGAAGACCTTGCTTCTGCGGTTTCCAGAGCTTCTCTTCTTCTCTCAAACGAAAAACTTGCAACCCCCATCCGATTCGGATTTGAGTTTGATCACGTTATTATTTCTCTTTTCAAGGATAACGGTCACAGATATACCGACGAAATAGGAATTGAACTTAACGGCGAAAACTTTGAGATAGGATTTAACAACAAGCATCTTCTCGGTATTCTCTCCTGCATCTCCGAAGAGTATATTTATATGAAGACCAACAGTCCTCTTTCTCCCGCTTGCATTACTTCTGTAGAGGGAGATAACTACTATTATCTTATCTCTCCCATGCGTATAACCGCAAAGCCCGGCTCGGCACAGTAAAAATATGAAAGCTGAAAAGATAGGCTTTAAAAATTACAGGAATCTCGTAGATGATGAGATAGAGCTTTCTGAAGGAGTGAATATATTTACGGGTCAGAATGCTCAGGGTAAAACTAATATTCTTGAAGGTATATGGCTTTTTTCGTCCTGTAAATCCTTTAGAGGGTCAGATGATAAGGACTTTATAAATACCGAAAAGGATTTTTGTGAGCTGAATGCAGCATTTACAAAAAACGAAAGAACTAACGAAGCCAGAATAAAGATATCGAGAGGTAAAAGAAAAGAGCTTTACCGTAACGATGCAAAAGTAAGGCCCGCAGAGCTTGTGGGAAGCTTCAATACAGTTCTCTTTTTTCCCGAGCAGCTTTTCCTTGTAAAGGGAGCTCCCGAGCAGAGAAGAAAGTTTTTGGACTTTGCCATTTTTCAGCTTAAACCCAGATATCTTGAGTATTCGGCTGAGTACGCAAAGCTTTTGGCTCAGAAGAATCACATCCTTAAAAACGGCAGACCCGACATGCTTTCAACCATTGAACAGTGGAATGCCGGACTTGCAAAAACGGGAGCTTACATATCTTTTATGCGTAAGTCTTACCTTGACAGAATTTTTCCCTATGCTCAAAAGGTAAGCGGGGAAATTTCCGGCGGTAAAGAGGAGCTTTCTCTTTCCTTTATTCCTTCGGGATTTAGAGAAGGGGAGTTTTGCGATAATCTATCCGACATTGAAGAAATTATATTTAATAAGATGAATTCGTTGACGTATGAGGAGATAGCTGCAAAACATTCTCTTGTGGGTTGTCATAGGGATGATTTTGTAATAGGTCTTAACGGAATGCCTGCAAAGACTTTCGCATCCCAGGGTCAGCAACGTTCCTGCGTCATAGCTCTTAAGAGCGCCGAGGCGGAGTTTATAAAGGATACGGTGGGTGAATACCCCGTAATGCTTTTTGACGACGTTTTCTCGGAGCTGGACAGTATGAGAAAAAAATATATTCTCAACCACATTAAAGATAAACAGGTCATAGTTACCTGCTGTGAACCAATAGACGGTCTTTCCAACGGTGAGGCCGCGGTATTTACGGTAGATGGCGGAAGGGTGAAAAAAGAATGTATATAAACATAGGTTCAAACGTTATGCTTCTTCGCAAAAACATAACGGCTGTGTTTGATATTGAAACCACTACCGGTTCTGAGATAACGAGAGAGTTCCTTGGAAAATCCTCAAAGAGATACGAGGTCGTTTCGGTAACGGAAGACCTTCCAAGAGCAATGATACTCTATTGCGAAAAAGGTAAAAATACTCTTTACGTCACGGATCTTTCAGCGGCAGCCATTAAGAGAAGATCCTCTGACAAAGATAATATATTTTAAGATAAACCTTCATTAAGAAAGGAAATAAAGACAGTGAGTAATATCAGCGGCGGCAAATACGACGAAAGCCAAATACAAGTCCTTGAAGGCCTCGAAGCTGTAAGAAAAAGACCGGGTATGTATATCGGTTCCACTTCAGTAAAGGGTCTGGACCATCTCGTTTACGAAATCGTTGATAACGCCATCGACGAAGCTCTTGCAGGATACTGTAAGAACATAAACGTAATAATTGAAAAGGGCAACGTTGTAACAGTTTCTGACGACGGCCGAGGTATACCGGTAGGTATTCATCCCAAAATGGGCATATCAACCCTTGAGGTCGTTTATACCGTACTTCATGCAGGCGGTAAATTCGGCGGCGACGGATATAAGGTTTCGGGCGGTCTTCATGGCGTTGGTGCGTCGGTAGTTAACGCTCTTTCAGAGTGGCTTGAAGTAACCGTACACGACGGTAAGGACGTTTGGTTCCAGCACTATGACAGAGGTATTCCTCAGGAACCCGTTAAAAAGATAGGAACCACCGACAAAACCGGAACTACCTGCCGTTTCTATCCCGATAAGTTAATATTCGAAACTCTTGAATTTGAATTTAAATCCCTTCTTGAAAGACTTAGAGAGCAGGCATTCCTCAGCGGCGGCGTTCATATTATACTCACCGACGCAAGAGGCGAAGAGCCCGTAGTTCAGGACCTTCTTTTTGAGGGCGGTATCAAGAGTTACGTTGAGTTTATAAATAAAGAATTCCAGACCACCGGAATCCACGACATTATATACTGTTCTCAGGAAAACGAGGATAATTCCGCCGAGATAGCTATTCAGTATACCACCTCTTACCAGGAAAGACTTTATTCCTATGCAAATAACATAAGAACCGTTGATGGAGGTACTCACGATACCGGTTTTAAGACCGCTTTGAGAAACGTTCTTAACGACTATGCCCGTAAGTATAAGATTCTTCGCGAGAAGGATGACGACCTGGCAGGTGAGGACGTTAGAGAAGGTCTTACCGCAGTTATCAGCGTTAAGCTTACCGAGCCTCAGTTTGAAGGTCAGACTAAGACCAAGCTCGGTAATAGTGAAATGAGAGGTGTGGTAAGCAATCTTATTAAGGACAAGTTTGCTACCTTCCTTGAAGAAAATCCCTCAATAGCACGTACTATTATAAATAAGGCCATTATGGCTCAGCGCGGAAGAGAAGCTGCCCGTAAGGCAAGAGAGGATACCAGAAGAAACTCTGCTCTCAATTCCGGCCAGATGCCCGATAAACTCCGCGACTGTAACGAAAGAGACCCTGCCCTTACCGAAATATACATCGTCGAGGGTGACTCTGCAGGCGGTTCCGCTACTCAGGGCCGTGACTCAAGATTCCAGGCAATTCTTCCCCTTTGGGGTAAGATGCTCAACGTTGAGAAGGCAAGAGCAGATAAAATATACGGTAACGATAAGCTCTCTCCCGTTATTACCGCTTTAGGTACGGGTCTTGGAGATGATTTCAACGTTGAAAAGCTTCGTTATCATAAAGTAGTAATTATGGCGGACGCCGACGTTGACGGCGCTCACATAAGAACCCTTCTTCTCACATTCTTCTTCCGCTTTATGCGTCCTCTTATTGAAGGTGGCTACGTTTATTCCGCCGTTCCTCCTCTTTACAAGCTTAAGAGAGGTAAGACTGTAAGGGTTGCTTACAGCGATGAAGAAAGAGATGCAGTCAGCGCAGAAATGAGAGAAGGCAATCCTAATATAAAGATAGATATTCAGCGATTCAAAGGTCTTGGTGAAATGGACCCCGAAGAACTTTGGGAAACCACCATGGACCCCGAAAAGAGAACTCTCCGCCGTATAGAGCTTGAAGATGCTGAAGCGGCTGACAGAATATTCACCGTTCTTATGGGCGAAGAGGTTGAACCTCGTCGTGAATATATAGAAGAAAATGCAAAATATGCAGTTAATCTGGACTATTAAGGGGTGATACATTATGGCTAAAAAGAGAAAAAACATAGATTATAAACCCGAGGACATAATGTTTCCCGAGCAGGTAATAACCTCCTCCGAACTTGTCCAGGAAATGAAGACCAGCTATATTGAGTACGCAATGTCGGTTATCGTTAGCCGTGCATTACCAGACGTACGCGACGGTCTTAAACCCGTTCACAGAAGAATACTTTACGCAATGTACGAGGACGGTCTTACCCACGATAAGCCGGTTAAAAAGTGTGCTACCGCAGTAGGTAACGTTCTCGGTAGATACCATCCCCACGGTGACGCATCGGTTTATGATGCCTTGGTAAGACTTGCCCAGGACTTCTCTATGCGTTATCCTCTTATCGACGGTCACGGTAACTTCGGTTCAGTGGACGGTGACCCCCCTGCAGCATACCGATACACCGAAGCAAGAATGAGCAAAATGGCTGATGAAATGCTTGAGGATATCGAAAAAGATACCGTTGATTGGGATCCTAACTTCGACGAAAGCCGCAAAGAACCCCGCGTTCTTCCCAGCCGTTTCCCCAACCTTTTAGTAAACGGTTCTTCAGGTATTGCGGTTGGTATGGCTACTAATATACCCCCTCACAATCTCCGTGAGGTAATAAACGCTACCATAACCGTTCTTGATAATCCCGATACCACCATGGACGAGCTTCTTAACTGCGTTCAGGGTCCCGACTTCCCCACCAAGGGTATAATTATGGGCAGAAGAGGCATAAGAGCCGCTTATGCTACCGGTAAGGGACATATCACCGTAAGAGCAAGAACCGAGTTTGAAGAATACGGTAAAGACAGGGTAAGAATAATCGTTACAGAGCTTCCTTATCAGGTCAATAAGCGTATGCTTGTAAAGAGCATTGCGGACCAGGTTCGTGAAAAGCGTCTTGACGGTATTTCAGACCTCCGTGAAGAATCCGACAGAAACGGTATGCGTGTTGTTATTGAACTTAAGAAGGATGCAAATCCCCAGGTAGTTCTTAACAAGCTTTATAAACAGACTCAGATGCAGATAACCTTCGCGGTTAATATGCTTGCCTTGGTAAACAATCAGTCACAGCCCAAGGTACTGACTCTTCGCGAAATAATTGATGAGTATATTGCTTATCAGAAAGAAATAATCACCAGAAGAACCAGATTTGATTTAAGAAAGGCTCAGGAAAGAGCTCATCTTATTGAAGGTCTGCTCATCGCCCAGGCAAATATCGACGAGGTAATCCGTATAATCCGTAATTCCTACGATAACGCCAAAGAAAACCTTATGGAGAGATTCAGTCTTTCCGAGGTTCAGGCATCCGCTATTCTGGAAATGCGTCTTAAGGCTCTCCAGGGTCTTGAAGAAGAAAAGCTTAACGCCGAATATAAGGCTCTTGAAGAAAAAATCAAGTACTTCAATGAAATTCTTGCTTCCGAAGAGCTTCTTAAGAAGGTTCTCCGCGATGAGCTTACCGAAATCAGCGACAGATTCGGCGACGAAAGAGTTACTGAGATTCAGGACGTTGAGGACGAAATCGATATTGAAGACCTTATCGAAGAAAAGACCTGCGTATATACCTTTACTTCCCACGGTTACATCAAGCGTCAGCCCGAGGAACTCTATAAGGTACAGCGTAGAGGTGGTATAGGCGTTACGGCTATGAGCACAAAGGAAGAGGACGTAACCTCCGAAATGTTTACAGGCTCTACCCACAACACTATTCTCTTCTTCACTTCGAGAGGACGCATGTTCAGAAAGAAGGGCTACGAGATCCCCGAAAGCTCACGTCAGGCAAGAGGTATGAACATAGTTAACCTTCTCCAGCTTGACCCCGAAGAAAGAGTTACCACAATGATTCCTCTTGAAGAGTACGACGAGGAACTTGTACTCAACTTCGTTACCAAGCAGGGCGTTGCCAAGAGATGTAAGCTTGAAGCATTCAAGCATCTCCGTAACCGCGGCATAATTGCCATGGGTCTGAAGGATGACGACGAGCTTATTTCCGTTATGATAACCGACGGCGAGCAGGATATAATCGTTGCTTCCCACAAGGGTATGGTTATAAGATATAACGAAAAGGATATGAACTTCAAGAAGGGCAGAAACGCAGGCGGCGTAAGAGCTATCAGACTTGCTGATGACGATTACGTTGTAGGCGCGGTAGTTGCCGATGAAGAAAAGACTATCCTTACAGTTACCGAAAACGGCTACGGCAAGAGAACTCCTACTTCCGGCTTTAACGTACAGCGCAGAGGCGGTCGTGGCGTAAGAGGCCATAAGATAAGCGAAAAGACCGGACTTCTCGCAGGTATTAAGGCTGTTAGCGAAGAAGAGGACGTAGTAGTTATCTCTTCCGAAGGTATACTCATAAGAATCAGAATTTCCGATATCCCCGTTTACGGAAGAACCTCCGGCGGCGTAAGGATAATGAGATTCAGAGGCGACGATAAGGTTACAACCATCGCCGCACTTCCTTCCTCCGAAGACGAGGAGACCCAGAAGCTTGAGCTTGACGCTGAAGATATGGCAGAAGCTGAAGAGGCTGCTGAGGAACCCGTAGTTGAGGAAGAAGTCCCCGAAGATTCTGAAGAATCAGATGAAGAATAAAATTGACATATAAAGAAGGACTAAAAAATGGAAAACACACAGAAGACAATGGAAAAGATCGTTGCACTTTCCAAGGGCAGAGGATTTATCTACCCCGGAAGTGAAATATACGGCGGTTTGGCAAACACCTGGGACTACGGCCCTCTCGGCGTAGAGCTTAAGAACAACGTTAAAAAAGCTTGGTGGAAAAAATTCGTTCAGGAAAATAAGTATAACGTAGGTCTTGATGCTGCAATACTTATGAACCCCCAGACCTGGGTTGCTTCGGGTCACCTTGCAGGATTTTCCGATCCTCTTATGGACTGCCGCGAGTGTCACGAAAGATTCCGCGCCGATAAAATTATAGAAGACTGGTGTGCAGAAAATAATTTTGAGCTTCCCAAGCCCATCGACGCATTTTCTCATGCAGAAATGAAGGAATTTGTTGAAGAACACAATATTCCCTGTCCCACCTGTAAGAAGCATAACTTTACCGACATCCGTCAGTTCAACCTTATGTTCAAAACCTTCCAGGGCGTTACCGAAGATGCAAAGAATACCGTTTATCTCCGTCCCGAAACCGCACAGGGTATTTTTACCAACTTTGTAAACGTTCAGAGAACTTCCAGAAAGAAGGTTCCTTTCGGTATTGCTCAGATAGGTAAATCATTCCGTAACGAAATCACTCCCGGTAACTTTATTTTCCGCGTACGTGAGTTTGAACAGATGGAGCTTGAATTCTTCTGCAAGCCCGGTACCGACCTTGAATGGTTTGACTATTGGAGAACCTTCTGTAAGAACTGGCTTATTGCCATCGGTCTTAAGGAAGAGAACATCCGTCTTCGTGACCACGATCCCGAAGAGCTTTGCTTCTATTCCAAGGCTACTACCGACTTTGAGTTCCTCTTCCCCTTCGGTTGGGGCGAGCTTTGGGGCGTAGCAGACAGAACCGACTACGACCTTACCCAGCATCAGAATACTTCCGGTAAGGACCTCACTTACTTTGATCCCGAAACCAACGAAAGATATATTCCTTACGTTATCGAGCCCTCTCTCGGCGTTGAAAGAAGCGTACTTGCAGTTCTCTGTGACGCTTACGACGAAGAAGTTGTTGATGCGGAAAAGAACGATGTAAGAACCGTTCTCAGATTCCATCCCGCCATCGCTCCCGTTAAGGCAGCAGTTCTTCCTCTTTCCAAGAAGCTTTCCGAAAAAGCTAACGAAATATACGACGAGCTTGCAAAGTACTTTAACGTTGAGTACGACGAAGCAGGTTCCATAGGTAAGAGATACAGAAGAGAAGACGAAATCGGTACTCCCTTCTGCATCACCGTTGACTTTGATACCGAAGTTGACGGTTGCGTAACCGTACGTGACAGAGATACCATGGCTCAGGAAAGAATCAAGATAGAGGATCTGAAGGATTATATCTCCAAGAAGATAGAATTCTAATTTCTCAATCCCCGAATTTATCTAATAAAGGAATAAACTTATGATAATTCTTGATGAATACAGAGTAAAGCTCAGAGATCTGAAAGCGCAGATAGTTGAGCTGGGGAATGCTCTTAATATCGAACAGCTCAAGGCAAGACTTGCCGAGCTTGAGGAAGAGGGCAGACAGCCTGATTTCTGGAACGATATGGAGAGATCTCAGAAAATACTTCAGGAACAGAAGATAGTCAAAGAGCAGGTTGAAAAGTACCTTTCTTTGGTGTCGTTTCACGAGGATACCGATACCCTTGTTGAAATGGCTGCCGAAGAAAAGGACGAAAGCTTTGACGACGAAATAGTGGAGTCTGTTGCCGATATAGAAAAAAGAATAAACGAACAGACCCTTGCTACCCTTCTTTCAGGTGAATACGATAAGAATAATGCAATTCTTACCTTCCACGCAGGTGCTGGCGGTACTGAGGCTCAGGACTGGGCTCTCATGCTTTTCCGTATGTATACCAGATTTGGTGAAAAGCACGACTATAAGGTCAAGGTTGTTGATATTCTCGACGGCGACGAAGCGGGAATTAAGAGCGCGGTACTTCTTATAGAAGGTATGAACGCTTACGGCTACCTTAAGTCCGAGTCGGGTGTTCACCGTCTTGTGCGAGTATCTCCCTTTGATGCTTCGGGCAGACGTCACACTTCTTTTGCTTCCGTTGAGGTTATGCCTGAAATAGACGACGATACCAATATAGAGATAAGAGAAGAAGATATTAAGGTTGAAGCTCACAGAGCTTCGGGCGCCGGCGGTCAGCACGTTAATAAGACCGACTCGGCTATCCGTATAACCCATATCCCTACGGGTATAGTCGTTGGCTGTCAGAATGAAAGAAGCCAGCGTCAGAACAAGGAAGTTGCTCTTAAAATGCTTAAATCCAAGCTTTTGGAGATAAAGGAAAGAGAGCATCTTGAAAAAATAGAGGATATTAAAGGCGACCAGAAGGAAATTGCCTGGGGTTCCCAGATACGTTCTTACGTCTTTATGCCCTATACCCTGGTTACCGACCACCGTACCGGTTGTAAGGTGGGTAACGTAAACGCCGTAATGGACGGCGACCTTGACGAGTTTGTCAACGAGTATCTCAAATATCTCAAAAACGGGAACTGATATTCCCCTGGAGGCCTCTTAATGGATTTAACATCTATCAGCTCCATAAGACCCCTTATGGAGAGGCACGGATTTGACTTCACAAAAAGCCTTGGACAAAACTTTCTTATAAATGCCGACATCCCTCGCCGCATAGCTGACGAGGGAGTTAGCATTGATGAGGAATGTGACGTCATAGAAATAGGCGCAGGTATAGGCTGTCTTACCAAAGAATTGGCTCTTCGTGCCCGTAAGGTAGTAACCTTTGAAATTGATAAAAAGCTTATACCCGTTTTGGCAGAAACAATGGCCGAGTTTGAAAACGTTACCGTTCTCAATCAGGACATAATGAAAGCTGACCTTAAAAAAACAGTTGAAGAGTATGGGCTGAAAAACCTGCACATCTGTGCAAATCTTCCTTATTATATCACCACCCCGGTTATTATGAAGCTGCTTGAATCCGACCTTGATATAAAGCAGATAACCGTAATGATACAAAAAGAGGTTGTGGACAGATTTTGTGCTGAACCCAATACCCCCGATTACGGCGCAATTACTCCTGCCGCGCTCTATTATGCGACTCCGAAAAAGCTTTTTAACGTAGCCGCATCAAACTTTATGCCCAGACCAAAAGTAACCTCGACTGTTATGTCATTTAAACCTCATCTTCCTCCCGTGGATGCGGAGAAGGCCACACTTTTCAGGGTTATAAAGGCTGCCTTTGCCATGAGGAGAAAGACTCTTGCAAATAATCTTTGTCAGGAGTTTCCCATTTCAAAGGCCGAGGCCGGAGAAATGCTGGCGACCTTGGGATATTCCCCTACGGTAAGAGGAGAAGCTCTTTCCCTTGAGGACTACTCAAATATAGCAAAAGCAATAATAGATAGATAAAAAAAAGAAGGCTCAAACGAGCCTTCTTTTTTTTATCTATTCTATCCCCAATTTTGAAAAATACTCTTTACTTGATATTCCTGACGGGCGAAGATGTCGTCCCAAGTCGAAAAGACTGTCGCCATCCCGTGAGATAACACTCTTTTTCTCCTCGCAAGAGAAGGAGCAGATAAATCCGAGGTCTTTTACAAGCTCTCTGGATGCTTCGGGGGCTATACCGAAGGGATATACGAAAATATCCGAATCTATACCCGTTTTTTCGAACAGAAGGTCTTGCATTTTTATAATGTCCTCGCTTATTCTGGAAAGGTAGGTTTCGTCGTTTTCACCGCTTAATCTTGCAACCCCCATTTTCCCGGACTTTTGTGAGTGGAGATTATAGGTATGATTTGCTATCTCAACAAGACCGCTATCATTCATTTCTTTTATCTCTTTCCAGGTAACGTGGGAATAATAGGCGCTTTTTTCTTCATTCTGAGAGTAGATGTCTGTATAATACCCTATGACGGCAATCACCGCCTTACTGTTATACTGCTCAAGTAGGGGGAATCCGTAATAGTAATTGTTGTAATACCCATCGTCAAAGGTGAGAAGAATGGGCTTTTCGGGAAGGTCTCCCCCTTTGACGTAGTTTTCAAGGTCGCTTACGAGAATGGTCGTATATCCGTGTTCTTGAAGATATTTAAGGTCGGACTCAAACTGTGTGGGAGATATTACGTATTTTCCGTGATACTTTGTGTCTTTGAGTAGGCTGTGATACATAATCACGGGCAATTCAACGGAATCCTTCCCAAGAGTTGCAGTGGTGGGAAGGGTGTCTATAGGCGAGGAGTTTGCTATGTACACATATCCCGCAATAATAAGAACCATAACAGCTATTTTTGAAACGGTATCTAAAATTCTTTTAAATCGCTTTTTGTCCTTTATGAAATCTATGTTCATTTCCCAACGCCCCTTCATAAATACTATATTTTATGAAGAAGGGTAAGAAATAATGCTCTATTTTAAGAAAACTCCTCTTTAAGTATTGAATTTTCATATTTTTTGTGGTATACTTATACAAATGTTAATGAGGAGGAGAAATATATGTCCGTATACGTTCCCAACGGACTTCCGGCAGCTTTTCAGCTCAGGGAAGAGGGTATAGACGTAAGAGATACTGCGGCGCCTTCGGGTGTAAAAAGAATACTTCTCCTCAATCTTATGCCTCTGAAGGAAGCTACCGAAAGACAGCTTTTCAGGCTCTTTTCTCAGGCACAGTGCGATATGGAGTTTGTGCTGATGAAAACCTTCAGTTACACCTCCAAAAATACTTCCGAGGAGCATCTGGATAAATTTTATCATTCCTTTGAGGAAGACTATATAAGAAACGGCTTTTTTGACGGTCTTATAGTTACCGGCGCTCCCGTTGAGCATCTGGAATTTAATCAGGTGGTATATTGGGAGGAGCTTCTTGAGATATTTGAGTGGTCAAAAACCCACGTGAAGTCCATATATTCCATTTGTTGGGGCGCGCAGGCAGCCCTCAAAGCTCTCTATGGTGTTGATAAGTATCTGACTGTGGATAAGCTCTTTGGTATATACGACGTTTCCCTTACGGAGGACGGAAAAAACTGTACTCTTTGTAAGGATATGCCTCAGGAGTTCATCGCTCCCCAGTCAAGATACGCATACGTTAAGAGAGATGATATTGCCTCTCACCCCGACCTTTGTATACTTTCCGAGGGTGATGATGCGGGGATACATATGGCCGCATCAAAGGATTTAAGGTTGGTTTGTGTGTTCGGGCATCCCGAATACGACAAGGAAACCCTTTCGGGCGAGTATTTCCGCGACCTCAACAAGGGAGAAAATATAGTTTTCCCCCACAACTATTTTATCAACGACGACCCTCTTCTCCTGCCCGACCCAATTTGGCAGCCTGTGGGAAGAAGTTTTGCCGCAAAGTGGATAGAAAATTTATAATGAAAGATAAAAAAATTACTGCTGTTAATTCAGCAGTAATTTTTTCTATTATTATGCAAGTTTGTCATAAGTCTTAAGTAATATTACAAAACCATCTATATTGTCTTTTATTACGAAGTATTTATTGGTGTTTCCTAACTTTTCAACCATCTCTCCATCAACCAAATAATTTAAAAAGCGGTTTGCATCAGAAAACGGACACATTAACAATCTTTGCAAAACATGTGGTCGTAAAGTTTGATATTCTTTCAAATTACTGAGAAGGGAACTAATCTCGTTAATGACTGAGGGATGTTCTCTCATAAAAATGATAGAGGCTTCGGAGTTAGTTGTTTTATGATATATCTCTTCAATCATTAATTTCATGAAAGTATTCAGTAACAACGCATCAATTTTTTCTTTATTATTTTCAAGAAAAAAATAGTTGATGTCACACATAAGGCACGCTGCGAGTTTTGGCAAGTAATTTATTGATGGCAAAGATGAACCTTTTTCCCATTTTGAAATTGACTGTGGGGAAATATTCAAGTAATCTGCCACTTGCTTTTGAGATAATCCGCAAGCCTCTCGTCTATTTTTCAAATTAACATTAAACACATTTATCACCTCCGACAGATTTCATTATTATTATAAACCGGCCGGCAATGAAAGTCAATGACCGAATAATATATAAAAGCATCAACTACAGGTTGATTATTCAAGTTCAGAGGTTGTCAAGAGAGTGAATTCTTGAGGAAGCTCAAATATCTTTTCCTTAAGAAAAATAGGATAAAAGTATAGGTCTTTCAATTTATTTATATCTAACCATTCAAAAAAATGTTTTTTATTATTTTCGGATAAAATGAATTTTTCTCCTCTTGAAAGAATATCGGTTTTTGAAATATCGCCAAGGAAATATAGGCAAAGCTCGTGATATATTTCTTTACTTACATCCTCTTCAAAAAAGCTTTGGTTAAGCCATAAAGGGCGTATTATATCAATATCCGCTTCGAGTTCTTCCCTTACTTCGCGAATTATGGCGTCTTCAACTTTCTCATTCAGATTTACTCTGCCGCCGGGCAGATAATAATATGGCGACCGTTCATCCTTCATAGCTAAAATTTTACCTTCGTGCAAAATAATTGCACATACTCTGTAGTTGAAAGTGCCTTCGGGACTCTTAAAAGTAATATCCATTTATTTAACCTTATATCTTTTCAATTATCACAACCGCCTGGGCGGAAATTGCATCCCCTGCGCCAATGTAACCAAGGCCTTCTTCGGTTTTGGCTTTAACGTTTATGGATTCTTGGGGAATACCCATTATCTCTGCAAGTCTTGCCTTGATAGCGGGAATATGGGGATTAAGCTTGGGCTTTTGAGCTATAACGGTTGAGTCAAGATTTCCTATTCTATAACCTTCCATGGTCAGCATTTCCATAGTCTTTTTAAGGAGAATGGCGGAATCTATATTAAGATAATCGTCACTTGTATCGGGAAAGTGTGTACCTATGTCGCCTTTTCCCAGAGCGCCGAGGATAGAGTCAATAATAGCGTGAATGAGCACGTCGGCATCCGAATGGCCCAAAAGACCCTTTTGGTAGGGAATTTCAATGCCGCCAATAATCATTTTTCTACCTTCTGCGGTACGGTGTATATCGTACCCTTGGCCGATTTTAAAGGTCATATCTTTTCTCCTTATATAAAAAAACAGACTGCCGCAAAGAGCGACAGTCCTTTTTTCCAATTAGTCAGCAGAGTAGGGGAGCAGAGCGATCTGTCTTGCTCTCTTGATAGCTGAAGTAAGAGCACGCTGATGCATAGCACAGGTAGCAGTTACACGACGGGGGAGGATCTTACCTCTCTCGCTGATATACTTTCTGAGCTTAAGAGTGTCTTTATAGTCAATTGCAGAAGCCTTGTCTGCGCAGAACTGGCATACTCTTTTTCTGGGTCTCTTCTTAAGACCGTTGAAGCCGCCTTCTCTTTCGGGGCGTTCTTTTACGTTTTCCATCGAAACTTTCTCCTTTCGTTTTTTAGAAGGGGAGGTCGTCGTCACTGTCAGGAAGATCCTTTACGTCTGCAAAGAAGTCGCTGTCCTGAATATTGGTAAACGCTTCAGCTTCCTTTTCGGTAGCGGGAGCGGTACGCTGGAACGAAGAGCCATCCCTGCGGGATTCGCCGAACTGTACCTCATCAACAACAACTCTTGCGGTACGCTGGTTGTTGCCGTTCTTGTCCTTCCAAACGTCTATCTGGAGGGCACCGAACACGATAATGAGGGAACCTTTCTTGAAGTACTTAGATATGAATTCAGCGGTCTTGTAGAAACAAACGCAGTCAATAAAGTCCGCAGTAGAGCGACCCGAATCCTGATCGTTTCTGTTAAGCTGACGTCTGTTGACGGCAACGGTGAAACGGAGAACGGGAACGTTGTTCTGGGACATCTTAAGTTCGGGATCAGCGGTAAGTCTGCCCATAAGAATAACTTTGTTAATGTTCATAAAACTGCCTCCTTCAATTTGGCGGGATAATTAGTTCTTTGCTACTACGATAGAACGAAGTACGCCATCGGTGATGCCGTAAACACGCTCAAGTTCTCTGGGGAACTCTGCGGGAGCGCTGAAGTTCACAAGAACATAGTATCCTTCGGTTTCGTAGTTGATTGCGTAAGCAAGTCTTCTCTTGCCCCAAACATCTACGGATTCGATTTCGCCACCGTTTTCGGTGATAAGGTTCTTAAACTTTTCGGTTACAGTTTCGAGAGCTGCATCGTCGTAAGTTTTAGTGCTCAGAACGAAAATCGTTTCATACTTGGGATTTGTCATTGCATTTTACCTCCTTCCGGACTTATGGCCCATTCTTCATGGGCAAGGAAGCACGCTGCCGAAATATCGGCGGCCGATAGTCCCGAAAAAACGGGAACGTGGCAGGAAAGCCCATAAGAGGGCATCCTCGTACCCAACAATTATATATTAAATACAGGAAAATGTCAAGGCGTGAAAGGTGAATTTGGTAAAATTTCGAAAAATATTCGATTTTAAAAGTGATAATTCGGATGGTAAAAAGAGGCTTTTGAAAATAAAAAGTTCTTATTAGTATAAAAATTACTTTTTTGCCCTATTTTTATTGAAAATGTATAGTATACTGTAAAATGAATAAGATTTTACTCCGGCGCGGTATACGCTGACGGAATGAAAGGAAAAAATATGAAATTAGGTATCGTGGGTCTTCCCAACGTAGGAAAAAGTACCCTTTTTAATGCCATAACCAACACTAAAGCAGAGGTCGCAAATTATCCCTTTTGCACCATTGAGCCCAACGTAGGTGTGGTTCCCGTTCCCGATGAAAGACTTAACAAGCTTGCAGAGCTCTATTCTCCCGATAAAATAACACCCGCAATAGTTGAATTCGTTGATATTGCAGGCCTTGTAAGAGGCGCGGGTAAAGGTGAGGGACTGGGCAATAAGTTCCTTGCTCACATCAGAGAGGTCGATGCTATCGCTCACGTTGTAAGATGCTTTGACAGTAACGATATAGTTCACGTTGAAGGCTCCGTTGATCCTCTCCGTGACGTGGATATTATAAATATTGAGCTTATTTTCTCCGATATGGAAACGGTAGAAAGGCGTCTTGACAAGGCAAGAAAGGCCGCAAAGGGCGATAAATCTGCTCTTGCCGACGTTGCTCTTTACGAAAGAGTAAAGACTGTTCTTGAGGGCGGTCTTTGTATTCGTTCCGGTGACTTCTCCGAAGAAGAGAGAAAGACCCTGTCTGCAGACGGCTTCCTCACCTCAAAGCCTGTTATATACGTTGCAAATATGAGTGAGGACTGCTTCTCCGAAGAAAACCCCTATTACCTCAGACTCAAGGAGTTTGCTGAAAAAGAAGGCTGTCAGGCTCTCGGTATCTGTGCAAAGATCGAAGCCGAAATCTCCGAAATGGAACCCGACGAGCAGGAGCTTTTCCTTACCGAGCTTGGCCTTACCGAAAGCGGTCTTGCCCGTCTTATCAAGGCATCCTACGCACTTCTCGGTTACATAAGCTATCTTACAGCAGGTAAGCCCGAGGTAAGAGCCTGGACCATAGTTAACGGCACCAAGGCTCCTCAGGCGGCAGGTAAGATACACTCAGACTTTGAAAGAGGATTTATCCGCGCCGAGGTGGTTCCCTACGAAACCCTTATTGAGTGCGGCTCTCTTAACGCCGCAAAGGAAAAGGGTCTTGTAAGAAGTGAAGGCAAAGAATACGTGATGAAGGACGGCGACGTCGTTCTTTTCAGAATCAACGTTTAATTAATAAAAAGGCGGATAAGTAAATGAAAGTACTTGTGGTTGGCGGCGGTGGCCGTGAAGACGCAATATGCGTTGAACTCCTTAAAAGCGAAAAGATAACCAAGCTGTACGCTGCGCCCGGTAACGGCGGTATGGCACAGAGAGGCGTTGAATGTGTTCCTCTCAAGGCTGTTGATATTGACGGTGTAGTTAATTTTGCAAAAGAAAATAACGTAGACTACGTTGTAGTTGCTCCTGACGATCCCCTTTATCTGGGTATGGTAGACGCTCTTGAAGCAGCAGGCATCAAGGCATTCGGTCCCAATAAAAAAGCCGCTGAAATAGAGGGAAGTAAGGTATTTTCCAAGACTCTGATGAGAAAGTACGGCATTCCTACCGCGGATTTTGAGGTATTTGACAACGCCGCCGAGGCCATTGCCTATATTGAGAAAAAGGGCGCACCTATCGTTATCAAAGCGGATGGCCTTGCCGTAGGTAAGGGTGTTACCGTTGCAAAGACGGTTGAAGAGGCTATTGAAGCTGTAAAATCCCTTATGGAAGATAAAATTTTCGGTGCTTCGGGTGATAGAGTTCTTATTGAAGAATGTCTTTACGGTCCCGAGGTTTCCGTTCTTGCATTTACCGACGGTAAGACTATGATGCCTATGGTATCATCTCAGGACCATAAGCGCGCTTACGACGGAGATAAGGGTCCCAATACCGGCGGTATGGGTACTTACGCTCCTGCTCCCTTCTATACTCCCGAAATGGCGAAGGAATGCTACGAAAAGATATTCCTTCCCACCATGAAGGCTATGAATGAAGAGGGCAGAACCTTCAAGGGCGTACTCTATTTCGGTCTTATGCTTACCGAAAAGGGTATGCAGGTAATTGAATACAACTCCAGATTCGGTGACCCCGAAACACAGGTCGTTCTTCCCTTGCTTGAAAACGATCTGTTTGAAATATTCCAGGCTATTACTGAAGAAAGACTTGCCGACATTGACCTTAAATGGAAGGAAAAGAGCGCAGTCTGCGTTGTAATTGCTTCAGGTGGATATCCCAAGAGCTATCAAAAGGGTTTTGAGATCAAGGGCCTTGATAACGTCGATTGTACCGTTTATCATGCGGGGGACGAGCTCTCTGACGGTAAACTGATAACGTCGGGCGGCCGCGTTCTGGGAGTGACCGCAGTAGCCGACACTCTGGCAGAAGCAAGAGATAAGGCCTACGAAGAAGTGAAAAAGATATCCTTTGAAGGCTCGTTCTACAGAAACGATATTGCCGAAAAAGGATTAAAGAAATAAAACATCCTCACGAAAGAAGAATCAATAATGGGTTTAAACATAACGCAGAAGCTTATTCATTCTCATCTTGTAAAGGGTAATCCCGTAAAAGGTGAAGAAATAGCTATAAAAATCGACCAAACCCTCACCCAGGATGCCACGGGAACTATGGCGTATCTGCAGTTTGAGGCTATGGGGATAGACAGGGTAAAGACCGAGCTGTCTTTATCTTATATTGACCATAACACTCTCCAATCGGGATTTATGAATGCCGATGACCATAAATATATACAGACGGTTTGTAAAAAAATAGGAGTACATTTTTCAAAGCCCGGAAACGGTATCTGCCATCAGGTTCATCTTGAACGCTTCGGCAAGCCCGGAAAGAGCCTTGTTGGCAGCGACTCTCATACTCCCACCGGCGGCGGTATAGGTATGCTTGCCATAGGTGTTGGAGGTCTTGACGTAGCCGTTGCTATGGGTGGAGGAGAGTTTTATCTCAATATGCCTTCCGTTACCAAGGTGGAGCTTAAAGGAAAACTTAAGCCCATGGTTTCGGCAAAGGACGTTATTTTAAAGATACTTTCCATTTTGTCAGTTAAAGGCGGCGTTGGCAAGGTTATTGAGTACGGCGGCGAGGGAGTAATGAGCCTTTCGGTACCCGAAAGAGCAACCATAACCAATATGGGCGCTGAGCTTGGCGCTACTACGGGTGTATTCCCCTCTGACGAAAATACTCGCGCATTTCTTAAGGCTCAGGGTAGAGAAGAGGATTATATTGAGCTTAAAGCTGACCCCGACGCTACCTATGACGAGGTTATAGAAATAGACCTTTCAGAGCTTGAACCTCTGGTAGCTTGTCCACATATGCCGGATAACGTTAAGGCTGTAAAAGAACTTGACGGCCTTAAGGTTGACCAGGTATGTATAGGCTCTTGCACAAACTCTTCATATGCGGATATGATGAAGGTGGCTGCTATTCTTAAGGGACGTACCGTTGCGGATAACGTTTCTCTGGTAATTGCCCCCGGCTCAAGACAGGTTCTTACCATGCTTTCCGAAAACGGAGCTCTGGCTGATATAGTAAACGCAGGCGCAAGAGTAATGGAATGTGCTTGCGGCCCCTGTATCGGTATGGGGCAATCCCCAAAAAGCGCAGGAGTTTCTCTCCGTACCTTTAACCGTAACTTTGAGGGCAGAAGCGGTACAGCTGACGGCCAGGTATATCTGGTAAGCCCCGAAACCGCGGCATGGAGTGCCGTGACCGGCGTTCTCACCGACCCCACCGTCCACGCGGAAGAGGTTGACGTAAGCGTTAAGATGCCTGAACAGTTCAGAATAAACGATAATATGATAATACCTCCGGCTTCGGAAGGCGAGGAGACTGAAGTTGTCAGAGGCCCCAATATTAAGGAGTTTCCCCGAAATTCCGCCCTTCCCGAAAACCTTGAATTAAAGGCGGTTCTTAAGGTGGGAGATAATATTACCACCGACCACATTATGCCCGCAGGCTCAAAGATATTGCCTTACCGTTCAAATATTCCCCATCTGTCGCAGTATTGCTTTGAGGTATGTGACACCGAGTTCCCTCAAAGAGCTAAAAGCTGGGGCGGCGGATTTATTATCGGCGGCTCAAACTACGGTCAGGGCTCCAGCCGTGAACACGCGGCTCTCGTTCCCCTTTATCTGGGAATAAAGGCGGTAATCGTTAAGTCCTTTGCCCGTATTCATAAGGCAAATCTTATCAATTCGGGTATTCTTCCCCTAACCTTTGAAAACCCCGATGATTACGACAGTATTGATATGGGTGACGAGCTTCTTCTTCCCAATATCAGAGAAAGGGTACTCAAGGGAGAAAAGATAGTTCTTGTAAACAAGACCAAAGGCAAGGAAATTCCTCTGGTCAGCGATTATTCTGAAAGACAAAAGGGTATACTTGCAGACGGCGGTCTTCTTAATCATACTGCCGCAAAGCTATAAGAATCTTTCTACAGAAATCTTCCATAGGAAGGAGTGAGGTTGAATGGCAACCCAAAAATCATCGGTAAAGATAATTGCACAGAATAAAAAAGCCTACTTTGACTATTTCGTTGAAGAGAAGTTTGAGGCGGGTATTGCTCTGGCGGGTACGGAGGTAAAAAGCCTTCGTTTGGGTCAGGTAAACCTCAAGGATAGCTATTGCAGCATCAATAAGGGTGAACTTTTCGTTCAGGGTATGCATATTTCCCCCTACGAAAAGGGCAACATCTTCAACCGTGACCCTCTCCGCGACAGAAAGCTTCTTATGCACAAGAAAGAGATACTCAAGCTTTTTAACGGAGTAAAAAGGGACGGATATTCCATAATTCCCCTCTCTCTTTACCTTAAAGGCCCCGTTGTGAAAATGGAAATAGGGCTGTGCAAGGGTAAAAAGCTCTACGACAAGAGAGATTCTATTGCCAAAAAGGACGCTCGCCGTGAAAGCGACAGAAGAGAAAAGGAATTTAACAGATGATAATACTCGGCGTTGACCCCGGTATCGCCACCGTTGGATACGGGGTGGTATCCTACGAAAATAATAAGTTTATAGATTCTACATACGGAGCCATTCTTACCCCCGCTAAAACTCCCCTTGAGGACAGACTTGCCCAAATATACGACGAGCTTACAAGGCTCATAAAGTATTATAAGGTGGAAGCCATGGCGGTGGAAGAGTTGTTTTTTAACAACAACCAAAAGACGGCCATATCCGTTGCTCAGGGCAGAGGAGTTATCCTTCTTGCAGGACACAAAGCGGAGATTCCTATTTACGAGTTTACCCCCTTGCAGGTAAAGCAGGCGGTGGTGGGTTACGGACGAGCAGAAAAAATGCAGGTAATGCAAATGGTAAAGATGCTCCTGAACCTTAAGGAGATTCCCAAGCCCGACGATGCCGCCGACGGCCTTGCTTTAGCTATATGCTTAGCTCATTCGTTGAGATTTTAACGTAAAAGACGATTAGTATAAAGAAGGTGCTTTCATTGAAGCATCTTCTTTGTTTTTGGCAGAATTTTGAACTCTTGGAACAGGGGCTTGACAAAACTGTCTATAGGTGATAGACTATAGGTGTAGTCTATAGACGATAGACAAAAAGAAAGGACACACGACTATGGAAGATTTCAGATTAGGTATGGTAGAAGCGCATTTCGCTGATATAGTTTGGGCAAATCAGCCCATGACCACAAAGGATCTTGTTCGTATTTGCGAAGAAGAGCTTAAATGGAAACGAACCACCACCTACACCGTGTTAAAGAAACTCTGCGACAGGGGTCTTTTTAAAACAGAATCAAGTATCGTTACCGCCCTTGTATCAAGAGATGAATTTTACGCCATACAGAGCGAGAATTTCGTTGAGCAGACCTTTGATGGCTCTCTGCCCGCATTTATTGCGGCATTTGCTTCCCGAAAAGCTCTCTCTCCCAAAGAGGTGGAAGAAATTAGAAGAATGATTGATTCATTCGGGGAGGAATAGGCTATGGCAGGTATCTTTTTAAAGCTTTTTAATATGAGCGTTACCGCCTGTTGGATAGTTCTGGCGGTTATTGCCTTCAGATTTTTGTTCAGAAAGGCTCCCAAGTGGATAAACTGTGTCCTTTGGGGAGTCGTAGGGCTGAGATTGGTATTACCTTTTTCTTTTAAGAGTATTTTAAGCCTTATTCCAAGCACACAAACGATTACGCCCAATCCCGAATCAGTCGGACGCCCTTTTACCGTTAACACGGGGATTGGAGTACTAAACAGCAACATAAACGAATATATTGGAAGCCATTATTATGAAGGCGTGACCCGACCTGCAGATAATTTTGTAAATACCCTTGATATAGTATCAAAAATATGGATAATCGGTATGGTGTGCCTTGCTGTATACGGTGTGGTTTCTTATGTACGGCTCGCTTTAAAGGTTCGTCCTTCGTTAAATAAGGAAGATAAGGTATATTATTGCGACAATATAGACTCTCCCTTTATTTTGGGGCTGATAAAACCGAAAATCTATCTCCCTACCTACGTATCCGACGAGCAGGCCGCATATGTAATTGCACATGAAAAGGCACATCTTAAAAGAAAAGACCACTGGTGGAAACCCTTAGGATTCGTTTTGCTTGCCGTCTACTGGTTTAATCCCGTTATGTGGCTGGCCTATATTCTGCTTTGCAGGGATATAGAGCAGGCCTGCGACGAAAAGGTCATAAAGAGTATGGACTGCGAGGATAAAAAAGGCTATTCCCGCGCCCTCGTGGCCTGCAGCGTGAAGAGATTCTCCATAGCCGCCTGTCCTCTTGCTTTCGGGGAGGTTGCGGTGAAGGACAGAATAAAATCAGTACTGAATTACAAAAAGCCGGCCTTTTGGATAATTATTGTTGCCTTATTGGTAGGCGTTGGGGTAGCGGTATGCTTTTTGACAGACCCGAAGGATAAGGATGATCCCGACACTTCCGGGATAGTAGGCGAAAACGGGATTTATAACATTCTATCCGGCACAGATTGTGATTTGATAGAGTTTGATTTTCTTTCAGGCAGTACGAAGGGCTTAGATCCGTATATAGAGGTTAAGTGGACGAACAACTCTTCCCAACATCTTTGTTTTGGCAGAGAGTTTACTCTATATAAGGACGGAGCGGTCGTTGAACCGGAGGTGCCCTTCGTGTGGACTCTGGAGCTTTTGATGGTAATGCCCGACTTCAGCTTTACCGAAACGTATAAGCTTACCTGTTTTTCTATTCCCGAAGGAGAATACAGAATAGAGAAGGAGTTTTATTTAGACGGAGATAAGGAAACAAAATATACCGCTTATATCGACTTTGCCGTAGACGGGGAATTAAAAACCCCTCTTGTCTATAAGATCATTGATGGCTACTGTCCGGCAGAAGAGGTATATGTACCCGCTGCTATTTCCGCGACGCTCCCGTTTCCCACGTTTTTATTTTATGACGGTGATGCCTATATTCAGGAAGACGGATTGTTCGGCTATACTTATGCGAAAAGCTTGGGAAAATTGCAAAAGATAGATATTATCCAAAGCGGATTCATAGACAGGATAGATGAAAGCTGGGATATAAAAGGTATAGCGGCAGAGCTGAAAAATAACAACCTTAACGCTTACTGCGTGGAAAGTCCCGACACGAACCGTTGCTATTACCTTTTCGAGCAGAAGAACGGTGATGTTTACATGGCCGGAATCGAAATAGACAGCGATGCCGTGTATGGCATTTTCAAAATGCAAAAATCATACCTTTACCGTGTGGTAATAGGAAGTGATGAAGACGCTTTAGACGCGTCTTCGGAGTTAGCCCACCTGAAAGAAAGGTTAGAACAATTACAAGAAGAGGTCCACGAAGTTTTTAATCTTTCTACAGACAGAGGCCTTCAGGTATGGGTCAGCTCTTTTGCCGAAGGTAATTATAGGTTTTCCGTTACCGACGGAGAAAATAGAACCAAGAATATCATTGAGCTTACGGCTCTTCCGTCATTTTCAGCGGAGGAAATGAAAATTATACTTTCATCCTATAACCTTCCTTCTTCGGATATCGAAGTTATTCCTTATCAGAATATGTATTCAAGCTATTTATGGTTTGATAAGGAAAACGACGTGGAGATGCTCAGACAGATGCTTGGATTGGAATGATTATTTAAAACTAGCGAATAAAAAATGCGGTAACCGTAAAATCGGTTACCGCATTTTAAGCTTAATTACTTTTCAATTACCGTCAAGTGCGACGTGTCGTAGCACACCTTTGCGTGGTTTGTTTTTAAGAGTGTTTCTGATAGAGTATCTCCCGTACGCTTGTCTACTTTCTTTCGGATAATATCTCCGTTACGGTAAACCACTCCGTTTTCTCTGGAAAAATATTCGTTTTTCGCTGATATATGATAGGTGTGTTCTTGGGGTTTATCTGCTCTCAATTCACCGCAAAGGTATTCGTCGGTTGTATAGATTATTAACTGATATGTACGGTCGGTATTGTTTATGAATCGGTAGTCAACATAATTGTAATAGACCGAGGTTCCCGTTCCAAAGGGAATTTGTCTGTTAAAATCGGGAAACATATCTAACCCGTCGTGGTGGTGATGTTCGGTGATTTCAAGGTCGGAGTGAAGGATCATCCAATGAATAAGATTGGTAAATTGGCACAGACCTCCGCCCACGCCCTTTCCCGTTTTTCCCATAGCAATAACAAGCCCTTCTTTAAATCCGTGCTTTTCGTTGCAGTTCCCCACAAGGGTCCAGAAGGAAAACGTTTGTCCCGGTTTTATAAGTATTCCGCTTACTTTCGGCGCAGCCAAGGATAAATTTACAGCTTTGTTGTCCTGCAACGCCATATCAACGTTTCCAAGACGGCGGCGGATAAGGGAGTTATGTTTATAAACAAGTATGGGGAGTTTGTCTACGGTTTTGGTTTTAGCAATACTTATTTTTGAAAAGGTATCTTTTATTTTTCGCTGAAGAATACATCTTTTTCTTGATATCCAATATGTTAACGGTGATATCTGACAGAAAAGTTTACGCCCCATAATTTCCTCCCCATTTGCTGTTTTACGGCAAATTATTCTATTTCCTTTATTTTTATTATAACATATCATTTCTCGGAATGCAAGGGGCTTAGACTGTTTTTGTGTGTAAAAAGCCAAAGGGCGTTTCCCATATGGGAAACGCCCGTAAAATCTCAATAATTCTCGGTGAAAATTACTTGATTTCGATTTCAGCGCCAGCTTCTTCGAGCTTAGCCTTAAGAGCTTCAGCTTCGTCCTTGGAAACGTTTTCCTTGAGGTTAGCGGGAGCGCCGTCAACGATTTCCTTGGATTCCTTGAGGCCGAGGCCGCAAGCGTCCTTAACAGCCTTAACAACCTGGAGCTTGTTAGCGCCAGCAGACTTAAGAACTACGGTGAATTCAGTCTGTTCAGCTTCAGCTGCAGCAGCGGGAGCAGCAGCAACGCCTACTGCTACGGGAGCAGCTGCGGATACGCCGAATTCTTCTTCGAGAGCCTTTACGAGCTCGGAGAGTTCAAGTACGGTTAAACCTTTAACTTCTTCAATAAGGTTAAGAATCTTTTCACTTGCCATGATAAATTTCCTCCATTAGGTTAAATAATAAAAGTGTTGTGCTTAGGCTTCTGCCTGAGCTTCTTCTGCGGGAGCAGCTTCGCCTTCGTTCTTGGAATCTACTATTGCCTGGATGCAGTAAGCAAGCTTGGTAATAGGAGAATTGAATCCGTAAAGAACCTGGGAGAGAAGGATTTCCTTGGAAGGAATCTTCGAGAGAGCTTCAACTCCAGCAACGTCGAGAATTTCGCCATCGATAAAGCCAGCCTTAATCTTAAGGGCTTCATTTTTCTTGGCGAACTCGCAGAGAACCTTTGCGGGTGCAACAGATTCGCCTTCTGCGACTGCGAGTGCGGTAGTGCCGTTCAGAACATAGTCGATCGCTTCGAGACCAGCTTCCTTAAGTGCAAGCTTAACGAGAGTGTTCTTAACTACAGCGTAGTTAACGTTGTTCTTACGGAGTTCGCGTCTGAGTTCGGTATCAGCTTCAACGGTAAGACCTTCGAAGCTAACGAGAACACCGGCGGAAGTACCCTTAAGACGTTCTGCAAGCTCACTTACGACAGCTTTCTTAGCGGTCAGTATTTTCTCACTGGGCATAATTTCACCTCCAGAATTATTTGGCTACCGTGCTTTTCACGGTATGAGGTGTTACAAAAACAAAAGCTCTTTTGTTCAAGACAAAAGAGCGTAATAAGGCAGAGATATTATTCAACTCTTCCTCGATAGGCAAAGGAAAACCTTTTTACGCCGAAGCACCTATTGTCTTTGGAACCATTGAATTATATCATAAACACTGAACCCTGTCAAGGGTTTTTTAGTTTTTCTTTATGAACTTATTGTAAAATATTAGATAATAAGCATGGTATCTTCCTTTAATACGTATGAATCTATCTCTCCTTCGGCGTTTTTCAGGCCGTTATCAGCCACCATTCTTTTAAGTGGAACGGAGTACTTTTTCGCTATATCCCACAGACAGTCACCCTTTTGGGCGTAGCAGAGGAGAAGTGAATAGCCGTTATCAGCCTTTTTATCCTCGCCTTTAGTTATGGCAGAGGCGCAGGTCTTCTTTTCGGAAACGAAAATACTTCCGCTTATTCTGCAGTCGGCGCGGAATTCAAGACTACCACCGTCGGTGACGTAGGCCAGATTTTCCACCGCCAGCTCCGCGTCTCCCCAAGCTCTTTCAAGGAGGGGCGCGTTTTCTTTTTTCTCGGATTTTACGGAGAAGGGTACAGCTTTGTTGGAAAATACCAATTCTCCCTGACTGTCAAGGGCCGTAAGACAGCAACCGAAAAAGCCGTTAAGGGTAACCGTGCCGTCGTCAGAGGCGTAGATTCCCGCAGAACGGGGCTTAACAGAGAGGTCACAGACCTTGCCTCCCTCGGGAATATCAAGCTTTTCCACAAAGGTCAGTCTGTCGTTTTTGTAAATGGCGGTGTCGCAAAGAATTTCCTTCATATCTGCCGTCAATTCCTTTTTTGGGGAAAAGACGTCGCATATGAGTCGCTTTTTCTCGGTTTTGTAGCCCTGTACGGATATTGTCAGCTCAATATCGTAGGATAGGGTCTTGCTTTCCCCCGAATCTATCACTTCCACTCTGGTATCCGCAGGACGGAATGAGATAAAGGTCTCGGTGTCCTCCGACATATCGGCAAGCTCGATTATCTGGGAAACGGGTATCTTCTGTTCAAAGGCCTCCGCCGTCTTTTTGGAGTCGGACCAAAGGACTGTTTTCAGGGTCATTTCGGCCTTTGCGATAAGCTTTCTGGCCATTTTTTTACTTTCGCCCTTCACAATGCCTATATCGTAGCGGAGAAGTCTGTCGTAGCCCTCCTGCAAGGGAAGCTCGTCGGAAAGACGGAGATTTTTCTTTCCAAAGCAGGATATGGAGCTTACGGATGTTTCCACAGACTTGATTTCTACGTCCGAGTCCTCTTCAGTAGCCGAGAGAACGGGGGTCTGGCCCAAAGCAAGTATCTTTTGGGTGAGATATACACCTGCTTTGAGGTGTATTTTTTGGGGGCTTAAGGCTCTGCAGTCAAAATAATCGGCAGAGGCCACCACGTCGGTAAAGCAGTTTTCGTCCACCCCATCGGCCTGAATATCTGCCGAGTCGGAGAAGGGCACCTTTGCAAAAACGCTGTTGATGCTTCCGTTTTCCGCCTGATAGATGACTCTGAACTCCACGTTGCCCTCGGAGACCAGCTTTTTGCCGTATACGGCGGCGCTTTTAAGGGTTGCCACGGCTTCGGTGCCTACTATTCTCATTATGGGTGGGCAGTAGTCGGGAAGTACCGTATCCCCCTCCGCAAAGGCTTCTCTTTTTTCGGAGTAAAGACATTCGGTATAGTTGAGAAAGTCGTTTTTATAATTCATACTTCAAGACCTATCCTTTCCGATGGATAATATTTGCTTTCTATAAAAATATTATGATTAGGCCAAGAGATATATGTCTGCGGTTGACTTTTTTTAAGGAATGTGGTATACTGTATCTTGTAAATATTACAGAGAGGTACAGTAAAATGGATACCACCGAAAAATTATTGAGAATACCCGAAAAGGTAGAGAAGGCCACATCCTTTTTCTATCTTTCGGATGCAGATATATGCCCTTGCGAAAAAGGGGATTGGCTGGAGTGGCTTAAGGCCCTTGTAAAGGCAAAAGAGCCGGATTTTGTGTTCTCCCAAAAGACCATTGAGGGAGATATAGGTTGCCAGGTTATAACTCCCACTGAAAATCCCATTTTCAAGGACTTGGGCGGCGTACACTACATAATTATGCCCAATGATAAGACCCAGACCGTATGCGATATTGTAAAGGCAGATCTGGAAACAGCTCCCGAAAAGAAGATTTTCCTTAACGTGGAGCTTAAAGAAGTTGCAAAAGCTCTTGCCTGCGTTTACTCTAAAGAGGGCGGCGATTATGCCGTTGCGTGCGACAACGCTCTGTATATGAACACCTCTTCCTACGGATGCGTAAGAGAGGTTACCTTTGATAAAAAGGAAAGAGTTTCTTCTTCTCTTTTCTATTTTACGGATAAGAGAGAAGTAGTTTATAAAATGAACTGGAAAACCGTTCTTGAAAGCCGAGGCACCGAGGGCAGACCCCTTGTTGACGGCGACTACGTCTATATCCCCACGGCAAACGACGGCTTTCCCAAGACCTGCGGCGTGTATAAGCTTGACGGCCGCGGCGGTATAGTATGGAAATGCCCCACAGAGAACTCAATTAACTGCGACCTTGGGATAGGCGAAGACAAGATACTGGCCATCGACTGCGAGGGCAGGGTATATTATATAAATAAGGAAGACGGAGGAATAATCAATCAGACCCGTCTTACCTTTGAGGGAAGATATACCCGTACTGCTCTGACTTCCCGTCTTGGAGTGGCATACGTTACCGTTAACGGAAAGATTTTTGCCATTGATATAAATAAGGAGTCTATCCTTTGGGAAAATTCCGAATTTGAGGGCGGTCACTTGAAATGCCCCGACGTTGTGGAAAAGCTTCTCCTTTCGGGCAACGAAAATGGCATTTTCGCCCTTTGCAGAAAGACAGGGGAAAAGGTTTGGGAGAATAAGGAAGTCGTTTCTTCCCGCAGAGGTGCCCGTTCCCTTCCTATTATAAATAACAGATTCATTCTTGCTTCGGGAGATACCGTTTATCTCCTTTCTGCCGAAAATGGCGAGATCCTCGGCGGTAAAAAGGTAGAAGGTCTTTGCTTTGACCTTCCTTCACAGCCTCTTCTTCGCGGCGGACTCCTTTATATAGCCGCAAAGGGCAAGGGTATTGCCGTTATAGACCTGTCCGACCTTATTAAGGCGGAAGAAAAGAGTGAAATATCCGTAGCCGAACCTGTTGATTTTTATATGGCAGAAGAAGGCAGAAGTATTGTTGGCGATATACTCTACATTGACGGATACCTTACATTTACCACCAAAGAGGGCTTTATGAATATGGTTCATCTTGAAACCAAAGATGTGAGAAAGGATCTCAACACCCTATCGGGAATTGAGTCCTCTCCCTCATATGTTCGTTTACGCAAACCAGGAAGAACCAACCTTGAAGCCTTTGTCGTAACCTCAAGCCTTTGCGGAAAAGTATTTGGAAACAGATTATAAAAATAGCCGCCGCCCAAAAGGGCGGCGGTGTTTTGCTAATATTCGGTTTATTCTTTTGTGAGTACTTTCTTCTGCCAGGACCACTTGCCACATTCGGGGCATTTCATGTATCTGGTTCTGCCCATGTGCATAGCCCACACAACGCTGCTATAGGAGGGCACGTATCTGTGCTTACACTTTGCACAAACGTAGTAGCCTGCCACTTGCTCTATTCTGAGGGCGAAGAATATTCCTATCATGCCTATAATAACGCCTGCGGCAATAAAAGCTATCCTCATCCAATCTGCCATATTGAAAAATGAAGCAACAAAGGTAAATCCAACGAGGATTATTACAGAGAATACCCCTATGAGTATTTCAAGCTCCAGCATTTTTTTATCGGAATCTTGTTTTTGTTTTGCAAGCTCGAGAATTAACTTTTCGGACTTTTCGTTGTAATTTTCCATAGTTATTATTTCCCCGTTAAACAAATCGTTGACGGTGATTTTGAGAACGTTGCAGAGGGGGAGTATTATTGAGGAGTCGGGCATTGATTTTCCGTTCTCCCATTTTGATACGGCTCTGTCGGTAACGTTGAGCATCTCTGCCAACTGCATTTGGGTCAAGTTATTCTTTTTTCTTTGCTCGGCAATGAATCTGCCAATTTTTATCTGATCCATAACGGGGCCTCCTTTCGGTATAATTATATACCTTTTTGCCACTCAAGTCCACGTACCGTAGGTTGAGTTTCGGAATATCAACCGTAAGTAGAGTTTCCATTAGTTATATTATAACACAAAATCCGCAGAATGACAAGCATTCCGCGGATTTTTTTGTTTGTAAATATCTGCAGCACCGTAAGCCGAGTTCTGTACCCGCAAAAGCGGGTGACGATCATCTATCTCGAACAGCCGTTACCGACTGCCTCATCGCCCGCAGGACGGGCAGTAGCTGCTTTCGGGTATATGACGAACACATTGGGATTTGACTCCCGACCCTTTCGCATTGCGCCGGATAGGGTTTACACTGACGGGAATACTTACGCATCCCCCGGTCGGCTCTTACCCGACCTTTTCACCTTTGCCCCGAGGGGCCGTTATTTTCTGTTGCACTTTCCCTGAAGTTGCCTTCGGCGGACGTTATCCGTTATCCTTGTTCGTTGGCGCTCGGACTTTCCTCAGACTCCCGTATTGCTACGGTTACCCGCGACCGTCTGTTGCTGCAGAGGTCATTGCGTATTAGTTAGCAAGGCTGTACAATATTTTATACAGCGGGGACGTTTGCGGTTTTAGGAACTAAAAGCGCAAACTCCCAAAGAAAAATCCATCGGATTTTTCTTTAGTCACCCCAGCGATGATTAGGATTGAAGTCCTTTTTCTTGGGGGGATTGTATTTGCCCTGTCTGATAAGTCTTTCGATCTTCTTACCTCTGAAGAAACCGATAAGGTTGGGAAGGGTACAAACGATACCGAAAACGCCGATAATAGCGCCAAGGGTGCAGAAGAGACCTGCACTTGCGGGAACCCATACAAGACCTATAAAGAGAAAGAATGCACAAAGGCCGAGGGATACGGAAAGAACGGTAACGGTGCTCTGTTTTAAAGGCTCACCGGGTTTAAGTTCTTTTTGCTGTTTTTCTGCCATGATAAATTTACCTCCAAATGTTATGTATATAATAGGTATATTGAAAACTTAGTGCTTAAAGTGACGCATGCCGGTAAATACCATTGCAATACCGTATTCGTTACACTTCTTAATGGAATCCTCGTCTCTGATGGATCCACCGGGCTGGATGATTGCGGTGATGCCTGCCTTGTGTGCGGCTTCAACACAGTCGTCGAAGGGGAAGAATGCGTCGGATGCAAGAACTGCGCCTACGGTAGCATCTTCTGCAATAAGCTCTTTTGCGTGTTCAACAGACTGCTGGGTTGCCCATACGCGGTTTACCTGGCCGGGGCCGATACCCACGGTAGAAAGGTCCTTTGCAAGGGCGATACCGTTGGACTTAACGAACTTACATACCTTCCAAGCGAAGAGAAGGTCTTCCATTTCCTTTTCGGTGGGAGCTCTGTCGGTAACAACCTTCAGCTCCTGATCCTCGGGAAGAAGCTTTGCGTCGATAGTCTGAACGATAAGACCGCCGTTTACCTTCTTTATATCAAGAGTGTCTTCGGGAGCTCTCTTGGTAATGTCGGGAAGGGCGAGGATACGAACGTTGGGCTTTTGCTTGAAGAGTTCAAGTGCCTCTTCTTCGTAAGCGGGAGCAACAACTACTTCGAGGAATATTTTAACCATCTTTTCGGCCATAGCCTTGGTAACGGTTCTGTTTGCGGTAACGATGCCGCCGAAGATGGAAACCTTGTCTGCGGCAAAGGCCTTATCCCAAGCCTCTTCGATAGTATCTGCGGAGCCTACGCCGCAGGGGTTACCGTGCTTGCAGGCAACTACGGTGGGCTGGTCGAATTCCTTAAGGAGCTCGAGAGCGCCGTTGGTGTCGTTTATGTTATTGAAGGACAGTTCCTTACCGTTAAGCTGCTCTGCATCTGCAAGAGATCCGTATCTGTGAGCAACGTCTCTGTAGAATGCGGCCTGCTGATGGGGATTTTCACCGTATCTCATGCCCTGAACCTTTTCAAAGGTGAGGGTGAGGGATTCGGGCAGGGGAGATTTGCCAAGCTGCTTTCTCAGATAGTCGGCAATAAGAGCGTCGTATGCTGCGGTATGTTCAAATACCTTAAGAGCGAGTTCCTTCTTGGTCTGAAGGGTTATTTCCGTTTTTGCTTCCTCTGCAACTCTTGCGTAGTCGGCAGGGTCAACAATAACTGCAACGTCGGGGTGATTCTTTGCTGCTGCGCGGAGCATGGTGGGGCCGCCGATGTCTATGTTTTCGATGGCGGTTTCAAAGTCGCAGCCTTCCTTCATAATGGTAGCCTTGAAGGGGTAGAGGTTGATGGCAACGATATCAATGGTATCAATGCCAAGCTCCTTAAGCTGCTGCATATGTTCGGGCTTGCTTCTCATAGCAAGTACGCCTGCGTGAATTGCGGGGTGAAGAGTCTTTACTCTACCGTCAAGACACTCGGGGAATCCTGTGATGTCGCTGACCTCAATAGCTTTTATGCCATTGTCGATAAGGGTCTTGGCCGTTCCTCCCGTGGATATGATTTCATATCCGCAAGCTTCCAGCGCGCGTGCAAATTCCACGATTCCGGTCTTATCGGAAACGCTTATTAACGCTCTTTTCATAGGGATCGTCCTTTCGAAAATGAAATTTTAATGAACTATTTTAGAGACAAATTTTTGTAAAAAACGCTATCGTTAAAATTACCAAAATCAGGGCGAATTAAAAGCCGTAAAATGTGCAAAACGCTGAAAATGATTTTTGTGAAAAATATTTTTTGCGTGACGCTTGACTTTTTATATTTATTATGGTATACTCTTAAACTGCACCGATTTTGGCTCCGAAAAACCTATCGCATTGAAAAAAGTTGAATGGTTCAAGGCTTTTTTGAATGTGAGAGAGGATTTTTCAGATCCATTTTAACGTCGTTTTGGTTGATACGATATTATAACACACTTCAAACCAAAAATCAATGCCTTTGAGGCAAAATTACCGACAATGTTACAAAACACCTTAAAATAAAAAAAGAAACGGAGATGCATAGCATGATGGTAAAAGTCGATCCCTCTCTTATCGGCGGCCGCTTTGAAAAGCTGGGCGACAGCGAGAGAGTCAACTGCGCGAGAAAGCGTGACATTCTGGATATCCCCAATATGATAAATATCCAGCTCGACTCCTACAAGTGGTTTCTTGAAGAGGGCATGAAGGCCGTTCTGGTGGATTCTTCCAACGTGACCGATCATACCGGAACCATTACCCTTGACTACGTCGATTTCACTATCGACAAAAAGCCCAAATACTCCATCGAAGAGTGTAAGGAAAGAGATGCCACCTATTCCGCACCCCTCAGAGTTACCTGCCGTCTGACCAACAACACAACCAATCAGATCCAGGAACAGAATATATTCTTCGGCGATTTCCCCCTGATGACCGACACCGGTACCTTTATTATAAACGGTGCTGAACGTGTCGTTGTTTCTCAGTTGGTAAGATCCCCCGGTATCTACTTCTTCTACGACAGAGATAAGGGCGGTAACAAGCTTTTCGCCGGTACCGTAATGCCCAACAGAGGTCCCTGGGTAGAATTTGAGAGCGACGCATCCGACGTTGTTTACGTTCGTGTGGACAAGGGAAAGAAGTTCCCCGTAACCACCCTGGTTCGTGCTTTCGGTATTGAAACCGACGAACAGATAAAGGAAACCTTCGGCGCTTCCGCACAGGTTCTTGCTACCCTCGAAAAGGATAACGCAACCAACCGTTCCTCTGCTCTTGTAGACCTTTATAAGAAGCTCCGTCCCGGAGAGCCCGCTACCGTTGAAAGCGCTATCTCCCATATAGACAACCTCTTCTTTAACGAACGTACCTACGACCTTACCCGTGTAGGCCGCTATAAATATAATAAGAAGCTTGCCCTTTCCGGCCGTATAGTAAATAAGAAGCTTTCCCGCCCCGTTGCTGATCCCCTTTCGGGTGAAGTTCTGGGTGAGATCGGCCAGATAGTAGACTATGCCCTTGCAAGAAAATTCGAGGACGCAGGCGTAAGAGAAGTATATCTTAACGTTGAAGAGCAGGAAATCCGCGTATTCTCCAACGGTATGGTAGATATGCAGAACTTCGTTTCCTTCAACGTAAAAGAAGCAGGCGTAAACGAATGGGTTAAGTTCTCCGTTCTTTGCGAAATTCTTGAAAAGGCAAACGGCGACGAAAAGGCAGTTCTTGAAATGACCAAGGAACGTCTCCACGAGCTCATTCCTATGACCATTCAGAACGAAGACCTCTTCGCTTCCATCAACTACCTCTTCGGTCTTTACAGTGGCCTCGGCACCACCGACGACATCGACCACCTGGGTAACAGACGTATCCGTTCCGTAGGCGAACTCCTTCAGAACCAGATGCGTATCGGCTTCTCCAGAATGGAACGTTCCATTAAAGAACGTATGAATATGCAGAACCTTGAGGTTGTAACTCCTCAGGCTCTTCTCAATACCAGACCCGTAAGCGCTGCAATCAGAGAGTTCTTTGGTTCTTCACCCCTTTCTCAGTTTATGGACCAGCCCAACCCCCTTGCAGGCCTTACCCACAAGAGAAGACTTTCAGCCCTCGGTCCCGGCGGTCTTACCCGTGACAGAGCAGGCTTCGACGTTCGTGACGTACACTACACCCACTATGGCCGTATGTGTCCCGTTGAAACTCCTGAAGGTCCTAACATCGGTCTTATTTCCTACCTTGCAGGTTTTGCAAGAATCAACGAATACGGATTTATCGAAGCTCCCTACCGTAAGGTAGATAAGGAAACCGGTAAGATCCTTGACGAAATCGAATATATGACCGCCGACGTAGAGGACAACTACTACGTTGCGCAGGCTAACGAGCCCATTGACGAAAACGGTTGCTTTGCAAGAAAGAGAGTTGCAGCCCGTTTCCGTGAGGCTATAATTGAAATAGAACGCGAGAGAATCGACTATATCGACGTCTCTCCCCGTATGGTAATCTCCGTTGCTACCGCACTCATCCCCTTCCTTGCAAACGACGACGCGTCCCGTGCCCTCATGGGTGCGAACATGCAGCGTCAGGCAGTTCCCCTTATCAGAACCGAGGCTCCTATCGTCGGTACCGGTATGGAATACAGAGCAGCTATTGACGCAGGCGTATGCGTAGTTGCAAAGAGAGACGGTGTTGTTACGTCTATGGACGGCACCGAGGTTATAGTTAAGACCGACAGCGGTGAAGAGGACGTTTACAAGATTACCAAGTTCCTTCGCTCCAACCAGGGTACCTGTTTCAACCAGAAGACCCTCGTTAACAAGGGCGACCGTATCCACGCAGGTCAGGTAATTGCTGACGGTCCTTCCACCGACCACGGCGAACTCTCCCTTGGCCGTAACGTTCTTATCGGCTTCATGACCTGGGAAGGTTACAACTACGAGGACGCGGTTCTTCTTAATGAAAAGCTCGTTAAAGAAGATACCTTCACCTCTATCCATATTGAAGAATACGAAATCGATGCAAAGGAAACCAAGCTTGGGCCTGAAGAAATCACTGCTGATATTCCCGGCGTAAGCAAGGACCTTCTTGCAGACCTTGACGAAAACGGTATCATCAGAATCGGTGCCGAGGTTCGTGCAGGTGACTATCTGGTAGGCCGCGTTTCTCCCAAGGGCGACACCGAGCAGACCAGTGAAGAAAGACTTCTCCGCGCCATCTTCGGCGAAAAGTCCAGAGAAGTAAGAGATACCTCCCTTAAGGTTCCCCACGGTGAATCCGGTATTGTCGTTGACGTAAAGGTATTCACCCGTGAAAACTCCAACGAGCTTTCTCCCTCTACCAATATGATAGTACGCGTATACATTGCGCAGAAGAGAAAGATCTCCGTTGGTGACAAGATGGCGGGCCGTCACGGTAACAAGGGTGTCGTATCCCGTATACTTCCCCAGGAAGATATGCCTTATCTGCCCGATGGCACACCCCTTGATATCGTTCTTAATCCTCTGGGCGTTCCTTCCCGTATGAACATCGGTCAGGTGCTCGAGGTACATCTCGGTTACGCTGCAAAGGCTCTCGGTTGGAAGGTTATGACTCCCGCATTCGACGGCTTTAAAGAGTCTGACATTACCAAGTGTCTTGAACTTGCAGGCTACGATAAAGACGGTAAGACCGTTCTTTACGACGGTAGAACCGGTCTTCCCTTCGACGGCAGAGTTACCGTTGGTTACATGTATTATCTCAAGCTCAACCACCTTGTTGACGATAAGATTCACGCACGTTCCACCGGTCCTTACTCCCTCGTTACACAGCAGCCTCTGGGCGGTAAAGCTCAGTTCGGCGGCCAGCGTTTCGGAGAAATGGAAGTTTGGGCTCTCGAGGCATACGGTGCTGCTTATACCCTTCAGGAAATGCTCACCGTTAAGAGTGACGACGTTGTCGGCCGTGTAAGAACCTTCGAGTCCATTGTAAAGGGCAAGAACGTTCCCAAGCCCAGAATCCCCGAATCCTTTAAGGTTCTTGTAAAAGAACTTCAGGCGCTCAGCCTTGACGTAAAGGTTCTCGCTAAGGACAATAAGGAAATCGATATTTCCACCTCCCTTGAGGAAGAAGAGGAAGTATTCGAGCCCGAGAACGAAGACGTAACCTCCATCATCAGTGAGGGCGACGGCTTTGCAGAGGGCGACCTCGACGGCTTCGGCGAGGACGAGGAATTCGTTATGGAAGATACCGACATCTTCTTTGAAGACGAATTTGAAGAAACCAAATCCGACGATATAATGGATTATTAATAGAGGAGGACGCTAATGAATACAGAAGAAATCATGAACACTGTCGTTGATGAAGCGGCAGAAGAAGTTGTTGAAATTGCTCCTCAGAAGGAATTCAACGTATTTGAATCTATCCAGATCGGCCTTGCTTCCCCCGAGAAGATCCTTTCCTGGTCTCACGGTGAGGTTAAGAAGCCCGAAACTATAAACTACAGAACTCTCAAGCCCGAAAGAGAAGGTCTTTTCTGCGAAAAGATCTTTGGACCTATGAAGGACTGGGAGTGCCACTGCGGAAAGTATAAGAGATACAGACATAAGGGCAAGGTTTGTGAACGCTGCGGCGTTGAAATAACCAAGGCCAAGGTAAGAAGAGAAAGAATGGGTCATATCGAGCTTGCAGCTCCCGTTTCCCATATCTGGTACTTCAAGGGTATTCCTTCCCGTATGGGTCAGATTCTGGATATCCCTCCCCGTCAGCTTGAGTCCGTTCTTTACTTCGGTTGCTATATAGTTACCGATGCAGGTGATACCGACCTTAAGCAGAAGCAGATTCTTACCGAAACCGAATATAACGAAAAGAGAGAACTTTACGGCGATTCCTTCCAGGCAGGTATGGGTGCTGAATCCATTAAGAAGCTCCTTGCTGAAGTTGACGTAGAGGCTCTTTCCGAAGAACTCAAGAAGGAACTCGTTGACGCTACCGGTCAGAAGAGAGCTAAGCTCATCAAGAGATTGGAAGTTGTTGAATCCTTCAGAGTCTCCGGCAACCGTCCCGAATGGATGGTTCTTGACGTTATCCCTGTAATTCCCCCGGATATCCGTCCTATGGTACAGTTGGACGGCGGTAGATTTGCTACCTCCGACCTTAACGACCTTTACAGAAGAGTTATAAACAGAAACAACCGTCTTAAGAAGCTTCTTGAGCTCCGCGCTCCCGCTATCATTATCAGAAACGAAAAGAGAATGCTTCAGGAAGCGGTTGACGCCCTCATAGACAACGGCCGCCGCGGTAAGCCCGTAAACGGTCCCTCTAACAGAGCCCTCAAGTCCCTCTCCGAGGTACTCAAGGGTAAGCAGGGTCGTTTCCGTCAGAACCTTCTCGGTAAGCGTGTTGACTATTCCGGCCGTTCCGTTATCGTTGTAGGACCCGAGCTGAAGATCTATCAGTGCGGTCTTCCCAAGGAAATGGCTATCGAGCTCTTCAAGCCTTTCGTTATGAAGCAGCTCACCGAAAAGGGTATCGTACAGAACATCAAATCCGCTAAGAAGATGGTTGACAGAGGCGAAGGCCCCGTTTGGGACGCTCTTGAAACCGTTATTAAGGAATACCCCGTACTTCTTAACCGTGCTCCCACACTTCACCGTCTGGGTATTCAGGCTTTCGAGCCCGTTCTGGTTGAGGGTAGAGCTCTCCGTCTGCACCCCCTTGTTTGTACCGCGTTTAACGCCGACTTCGACGGTGACCAGATGGCAGTTCACGTACCCCTTTCCGCAGAAGCACAGGCAGAAGCACGTTTCCTGATGCTTTCCGCAGCAAACCTTCTTCGTCCTCAGGACGGTAAGCCCGTTACCGTTCCTACCCAGGATATGATCCTCGGCTCCTACTATCTTACTATCGTTAAGAAGATCCCCGAAGCCGAGAGAAAGATATTCAAGGACTTTGACGAGGCAATTCTCGCTTACGACGCAGGCGTTATCGGTATTCACGACCAGATTTACGTAAGAGTGTCCGGCGAAATGAACGGCGAAAGACTCACCAAGAGAATTGAAGCTACCGTTGGTCAGATAATATTCAACAGACCCGTTCCTCAGAACCTCGGCTTTGTTGACCGTACCGACCCCGACAGCTATTTCGACCTTGAGGTTTCTCAGCCTGTTACCAAGAAAGTACTTGGCGACATTATTAACAAGTGTATCAGAGCTAACGGTATTACCAAAACCGCAGAGGTTCTTGACAATATCAAGGCTCAGGGTTATAAGTATTCTACCCTTGGCGCTATCACCATCTCCGTGGCTGATATGACCATTCCTCAGGCAAAATACGACCTTATCGACGAGGCTGACCAGAAGGTTGAAGTGCTTAACAAGCAGTTCAGAAGAGGTCTTCTCTCCGAAGAGGAAAGATATTCCAAGGTCGTTGAACTCTGGAACAATACCACCGCGGCAGTTACCGCTAAGCTTGCAACCAGCCTTGACGAGCTCAACCCCGTTAAGATGATGCAGGTATCCGGTGCCCGTGGTTCTATGGACCAGATCCGTCAGCTTTGCGGTATGCGTGGACTTATGGCCAGCGCAACCGGTCAGACCATTGACGTTCCTATCAGAGCTAACTTCCGTGAAGGCCTTAACATTCTTGAGTACTTCATTTCTTCCCGTGGTGCACGTAAAGGTCAGGCCGATACGGCTCTCCGTACCGCCGACTCCGGTTACCTTACCAGACGTCTTGTTGACGTTTCTCAGGACGTTATTATCCGTGAGGACGATTGCGGCGCTACCACAGGTATCGTTGTTTCCGAAATCGCAGAGGGCGATGAAAAGATCGAAAGCTTTGCATCCCGTCTGTGGGGCCGTTATCCCGTTTCCGACATCGTTGATCCCAAGACCGGCGAAGTTCTGGCAACCAAGGATACCCTCCTCCGCGATAAGGAAGTTTCCAAGATCGTTAAAGCAGGCATTACTTCTGCCGAGCTCCGTTCCGTTCTTGCTTGTACCTGCCGTTACGGTGTATGTTCCAAGTGTTACGGTGCAAACCTTGCTACCGGCGAGCTTGTTAACGTTGGTGAAGCCGTAGGTATTATCGCTGCTCAGTCCATCGGTGAACCCGGTACACAGCTTACCATGAGAACCTTCCATACCGGTGGTGTTGCTTCCGGTTCAGATATTACACAGGGTCTTCCCAGAGTTCAGGAACTTTTCGAAGCCCGCAGACCCAAGGTTCTCTCCATTCTTTCCGAAGGCGACGGCGAACTCCGTTTCCAGGAAATCAAGCACGCTCGTTACGCAGTTATCTTTAATAAGGAAACCAACGAAGAAAAGAGCTATCTCGTACCCTACGGCGCTAAGCTTAAGGTAAAAGAAGGCGACTTTATCAAGAAGGGCGACGCTCTCACTTCCGGTGCTGCAGATCCCCAGGATATACTCCGCGTTAAGTCCGAAGCGGCTGTTCAGGAATATATCATTGAGGAAATCCAGAAGGTTTACCACAGACAGGGCGTTGATATCAACGACAAGCACGTTGAAATCATCATCCGTCAGATGCTCAAGAAGGTAAGAGTTACCGACAGCGGCTCTACCGAACACCTCGTTGGTACCGTTCTTGACAGAGGAGAAGTTTACGAGATCAACAGAAATCTCGCTAAGCAGGCCGCAGAAGAGGGCACCGAATACAAGCCCATCTGCTTCGACCCCATTCTTCTCGGTATTACCAAGGCTGCTCTTGCAACCGAAAGCTTCTTGTCCGCTGCATCCTTCCAGGAGACCACAAGAATCCTTACCGATGCTGCAATCAAGGGCAAGACCGATATGCTTATCGGCCTTAAAGAGAACGTTATTATCGGTAAGCTCATCCCTGCCAGTACCGGTCTTGAAAGATACAGAAACGTTGAAGTTAGCGATAACTTGGACGACTGAGTCTAATCATGGCATAAAAAACACCCCGTCGCAAGATATTGCGACGGGGTTATTATTTGTGTAGCACACTAAAGTATGGCACGCACTTTTTTGGAATTTATAGGGAAAAATGGGCATTGAAGAGTAAAAAAATGCCTCTTCGCCAAAATGTTGAATTTGTATCACAAAAAGTTCACCCTTCAAATCTTTAAAACCCTTGAAATTATCGGATAATTATGATATAATCATGGTGCTAAATTTGCGAAAGGAGGAATATTATGCCCACTTTTAACCAGCTCGTAAGAAAAGGTAGACAGACTGCTGTTGAAAAGTCTATAGCACCTGCTCTTCAGAAGAGTATCAACACTCTTACCAAGAAGACCGTTGCTCAGTCTTGCCCTCAGAAGAGAGGCGTTTGTACGACTGTTAAGACTCAGAACCCCAAGAAGCCTAACTCGGCTCTCCGTAAGGTTGCAAGAGTTCGTCTGACCAATCTTGCCGAAGTAACCGCTTATATCCCCGGTATCGGTCATAACCTTCAGGAGCACAGTGTCGTTCTCATCAGAGGCGGCCGTGTTAGAGACCTTCCTGGTGTACGTTACCACATCATAAGAGGTACTTTGGATGCTCAGGGCGTTAACGGCAGACTTCAGGGAAGATCCAAGTATGGCGCTAAGAGACCCAAGGCAGGCAAGAAGTAAGACCGTCCGTCTATAAAGGACAAACTGTGCTTAGAAAAGAATATGCGTTATACGTTTTTGCGTATGAATTTATATATATAAAATCCTACTCAAAGCGTTTAACGGAAGAATTACTTTCGAGTACCTATGAAATCATATTGCGCACGGAAAAATCCGTGTAGCCTAATGAAGGAGGGAAGATAAATGCCTAGAAGAGGTAATATCGCTAAAAGAGACGTACTGCCCGATCCTATTTATAACAGCAAGCTTGTTTCCAAGCTCATAAATAGCATCATGTACGATGGTAAAAAAGGTGTTGCTCAGAAGATCGTTTACGATGCATTCGAAATCGTAAAGGTTAAGACCGGAAAAGAGCCTCTGGAAGTTTACGAACAGGCTATGGAAAACATTATGCCTGTACTTGAAGTTAAGGCTCGCCGTGTAGGTGGTTCTAACTATCAGGTTCCTATGGAAGTTAGACCCGACAGAAGAATCGCTCTTGGTCTTCGTTGGCTCACTTTGTTTGCAAGAAAGAGAAGCGAAAAGACTATGAAAGAAAGACTTGCAAACGAAATTCTCGACGCTGTTAACAATCAGGGCGGCGCCGTTAAAAAGAAGGAAGACACCCACAAGATGGCAGAAGCAAACAAGGCTTTCGCACACTTCAAGTGGTAAGTTTCCCATTTCTCCTGTCTTCGGCGGCCTGAAGACCGCCGCATGACTCAATTTTTGAAAGGAAGAAACTGATATGCCCAGAGAGTATGCTCTTGAAAAATACAGAAATATCGGTATAATGGCACATATCGACGCAGGTAAGACTACTACTACCGAGCGTATTCTGTTCTATACCGGTAAGACTCATAAGCTGGGCGAGACGCATGAAGGTGCTGCCACCATGGACTACATGGCACAGGAGCAGGAGAGAGGTATTACTATTACCTCCGCAGCTACCACCGCTATGTGGAAAGACCACCGCATCACCATTATAGACACCCCCGGCCACGTTGACTTCACCGTTGAAGTTGAACGTTCCCTCAGAGTTCTTGACGGTGCTGTCACCGTTCTCTGTGCAAAGGGTGGCGTTGAGCCTCAGTCTGAAACCGTTTGGCGTCAGGCTGATGAGTATAAAGTTCCCCGTATGGTATACGTTAACAAGATGGACATCTTGGGTGCCAACTTCTACAGAGTTGTTGACATGATGAAGTCCAGACTTAAGTGTAATGCCGTTCCTCTCCAGCTTCCCATCGGTGCTGAAGATACATTCCGCGGTCTTGTAGACCTTATCGAAATGAAGGCTTACTACTACCTTGACGACAAGGGAACCAACATTGAAGTTACTGAAGTTCCTGAAGATATGAAGGAACAGGCAGAAGAATACCGCACCGCTATTATCGAAGCTGTTTCCGAATTTGATGATTCCATCATGGAAAAGTACTTCGAAGGCGAAGAAATCAGCGAAGCTGAAATCAAGGCTTGTATCCGTAAGGCTACTATTGCTAACAAGATGGTTCCTGTTTTCTGCGGCACATCCTATAAGAACAAGGGTGTTCAGAAGCTCCTCGACGCTGTTGTCGACTATATGCCTTCTCCCCTTGACATACCCGCTATTAAGGGTACTTCCGTAGACGGCGATGAAGAACTCGAAAGACATTCTTCCGATGACGAACCCTTCGCCGCTCTCGCATTCAAGATCGTTACCGACCCCTTCGTTGGTAAGCTTTGCTTCTTCCGTGTTTACTCCGGTAAGCTCAGCACCGGCGCTACTGTTATGAACAGCTCCAAGCGCAGCAAGGAAAGACTCGGCCGTATCATAAGAATGCACGCTAACCACCGTGAGGACATTACTGAGATTTGCGCAGGCGACATCGTTGCTGCCGTAGGTCTTAAGAACGTTACCACCGGTGACTCCCTCTGTGATGAAAAGGATCCCGTAATCCTCGAATCCATGGTATTCCCCGAGCCCGTTATTAGAGTTGCTATCGAACCCAAGACCAAGGCTGGTCAGGAAAAGATGGGCATCGCTCTTCAGAAGCTTGCAGAGGAAGACCCCACATTCAAGGCTTATACCGACCAGGAAACCGGTCAGACCATCATTGCAGGTATGGGCGAACTTCACCTCGAAATTATCGTAGACAGACTTCTCCGTGAATTCAAGGTTGAAGCTAACGTAGGTAAACCCCAGGTTGCTTACAAAGAAACCATTCGTAAGACTGTTGACCAAGAGTGCAAATACGCTCGTCAGTCTGGTGGTAAGGGTCAGTACGGTCACGTTAAGATCACTATTGAACCCAACGAACCCGGCAAGGGATACGAATTCGTTAACAGAGTTGTCGGCGGTGCTATTCCCAAGGAATACATTCCCGCTGTTGACGCCGGTATTAAGGGCGCAATGCTCAACGGTGTCGTTGCAGGTTACAACGTTGTTGACGTAAAGGTTTACCTTAACGACGGTTCTTACCACGAAGTCGACTCTTCTGAAATGGCGTTCAAGATTGCCGGTTCTATGGCATTCAAGGATGCTATGAAGAAGGCAGACCCTGCTCTTACCGAGCCTATCATGAAGGTTGCCGTTACCGCTCCCGAGGAATACCTTGGCGACGTTATCGGTGATATCAACTCCAGAAGAGGCCAGATTCAGGGTATGGAAACTGATAACGGCGTAAGCCGTGTAGACAGCTTCGTTCCTCTTTCCGAAATGTTCGGTTACGTTAACGACCTCCGTTCTAAGACTCAGGGTCGTGGCGTTTACGTTATGGAACCCAGCCACTACGCAGAAGTTCCCAAGTCCATCCAGGATAAGATAGTTGCCGGTAAAAAGGCTGACTAACATTATAAACAATAAATAATTTTTAATCAACTTTAAGGAGGAAATTTTCCAATGGCAAAAGCTAAATTCGAAAGAACCAAACCCCATGTTAACATTGGTACAATCGGCCACGTTGACCATGGTAAAACAACTCTTACTGCTGCAATCACAAAGGTGCTTGCTATGGACGGTAAGGCTCAGTACGAAGCTTACGATATGATCGATAAGGCTCCGGAAGAAAGAGAAAGAGGTATCACCATTTCTACCGCTCACGTTGAGTACGAGTCCAATAAGCGTCACTACGCACACGTTGACTGCCCGGGTCATGCCGACTACGT
>JAZQLP010000097.1:0-2887 GCA_045542755.1 Eubacteriales bacterium
GTTATTACCCTTATCTCCGTACAGGAAAGAACAAAGGAAATCGGTATCCTCAGAGCCATAGGCGCATCAAAGAAAAACGTTTCAAGCATGTTCAATGCAGAAACCGTAATTATCGGATTTACGTCAGGCGTTCTTGGCGTAGCCATAACCTATCTGCTCTGTATCCCCATTAATGCCATACTTCACAGTCTAACGGGGATAAACAATCTCAGTGCCCATCTCCCCCTCCCCGTAGGAGTTCTTCTTGTGGCAATAAGTGTTGTGCTGACCCTCTTTGCGGGAATTATCCCCTCCAGAAGCGCATCAAAGAAAGACCCCGTAGTAGCGTTGAGAACTGAATAATATAATAAAAAAATGTGCCCTCCATATGGAGAGCACATTTTTTATCTTTATTTATTTTCTTCAAGCCATCTTATTGCATAATACGCGTATGCCGCCGCACCGACAGGCAAGACGTTTTCATCAAACACAATCTTTGGGTGATGCTGAGGATAAATATATCCTTCGTCCGAGCTTCCCGCGGAAATTGACAACATAACGGAAGGAACTCTTTGAGCTATATAGGCAAAATCCTCTGACCCTGCAATACCTGACATACAGGAATCTGACATTTCCGATTCAGAAAACACCCTATCCTCACCGAGAAGCTCTGACATGTACTTCCCTGCAAAAGCTACGGCATCGGGGGCGTTATACAACACGGGGCATCCCCTACTGAAAACCACGTCAACCTCAGCCCTAAAGGCGGTGGCTATGCCCTTGGATATGGCCTGTATACGGGTCTTTATAAACTCTCTCGTACTCTCGCTGAAGGTTCTTACAGTACCGCTGAAGGTAGCGTTATCGGGTATTGCGTTAGGAGCCGCACCTCCGTGAAAAGCACCTACGGTTATCACGGCCTTTTCTCCCATAGGGAGCTCCCTGGCGGATATCTCCTGTAAAGAAAGTAAAATATGAGAAGCGACGGTAATGGGGTCTATCCCAGATGCAGGCGAAGCACCGTGACACCCTTTTCCGTATACTGTAACGTCAAAATAATCTGCGGCAGGAGCCGATGCTTCAGGAGACGACACCACGATATTTCCGGTGGGAAGAGGTATGCCTGCCATAACGTGAAGCATAAGGGCGCCGTCTACCTTGGGGTCTTCCAAAACTCCTGACTCTACCATGTCCTTCGCGCCTTCAAACGTTTCCTCCGCAGGCTGAAACACCAGCTTTACTTTGCCCTGTATCTCATCCTCATGCGCCTTTAAAAGCTTTGCCGCGCCAAAAAGCATGGCGGTATGCAGGTCGTGACCGCAGGCGTGCATATTCCCATTAGTGGCCGCAAATTTTTCTCCGGACTCTTCTTTACCGGGCAAAGCATCCATATCCGCGCGCAGCAGAAACACCTTTCCCGGCCTTTTTCCACCGGCAACGGCAATTATACCGGCTTTACCGCAGGGCACGGGATGGTATCCCATTGAAAGAAGCTGTTCTTTCACATATTCTACAGCAGGAGAAATATCAAAGCCCACGCCTGCGTTTTGATGAAGATACCTTCGCGCAGACACAAGCTCCTGACTATATTCCTTTGCCTGTAAAAGTAATTTTTCAGCCCTCATAATCCACCTCATAAAAAGAAGTTGCAGTGATGCAACTTCTTTTGTTATCAGCCCTCTTGGGGCTCGTATTCATATCCGTTTTTAATCATTGCTTCAAGAACCTGCTTTGCTCTCTGTTCAGCCTTTACATCGTCAACTGAATATATGCTTGGAGCCTGGGGCAACCCTGCGATATACAGCACCTGGTCAAAGGAAAGCTCTGAAGGTAGGCAATCAAAATAGTAACTGCAGGCGGCGGTTATTCCCGTTTGTCCATGTCCAAAATAAATGATATTCAGATATAGCTCAAGTATATCTTTTTTTTCGTACATTCTTTCAAGGTCAAAGGCAACCAACAGCTCCGCTACCTTTCGGGTATAAGTTCGTTCCTGGGTAAAATACATATTTTTCGCAAGCTGCTGGGTTATGGTTGAACCTCCGCCGGTTATCTCCATATTAATAAGATTTATCAGCGTTGCTTTGACAGAAGCGATAGGGTCTATTCCGATATGGGTATAAAATCTCTTATCTTCAACCGAAATCAACGCGGTAAGAAGATCGGGAGCAACATCATCTATATCACAGTACCCTTCGGATACTCTTATACTTTCTACTTTCTCTTGAAGAGGGGTGGCAGACACGGCTTCTTTATACATAGAATAACCGTTAATAAATACTATACCAACCCCGATAACAATCAGGAGAAGAATGGACAAAAAGGTCCATTTAAGTATTTTTCGTATTTTGGGCATCTTAATATCCGCCAAACTCAGTGTAAATGTCGTTGTAAATATTCTCCTCAAAGAGTAAAACAACGAACAAAATCGTAGCCAATATAGTAAACAGCATACAAATGATACTGATAATGATACCTGCTATGGCAAAGCCTTTGCGGTTTGACTTGAGACCGAATATACCGAGGATTATAGAGGCAAGGTTTACGCCCAAAAAGCCTAATCCCACAAAATTAAGCATACCGAGAACAAACGAGGTTATAGCTATGCTGTTTTTGGAGTTTTTAATTGTCTCCTGCATATCTGCCTGGGTATTAACCTGAGGCTGATAAACGGGAATCTCGGCAACAGGCTCCAATTCTCCGGTAGTAGATCTGCCGCAAATGGGGCAAAATTTATCGTTTTCTTCATAAGAAGAGCCGCAATATTTACAAATCATAATGTTTTCTTCCTTTCTTTTGGTACCATTATTATAGCATATAATTCGTCTGTTGGCAAGAGGTATATTTTAAGATTAAGAATCTCTTAATAACCCATGTTACTCCATGCAACAAGAATATCCTCAGAAAC
>JAZQLP010000098.1:0-7286 GCA_045542755.1 Eubacteriales bacterium
TAAGGCCTCTTGCGGAACTGAAGAGTTGAAATTGATATGCGTCAAAGAAGCTATAGGATGTACCGTAGTTGCTACTGACGGAATATCATCCACGGCAATCCGTAACCTTCTCATAGACGGAAAGATTACGGAAGCAAATGATTTCCTCGGTAGAAATTTTTCATATAAAAGTGATTTTATATCCGGAAACCGTATTGGCAGAACTATTGGATATCCTACTCTGAATCAAGGGGCTTCTGATGAATATCTGTTGCCCGCTTGCGGTGTATATGCAACTTATTGCTCGGATGGGATTACGCTGTATCCTGCCGTTACGAATATAGGCAGCCGTCCCACCGTTACCGACAGTAATGATATTTACGTCGAAACCTATCTTATCGACCTTAAAGATATACCTGAAGATAAGATCAACTCCTTTAAGAGAGTATACTTTTCAGAACGTATAAGAGATGAGAGAAAATTTGAAGATATAGATGCTTTAAGGGCTCAGATTTCTTTAGACTGTGAATATGTTAGAAAACTGTTTGCCCGTCAATATGTCTTTCAGTCATAATTCACAAATTTTTATCTTTTCACCCTTTATTAATGGTTGATTTTTTCTAAAAAATATAGTATAATAATATCAAATAATATTTTAGAGGTCGCAATATGTCTAATAAACTCTTCCAGAGTGTTGTCCAGCAAATGAAAGACTGTACCGATAGAGTAATCGGTATTATTGACGAGGCAGGTACTATCGTTGCCTGCAGTGAGCTTTCCATGATAGGACAAGTTCCCAATTCTAAATTGCCGGAGATACTTTCTACGTCTGAAAAAACGGTACATAACGGATATACATATTCAATTATCGGCTCTCAGATAAAGATCGATAATTACGTTTTCGTGAAGGGTGAGGATGCAATAGCCTCTAACCTTGCGGGTGTTCTTGCCGTAACCTTCAATACCATGAAAGAGTTTTACGACGAGAGATACGATAAAACCAACTTTATTAAAAACGTTATGTTGGAGAATATTCTGCCCGGCGATATTTATGCAAAGAGCAAAGAATTGCATTTTACCACGGATATACCCCGTGTTGTAATTCTCATAAGACTTGTGGACAGAACTGACATATTTGCCTACGATATTATTCAGACCCTTTTCCCAGAAAAGACCAAAGACTTCGTTATTAACGTAGGGGAGAATGACATTGCCCTTATTAAAGAGGTAAGGTCCAATATCGAAATAAGAGATATTGAAAAGCTTTCAAGATCCATTATTGACACCCTTAACAGTGAGTTTTATACAAAGGCCGTTATTGGTATCGGCACTATTGTTACTACTCTTAAAGATATCCCCAGATCTTTCAAGGAAGCTCAGGTGGCTATAGAGGTTGGTAAGGTTTTTGACGTTGAGAAATCAATCGTTTCTTACTCAAATCTCGGTATAGGCAGACTTATATACTATTTACCCACTCCTCTTTGCAATATGTTCCTTTCGGAAGTATTTAAGAAGGGCACCATGGACTCTTTAGACCATGAAACCCTCTTTACCATCCAGAAATTCTTTGAAAACAATCTTAACGTATCAGAAACTTCTAGAAAGCTTTTCGTACATAGAAACACACTCGTATACAGACTTGATAAAATACGTCGTTTGACGGGTTTGGACTTAAAGCAGTTTGATGATGCTATCGTGTTTAAGGTAGCTCTTATGGTAAGAAAATACCTGATGTCCAATCCTACCAAATATTAAAAACACCACCCTATACACCCCACAACACAACAGGAATATGAGGTGATTTCTCTGATAGAGTTCAGAAACGTAACCAAGGTCTATCCCAACGGCACGAAAGCTATAAGCAATCTCAGCCTCAAAATAGAGGACGGGGAATTTGTTTTTATAACCGGCCATTCGGGAGCAGGCAAGTCGTCAATGATCAAGCTTTTCTTTTGCGAGGAGTTTCCAACCAAAGGTAAGGTAATCATAAACGGCACCAATACTAAAAAACTGTCCAGAAGACAGATACCTAAATTCAGAAGAAGAATGGGTATAGTTTTTCAGGACTTTAGACTTATACCTAATTTAAATGTTTACGATAATATAGCTTTCGCTATGCGTGTCGTGGGTAAAGGCAGAAGAGAGATTGATAAGAAAGTCAGCTCAGTGCTTGACCTTGTCGGACTTAGTGACAAGGTATACGAAATGCCCAACACCCTTTCGGGTGGCGAGCAGCAGCGTGTTGCTATTGCCCGCGCCATAGTTAATGGCCCCGATATTATTGTTGCGGACGAGCCTACGGGTAATATTGACCCCGAAAGATCCCGAGAAATAATGCAGTTGTTCAAAGCCATTAATAAGAGGGGAATTACGGTTGTAGTGGTTACTCACGAACAAAGCTTTGTTGAGGAATTCCATAAGCGTACTATAGTTGTCGAGGACGGCGTTCTTGTAGCAGATACCGCTAATCTGAAAAATAACGAGGAGGTAACTGCAGATGAGCGTTGATAGTATTCTTTTTCTCGTAAAAACCTCTATTTCTAACTTCTTTAAAAATATAAGGCTATCATTGGCATCTATCTCTGTTCTTTCCATTTGCTTGGTTGTATTCGGAGTATCTTTGGTTTTGGTCCAGAACGTTAATCTCTTTATTGAGAATCTCGGCGCTCAGAACCAGGTTGTGGTTTATCTTGACGAAAATCTTGAGGAACAGGATATAGTTGACTATAAGGCCGCTCTTGATAAGATTGATAACGTATCTTCCATCGTCTATAAGCCAAAAGAGATAGCTATGGAAGAATACAAACAGAGCTTTGGCGAAGAATACGCAGATATAACTGCTGATTTGGATGCCAGCATCCTTCGTAATTCTTTTATTATCGAGATGCGGGATTTTGATAAGTTTGACCAAACCCTGTATGAGATAGAAAAAATTGAAGGTGCTGCCAACATCGTTCAAAAGAGAGACATTATAGAGCAGATACAGAATATTAGAGATATTATCTCGTTCTTCTCTGCCTGGGTTATAGTCTTTCTTTTGGGTATATCCTTCTTTATCATTACCAATACTGTAAAAACGGTAATTTTTGCTCGTCGTAACGAGATAATGATAATGAAATATTGCGGCGCGGCAGACGGTTTTATACGATTCCCGTACCTTCTTGAAGGCCTTCTCATAGGCATAATTTCAGGATGTATCGGATACTTTGCTCTTAACTATATTTATTCATTCGTTCTTTATCCCATATTTACGGATATCGGATTCTTTACACCCCTTCTCTTTACGGAAGGATTTGCGTATATGATATGGATATTTATTGCTGTTGGTGCAGTAATCGGCAGCTTGGGTACCGTATTTCCTTTACGCAAATACCTTGAAGTATAATATTGAGTATATCGCATTTGATTATATCGCTAAAAAAAGGATACATAATAATTATGAACACCAAACACAACATTTCCTTAAAGCTGTTTGTTGCGATTCTCATATGTTTTGTTGTTGCTACGGTAGGGCTAAGCATTGCTTCGGTTGATACATACGCTGCTACAAGTGATTCTGATACTCAGGCTCTTATTGATTTAAATAATCAGATTGCGGAAATTCAGAAGCAGCTTGACAGTATCGCTTCAAAGCAAAGCTCACTTAACTCTAAAATCAAGAATGCAAAGGCTAAGCAGAAGGCTTCTTTAGAAGCAAAGATGCTTGCTGAAGAAAAGTTGCTCTCTCTTCAGGAGGAGCAGGCTTATCTTGAAGCTTACGCCGCAAGTCTTGAGGAGAGTATAGCTCTTCTTAACAATGAGATTGCTATAACTGAAGTCCAATACGACGAATATTATGAACTTTACAAGTCTCGAATCAGAGCTAATTACGAAAACGGTGTACTTACTTATCTTGAAATATTCCTTACCTCTAAGAGCTTTTCTGAGCTTCTTACGAGAATGGACTACGCCGCATATATGATTGAGTATGATAAAACTCTGCTCAAAAATCTCGAAACTGCTCTGTTCTCCATAAAGGATAGTCGTTATGCCCTTGAGGTTAAGCAGGACGAGGCAATTCTTGCCGCTGCAGAACTAGAAGCTTCTATGGCGGAGCAGGAAGAGACTCTTGATATGATTTCTGCAGAGATATCCGCTCTTGTTGAAGACCAAGATGCTTATTATGATCAGTTGGAATATTATAAAGATCTTGATGCTGAACTTGAAGCTCAAATAGCTGAGTTGAAGAATAAGCAGATTGCTTATACCGGAGGTATCTTTATTTGGCCCGTTCCCAGTATTAACAAGATATCTTCTCCTTATGGTTGGAGAACTTTGCGCGGCAAGAAGGATTTTCATAGAGCTATTGATATTCCCGCACCTATTGGTACGGAGGTGGTCGCTTCAAACGCGGGTACCGTAATTATGGCCAGATGGGTTGACACCGGCGGTGGTCTTAAAATCATGATAGACCATGGCGGTGGAATAAATACCGTATATAATCACAACTCCAAACTTCTCGTAAAAGAAGGGGATGTTGTTAAACAGGGACAGGTTATCGCCCTTGTTGGTGCAACAGGAAACGTTACCGGACCACATCTTGACTTCAGTATTATAAAAAATAAAGAGTATCTTGATCCTGCAAAATACGTTAATTATAAAAACGATCCTTCCAAGATGGAATCTCTTTTCTAAACCAGAAAGGTAATTTATGAAAAAAGGCGTTAGATTCGGAACAGTATTTTTCCTTGTGGTGGCAACTGCCTTTGTTACTGCCATAGGAACTTATTACTACATCAATAATAAGGTGAATGACCTGAGTAAAAATCAGCAGATGTATCAGAAGCTTGATACTGTAAATCAGGTTATTACGAGAAACTATATCAACACTATTGACCCTGTTGATGGTTACGAAAATATAGTTGACGGTATAATCGGTGGCTATATAGAGGGCCTTGGTGATCCTTATTCTTATTACCTTGATGAGAAAAATTACCGTACCTCTGCAGTTATTGACGGCTCTCATATAGATATCGGTATCAGATATTCTTACGACTACGGTACGGGCGGCATTAAGGTTGATTTTTGTAAAAATGGTTCTCCTGCTGACTTGGCAGGGGTGCTTAATAATGACATTATAATCGCCATTAATAACGTTTACGTAACCGAAGAGGGTTATAATAAGTCTGTTCAGCGTCTTTATGGAGAGGAAGGCTCTACTGTAGAACTTGCTCTTGTAAGAGAAGGGGAGGCCAATATCCTCAATGTTGAGGTGACAAGGACTTCTTTTGTCCCCCAGACCATTGAATACAGACTCGTGGGTAACGGCATAGGATATATTAAGGTAAACGAGTTTGACAGAACTACCCTCACCGATTTTTCCGTTGCGTACGAGGATTTGGTGGCAAAGGGTGCAAAGTCCCTTATCTTTGACGTTAGATTTACTTTCGCAGGCGACCTTCAGTATGCCGTAGACGTGCTTGATAAAATATTGCCAGCAAGTATTATTTTGGCTGTAAGAGATAAGAGTTCCGGCGAACCCACATATGAATTTTCCGATGACAAGCATATTTCAATGCCCATGATCGTTGTACAGAATTCCTCAACTGCAGGTGTTGCTGAAGTGTTTGCCGCTTCATTGAGGGATAATGGATATGCACGAATAGTAGGCGAGCAGTCAAAGGGTATCGGTGTTGGTCAGAGAGATATTCCTCTGTCTGACGGTACTGCAATAAGACTCTCAACGTACGAGTACATTACTCCTTCGGGCGAAAGATTCAACGGCGTAGGCATAGAGCCCAATTATATATCATATCTTGATTCCGACAAGGCCGCCAGATTTGAAGAACTGACTGACGAAGAAGACGATCAGCTTCAGGTTGCCATTGAAAGAATAAACGAAATGATGGGTATGTGAGCCTTTATATTTAAGGAGGTAACGACTGTTGTCGAGCCTAAAGAATAAAAAAGTAATATATGTCCTGTTGGTTCTTGTAACGGTTGCAGCTCTTTGTTTTGTCGGTTGTAAATTCGGAGAGCAGGCCTCCAAATATCAGGAACTGATTGATAAACTTTCAGCAATCGATTCTCTTATTGAAAAGAATGCCATAATGCCTTTTGATTCGGATGTTGCTTTTGATAATGCTATAGCCGGATATATGGCAGCCCTTGATGACGTATACAGCACTTATTTTGTGCCCGAGGATTACGATTCTTTCTTGGACAGTAATCAGGGGAATTTTACGGGAATAGGCATTCAAGTATATTCCACAGAGCAGATTCTGACAAAAGGTATAATTGTTATGCGTCCGCTAGGTAATTCACCTGCGGAAGCCGCAGGAATTAAGGCCAACGATCTTATTGTTGGCGTAGACGGAAAGTCTATTATCGGTGAAGATTATAACGATGCCGTAAACCGCATTTTAGGTGAGCCCGGCACTACCGTTGATCTTACTGTTCTCAGGGGAGAAACGGAGCTGAACTTTACTGTTGAAAGAAAAACCTTCGTTCAGCGTGAGGTTGATTATCGAGTAATAAATGGAAATATCGGATATGTACAGATTCACAATTTTAACGTTAATGCATATACCGAGTTTTCTTATGCCTTATCTGAGCTTGTAAAGCAAAACGTTGAAGGCTTTATCTTTGACGTGAGAAATAACCCCGGCGGAGAGCTTAATACCGTAATTAATATGGTGGACCTTCTCGTTGATAAAGACGAGCTTGTTGTTCTTCAGTATAAGAATGGCGAAGAGGTTTATTATTCAAAAGACGGAAAACTTGTGGACGTTCCTATGGTCGTTCTCATTAATGAATCTTCGGCCAGCGCCAGCGAACTGTTTGCGTCCGCGCTGAGAGATATTGAGCAGGTTCCTCTTGTTGGTGAAACATCATACGGTAAAGGCGTAGGACAAACAAGTTATGAATTACCCGACGGTTCTGGAATAAAGATAACCACGTTCAGATACGTTACAAAATCGCGCACAAATTACGACTCAATCGGTCTTGAGCCTGATATTCCAGTATCAATGACGGATGAAGATAAAATGATACTTTATACTCTTAATGAAACCAATGACGGACAGCTTTCCGTTGCCATCAGTGAATTAGATTCATTAATAAAAACGACAAAATAAGTGACAGGAGAATAGATATGAGCACAAATGTACTTACCAAGGAAGGTCTTCAGAAAATTGAAGAGGAGCTTTTGTATCTTAAGAGCGTTAAGCGCAACGAGATCGCCGAAAAAATAAAGGTGGCCAGAGAGTTTGGAGACCTTTCCGAAAACAGCGAATACGATGCAGCAAGAGAAGCTCAGAGAGAAATGG
>JAZQLP010000099.1:0-17312 GCA_045542755.1 Eubacteriales bacterium
TAACCCCATGGGTATCGAATGGGGCAATATGCATTGGGGTCACGCGGTGAGTGACGACCTGTTACACTGGGAGCAAAAGGACGAGACCCTTTTCCCCGACTCCATGGGAGCCATGTATTCGGGCTCGGCCATTGAGGACAAGGGTAATCTTACGGGTGTGGGTGCAGAGGGCACCTCTCCCCTACTCCTCTTTTATACGGCGGCGGGAAACAGGACCCTTATGTCCAAAAGCGACGACTACACCCAATGCCTTGCCTACTCCCTTGACGGGGGCGAAAGCTTTATAAAATATAAAAACAATCCCATTATTCCTCAGGTAACGGAAAAGAACAGAGACCCCAAGGTCATATACTCCCCCGAGCTTAAAAAGCATCTTATGGTCCTGTATATGGAGGGCGACGAATACGGACTTCTGACCTCCACCGATCTGAAAAACTGGAGCCTCCTCCAAAGGGTCACGATTGAGGGAGAGAGCGAATGTCCCGACGTTATAAGGTTTGAGATAGAGGGAGAAGCCTATTACGTTCTGTCCGGAGCCTCGGATAAATACGTGGTAGGAAAATTTGATAACGGCAGGTTTATTCCCCTTACCCCCACACAGGAGATGAGATGCTCCAAATTCAGCTACGCAGGACAGAGCTTTAGCGGCGTTGATGACGGGAGAAAGCTGAAAATAATATGGAATAAGGTGCGTATCCCTGATAACAGAATAGGCAGCCAAATGGGAGTTCCCCTTGAGGTAGACCTGATTAAAAAGGGGGATAAATTCGTACTTACCTATACCCCCGCAAGGGAATTAGAATCTCTTTACCTCGACTCCCAAATAGCCGAAAAGGTGGAGGGAGCGGTTATCTTCCCCCTTCAAAAAGCCGCTTACGATATAAGGCTGGATGCTAAAGATTTCGGACAGATAAGCCTTGAAACATTCGGGCACACCATGACCGTTGACAAAGAAAACAACACCCTCACCTGCTACAAATACTCACTGCCCTTAAAGGACAGACTTGAAAAGACGGAGATACGGATGATAATTGACAGATGCTCGGCAGAGGTATTCACCGACGGCGGAAGTTATCATGCCGTGTTTGCAAACCACTACGACTATTCAAGACCCTACCTTCGCCTTAGCTGCCATGGCGGCAGGGTGGACAAGATAGAATGCACCAGATTAAAAGGAATACACTAAAAGAAAAAATCCAAGTCTTCGAACTTGGATTCTTTTCTTTATAATAACTTTTATTCAACTATCCTTCCATCGGTAGATATTGTAATAACCTGCCAAGGGATAAACTTTCCGCTGTTCATAAGGGCCTGTTTTACGGCGTTTTCAATACCTCCGCAGCAGGGCACCTCCATGCGAACCACGGTCACACTCTTGATATCGTTATTAGAAATAATGGCGGTGAGCTTTTCGGTGTAGTCCACCATGTCGAGCTTTGGGCAGCCAATAAGGCATATCCTGTTTTTGATAAGGTCTTGGTGGAAGTTTCCGTAGGCGTATGCCGTACAGTCGGCAGCCACCAAAAGGTCTGCGCCCTTAAAATAGGGAGCGCTGACGGGAACCAACTTTATCTGCACGGGCCATTGGGATAATCTTGAGGGATTAAAGCAGGGAGTATGAGCCTCAGGCTCCACGGGCTTGCGTGCAATAGCCTTTGCCATGGTGCCGGGACAGCCGCAGGCCAGAGGGGCTGACTTTTTCTTTGCCTCGGACACAGCCTGCTCGTCGTAAGGAAGAGCCTCCCTCTCCACAAAGGTTATAGCTCCCGTGGGGCAAGCGGGAAGGCAGTCACCCAGACCGTCGCAGTAATCCTCACGGAGAAGGGTGGCCTTGCCGTCTACCATACCGATGGCGCCCTCGTGACATGCCTCGGCGCAAAGGCCGCAGCCGTTACATTTTTCTTTATCTATTGAAATAATCTTGCGTATCATAATATATTTTTCCTCCTGAAGGTTCTTGACTTTACGCCCATATTATAGTATAATAAGAGCAACAAGTCGGTTGTTTTTACAACAGAATCGGGGATTTATGAAAAAATATATAGAAATATTGAAAAAGACAGAGCTTTTTGCGGGGGTGGAAGAGGGAGATATAGAATCTATGCTCTCCTGCCTTGGGGCCACTCTGCGTAAATATAAAAAGGGTGAATACGTTTTCCGTGAGGGCGAAAGAGTAGACCATATCACCGTTCTTGTAGAAGGCTGCCTGCATATCCAAAAAGACGACTATTGGGGCAACCGATCCATAATAAATCATATAGAAAAGGGTGAGATGTTCGGCGAGGCCTACCTTTCATCTATGGGAGCCCCCCTCCTCAACGACGTGGTGGCGGTAAAGGACAGCGAGGTGATGTTTTTTGACCTTAACAGACTCCTTTCAACCTGCTCCTCCGCCTGCAAATTCCACGCGCTTACGGTAAAAAATCTCTTCTACGCCATATCCGAAAAGAACAGAAATCTGGTATCAAAGCTGGGATATATGTCAAGCCGCACCACCAGAGAAAAGCTGTTGGCTTATCTTTCCGACCGAGCAAAAAAACAGAACAACGCCACCTTTGAAATACCCTTTAACCGCCAACAGCTTTCGGATTTTCTCTCCGTTGACAGAAGCGCCATGTCAAACGAGCTGTGCAAGATGCGTGACAGCGGCATATTGGAGTTTAAAAAGAACAGATTTACCTTGCTCTAAAGAAATATAAAAAAACACCAAGCCGTGTGGCTTGGTGTTTTTTAACTATTACTCTTTTCTTTTTTAGGATATTACATCAATCCCATACACCAGACCACAACCAGGGCGGTGAGGGTTACCAGGGTATCAATGGTAATTCCGTAGAACATGGGTCTAAGTCCTGCCTTTTTAAAGTCGGTTAAGCTGGTGCTCAAGCCGATGGCGGCAAGGGCGGTAACCATTAAGAACTTACTGGTGCTTTTTATAACTCCAGATGCGACTACGGGAATAAAGCCCACGCTATTGAGTACGGCCAACAGTAAAAAGCCTCCTATAAACCAAGGAACTATCTTTACCAGATTCACCTTCTGTCCCTTGTGGGCTTCTTTGAGCTCTTTTTGCTTTATACGGGTGCCGATAAAGGCAAAAACCAGCACCGTGGGAATGATTGCAATGGTACGGGTCAGTTTAACCATGGTGGCAAAGTCGCCCGCGATTTCGGAAAAAGCATATCCTGAGGCAACCACGCTTGCGGTGTCGTTTACCGACGTACCTGCCCAGATACCGTAGGCTATATCGGACATCCCGAGGGCTCTTCCCATTATGGGATAGAGGGCAACCATTACCATATCGAAAATGAAGGTCGAGGACATAGCAAAGGCAATATCCTTATCCTCCGCATCGATTACGGGAGCGATAGCGGCAATGGCAGAGCCACCGCAAATGCCCGTTCCTGCGGAAATCAGGTTGCTGAGCTTCCAGTTAAGGCCAAAAATCTTGCGTATAAAGTATCCTCCGCCAAAACACATGGCAAAGGTGAAGAGCATGACAAAAAAGGTCATCTTGCCCACCGACATAATGGTATTGATGGACAGGGATGCACCTAAAAGGATAATTGCAACCTTCAAAATTCTTTTGGATGTAAATTTGAGGGCGGGTTTTATCCATTTCGGATGAAAAAAGCTATTGATAATAGTGCCCATAAACAAGGCAATAATGGACGCGCCGAGTATTTCCCCCGGAATCAGCTTTTCCACCAATACGGACAAGCCTGCTACCCCGAAGCATATGGCCACACCAAGTACGAACAGGCCGCGTTCTTTCATTTTAGAGTTCATAATGATCCTTTCTGTTGCAAAGCTGTTTATTATAAAATTGCTTTATTTTAATATGTTAAGGTTAAAGTGTTGTCATCGGAATATTCAATCTCTTCCGAAATAACGCTTGCCAAGACTGTGATATCCTCTAAGGATTCTGCCTTCTCTGAGCAGATGAGACAAGCAAACAGTCGCTCGCAAAACAAACAAAATGCCAACCGCGCGCAAAAATCCTCTTCGTCAAGGGCTTCTGTGCAATGACGGTAAACAAAGTACGCAAAAAATCTTTCCAAATATTCGTCCTTCCCATGGGGGCGAAGCTTTGAGGAATAATTCATAAATAATTTTTTGTGGTCAGCATCAAGATATTCCAGAGAGTCCAGTATTTCCAACCACATCCCGTCTTCACCCACATCTATGGAATACTTGCCATAAATTTTGTCAAGCGCGGTTGAGTAGTCACTCTCCGTATCCTGCAATACTGCATATATTTTGCTACGCTCTGCCCGTCCGTCAAAATCAACCCTATCCTCTTGGACGGCTACGTTGCCTATCTCCTCCAACGCCCTATAGTCAGGTGAGGAGAGAATAATTTTTGCCGCCTCTCTGCAGGACATACCAATGCCCACCTCGGCAACGTTTGTATAATTATAAAATCTGGGATGTTGGCGACAAATATCGCAAAGATACTCCTCACCCAGATTGATAATAATTTTGCAAAGCCCATTTTGGTCAAGATGAGGGCATCGGTCGTCATCACCAAGCTTGAAATGAGGAGTGTCCTCCGTAGAAAGACTGTCTGTTATGACGGCTCCATAGCCGCTTTTGAGCTTTTTGTATTTTTTCAGGGTGTCACTATCAATATCTATTTCCCAACCGATGCAACAGTTGTGCTCGCATTTATCTGCCACACACCTGAATTTTTTGTAGTACCTTGGGGCGTAAAGATTCATAAGGGTTCCTTTTTGATGATTTGATAAAAGCATTATAGCATACAGGTGGGATCCGCACTTGACCGCTGTCTTCCGGGGTTCTACTCCATTCTTGCAAACGAGGCTATGTATTTGTTTTTAATTAAGCGCCGTCAAAGCATCTTCGATTTGCTTTTTCCACTCCTTGTTGTGAGAAACAACTATTGCAACGGTTTTACCCTTTGCGCTAACTAAAATTTGATTTTTATTGGTTGTTACCGATTCTATTGTATTCGTCGGTATTACGATTTCTTTTGTTGAAATGTTTATCTTATGAGGATAGAATTCAATGCCATTCTCTGTAAAAAACATCCAACCACCATTTCCGTTGATAGTTGCTCCACCATCACAAATTATTTTTCTTTCTTTTGCAATTTCAGTGCGCTTTTTATCAAACTTTTTTTCTTGGTATTTAATAAAAAGAAACATCAACAATGCAAAAAGGAATCCACTTAAAAATCCTGTGATTATTCCAAGTATCAAGCTAAGATGCATAAGACCAAACAGAATTCCCATTGAACCCCCGAACATTACTCCTGTAAGCGCATATTCCTTTATTCCGTTTTTGTATGTCATATTTTCCTCCTTGAAAATTTGGTTTTTATTATTATACAACAAAGTCTTGATCATGTCAACCGTTTCGCGTCCAAATCACGCCGAAGGCGTGTATGGAATCCGTAGCTTGTCTGCGGTATGGAATTGCTCGCTTGCGAGCGTATGGAATCATCACAAAGTGATGTATGGAATCAAGCCGACGAAAAATACAGCCTTCGGCTGATGCCATGCGCGGCAGAGCCGCGATTCCATACAACGCGCGTGGCGCGTTGATGCCATACCAAGCCTCCTTCGTCGGCTTGAATAAAAAATCCTCGTTCCGAAGAACGAGGATTTTTTGGCAGGGGCAGGAGGATTCGGACCCGCGACCCACGGTTTTGGAGACCGGTACTCTACCAGCTGAGCTATACCCCTGTGTGCTTTTCAATTGCAACTAATTATATCACAAAAGAATCGGTTTTGCAATAGGTAAGATGTGAAATTTACTTAAACTTTGCCTTTCTCCTCTTCCCTATCTCCACTCCACACAAAATAATCGCGTACCCCACGGCGTAAATGGGGGCCATGACCCAGGCGGTAAGGGGTGTATCGGGGATAATGGGTTCGGCGATATGATAGGCGTCTGTGAGGTTAAAGGTCTGCATCATAAAGACGCCCAGGGTAAGATATGCGGTAAAGCCGAAAAAGGTGCAATACCACTTTTTATAGGTAATATCTATCTGCTTAAACATCAGCAGGGCAATCACAAGGGTGAGGGAAAAGCTGTGGTGAAGGAGTCCCGATATGGTGGGGAGATAAAAGATAGTGGGGCCTTGACCGACAAATGTGGCGTATATTACGGTAGAAAGTCCGCCGAAGAGTCCCAGATGCCAAAGGAAATGAAGGGCGCAGTTGTTCTTCTTGCCAAACAGAACGGCCAGAGACAGGAGAAGGCTTGTCATGCCGCAATAGCTATCGGGAATAATGGCATACCATCTGACGTCGTCATATCTGAACACCTGAGAAAGTCTGTTTGTCATTATGGCAATAAAGAGCAACACCCCAAGCACCTTTAACACGACCCTTTGGGATCTTTCGGTAAGGGCGTATTTTTTTGCAAGAAAAAGTCCCCCGCCGCACAGTACTGTGCTTATAACCATATATAGTATATGCTCCACGCCGAAAAGCTGCGGTGCCATAAAATCTCTCCTCCTCTACTGTCTTGGCCATATTATACTCCCTTTTGGGAAAATTGTCAAGTTGTGGGGTCGGATAAAGAAACGAACTTAGGTGGCTTCCGAATTGACATCAGGAAAGTTTTATGGTATAATCATAATAATTGGAATAGAAGGAGAGAATTATTATGAATGTCAGATTTCCGCTATCAGGGGGAGCCGTTATAGGCCTGCTTATTCAGTTCGCTATAGTAGTAGGACTGCTACTGGGGATCTTCTTTCTCGTTCGACTGTTTATAAAAATAAAGAAGCTTGGACACCCGAAAATCTTTAAATATTACTTTTTGATGATAGCAGCCATTATTATAATGGCGGCTTCGTGGCTGTTGAATATAGGGTGGCTTAGATTTATCTTAACTATTTTTGCCTTGCCTGTCATCCACACCGTTTTATTTGCGATAATTAACGGAAAAGCTATGCAGAAGATACTTCTGTCAAAAAAAATAAGAATTTATACTTTGCTTTCATTACTTACGTATATCGGTATCTACGTCTTTCTGCCGGACGGTGGAGATGTGGAAACCATGTACGTCTTCTTTGGGCTTTTACACAGTGGCTTTGCGGCCGTTATCGCTGCCGTGATATGTCAACCGATTTTTATTACACATATAATAGTTTCAATATTACAACTCGTTGAGCTTAACAATTTAAAGAAAAAGGAAAAAGCAATCCCAGTTGATACCGTAACAGATCAACAGTAAGGTAAAACATATGAAACAATACAACGTAACAGGCATGAGCTGCGCCGCCTGCAGCGCGAGAGTTGAAAAGGCCGTATCGGGGCTTGAGGGAGTAACCTCCTGCTCTGTAAATCTCCTTACAAACTCCATGGGCGTGGAGGGTACGGTCTCGGAAAAAGAGGTCATAGCCGCCGTTGAAAGGGCGGGCTACGGAGCCTCGGTAAAGGGTAAGGAAACAGAGAAAGAGGACACTCTCAAGGACAAAGAAACTCCCCTTCTTATAAAAAGACTTATAGCCTCGGTGGGCTTTTTGCTCATACTGATGTATATATCCATGGGGCATAGCATGTGGGGATTCCCCCTCCCCTATTTTATGGCGGAAAACCCCATGGTATTGGGGATTTTACAGCTTGTTTTAGCTGCCGTGGTAATGGTAATAAACAATAAGTTTTTCATAAACGGCTTTAAGGGGCTTATTCATTTAGCTCCCAATATGGACACTCTGGTAGCCTTGGGGTCGGGGGCGGCGTTCGTATACAGCACAGCCGCACTTTTCCTTATGGGTGTGGCTGTATCAAGAGGTGATACGGCAACGGCTCACACCTATCTCCACGGTCTTTATTTTGAGTCGGCGGCTATGATTTTAGCCCTTATCACCGTGGGCAAGACCCTTGAAGCAAGGTCAAAGGGAAAGACCACCGACGCCATAAAGAGTCTTATGGATCTATCCCCCAAAACCGCAACCCTTATCCGCGAGGGCAAGGAGATTACCCTGCCTGCGGAAGAGGTGGTAAAGGGTGATATATTCCTGGTTCGCCCCGGGGAATCATTCCCCGTTGACGGAATAATAATTGAAGGCTCCTGCGCTGTGGACGAGGCGGCGCTGACGGGTGAAAGCGTTCCCGTGGACAAGGCCGAGGGTGACGGGGTTTCCGCCGCCACGGTAAATAAATGGGGCTTTGTAAAGTGTCAGGCCACAGGTGTTGGAGAGGACACGGCGCTGGCAAGAATCATAAAGACGGTAACAGATGCGGCGGCCACCAAGGCCCCCATTGCAAAGATAGCCGATAAGGTATCGGGGGTATTCGTACCCGTGGTTATGGGCATAGCCCTTATCACCGTAGCCGCTTGGCTCATAGGCGGGCAGACTCTGGGATACGCCCTGGCAAGGGGCATTTCGGTGCTTGTGATAAGCTGTCCCTGCGCCTTGGGTCTTGCAACCCCCGTTGCCATAACGGTGGGAAGCGGCAGAGGGGCAAAGTACGGACTTCTCTTTAAGACCGCCCAAGCCCTTGAGGAAATGGGCAGAATTGACCTTATTGCCCTTGATAAGACGGGCACGGTCACACAGGGTAACCCAACCCTTACGGATATTATCCCCGCAGAGGGCGTGAGTGAAGAAGAGCTGCTCAATCTGGCCTACTCTCTTGAAGCAAAGAGCGAGCACCCCTTGGCAAGAGCTGTGGTAAAGGCGGCCGAGGAAAGGGGCTACTCCCCCAAAGAGGTCACCGACTTTAAGGCCCTTGCGGGCAACGGACTTTCAGCCCTTATGGAAGGCAAGGCCTTGGTGGGCGGAAAAGAAGGATATATAAAGACCGTAACGACTCTCCCCTCTTATGCGGAAGAGAGAGCAAGGTTTCTCTCAGAAGAGGGCAAGACTCCCCTGTTTTTCGCCCTTGAGGGCAGGTTTTTGGGAGTTATGGGCGTTGCAGACGTCCTTAAAGAGGAAAGTCAAAAGAGTATAGAAGAGCTTAAAAATATGGGCGTAAAGGTGGTTATGCTCACGGGCGACAATTCCCGTACCGCTGCCGCTGTCGGTAAGAAGGCAGGGGTAGATCGGGTGGTGGCAGACCTTATGCCCGAGGACAAGGCAAAGACAGTTCTTAACCTTAAAAAAGAGGGCAAGGTTGCAATGGTGGGCGACGGAATAAACGACGCTCCCGCCCTCACCGCTTCGGACGTGGGCATCGCCATTGGGGCGGGTACCGACGTGGCCATAGACGCCGCCGACTGCGTGCTGATGAAGAGCCGACTTGACCACCTTCCCGCGGCCCTCAGGCTGAGCAGAGCCACACTGCGAATAATCAAGGAAAACCTTTTCTGGGCGTTTATTTATAACGTAATAGGCATACCCCTGGCGGCGGGACTCTTTATCCCCATTTTAGGTTGGGAGCTTAACCCAATGTTTGGGGCGGCGGCCATGAGTCTGTCAAGCTTTTGCGTGGTGTCAAACGCCTTAAGGCTGAATCTGTTTGACCCCTTCGACTCAAGAAAAGACAGAAAGAAAAGAAGAACTCATAAACAAAAGGAGATAAAAAACATGACAAAGGTAATGAAGATAGAAGGCATGATGTGTGGCCACTGCGAGGCCAGAGTGAAGAAGGTACTGGAAGCCCTTGATGCCGTAGAAATGGCAGAAGTAAGCCATATTAACGGCACGGCAACCCTGACCTTAAAGAATGACGTTGACAACGCACTCCTCACCAAAACCGTTGAGGAGCAGGATTATAAAGTAATTGGAATTGAATAAAAAAGAGGACTCCTTCGGGAGTCCATTCTTTTTTATAGTGGTTATCGCCGCCGAAGGCGAAGGTGCAGGCTGCCACGCGTGGCGCCCCTGTCCCCTGGCCCCTGTCCCCTGGCCCCCCAAATTTTTGTTTCTAATCTATGATGTTTCTATGTATTTACTTGACTTTATATATAATTTATATTATAATAGAGTTTGGAAAATATTTATAGTTTACTCGTAAAGGAGTTTATAAGTTATGATGAAAGTTGATCTCAGCGGCAAATCGGTTCTTATTACCGGCGCAGGCGGAGCAATCGGCTCCGTAATGGCAGAGGTGTTTGCCCAGAACGGCGCTTACGTTGCCGTGTGCGACCTTAATCTTGACACCGCAAAGGCTACCGCTGACAGAATTAAGGCTCAGGGTGGCAAGGCAGAGGCTTTTGCCTTTGACGTTACAAACGAAGAAAAGCTCAAATCTGACGTGGCAGAGATTGCCCAGAAGCTTGGGGGCATTGATATTCTTATTAACAACGCAGGAGTAAACGTTGGCCCCAACGACAGACGTCCCGTTCACGAGTTCAGCCGCGAAAAGTGGGAATGGATCTTGAGCATCGACCTTGACGGCGTGTTCAAGGTTACTCAGGCCGCCACCCCCTACATACTCAAAAGAGGCGGCGGTTCCATCATAAACATCTCCAGCGTCGTCGGTCAGGTGCCCTTCCGTAATCAGTGCGCCTTTACCGCCGCAAAGGCAGGGGTTATCAACTTCAGCAAGGCTATGGCCCTTGAGCTGGCTCCCGAAAATATCCGCGTAAACGTTATCTGCCCCGGCTCGATAATGTTTGAGGGCACAAAGGCTCTCTTCTACGCAGATAAGGAAAAGGCAGAGGCTATGCTCTCCCACATCCCCCAGCACAGACCCGGTAAGCCCGAGGACGTGGCCTATATGGCCCTCTTCCTTGCTTCCGACGAGGCCGAGTACGTTACGGGCAGCGTAATGACGGTAGACGGCGGCTGGACCTGCGGCTATGCTCGTGACTTCTAAAGAGAGGGATATAAAATGAACAACACCGCTATAAACATTCTTTCCATGCAGGTGCCCCAGGGTAAAATGGGGGTTATATTCATGGGTCAGGCAGGCCTTATAATCAAGACTCCCAATGGCGAGCTTGCAGGGGTTGACCTGTACCTTTCCGACTGCTGTGAAAGATACCACGGATTTAAAAGACTTATGCCCAAGCTCATATCCGACAGCGATATTGAGTTTGACTACATAATCACCACCCACTCCCATTACGACCACTTTGACGTGGACGCTATCCCCCAGCTTTTAGCTCCCGCAAAGACCAAGCTCTACTGCGCCCTTGACTGCAAGGCCGAGTGCGACAGACTTGGAATCAGGGAAGAAAAGATAACCTACCTTGAAAAAGGTAAGACCGTCAAGGCAGGAAGCTTAACGATCACTCCCGTAGCCTGCGACCACGGCGAGCTTGCTCCCTATGCGGTTGGTCTGTATATTGAGTGCGAGGGTAAGAGCCTCTATCTGGCAGGTGACACCTGCTACAGAGAGGATTACGCCCTTGAAATGGCAAAGCTGGACATTGACATAATGTTCGCCCCCATAAACGGTGCCTACGGCAACCTTAACGAGGCCGAGGGTGCAAAGACCTTCTCCATCGTTAAACCCAAGATGTGTGTTCCCTGCCATTATTGGAACTTCGCTATCCACGGCGGAAACCCCCAGCTCTTCCTTGACGAGATGAAGAAGTACCCCGAACTTAACGTAAGACTTATGACTCAGGGCGAGTCAGTAATTATATAAATAACCGAAAGGATCGAATAGACATGATTGAAAATCTTAACAAGTACGTTGACCACACCATACTCAAGGCATTTGCCACCGAAGCAGATATAGAAAAGTTCTGCGCTGACGCTATTAAGTACGACTTTGCCAGCGTTTGCATCAACCCCTGCCACGTTGCTCTTGCCGCAAGACTCCTTAAGGGTACCGACGTAAAGGTATGTACCGTTATCGGCTTCCCCTTGGGCGCAAACACCACCGAAATCAAGGCCGCTGAAACCGACAGAGCATACTTTGACGGTTGCGACGAGTTTGATATGGTTATTAACGTAGGTCAGCTCAAGTCGGGCAACTGGGAATACGTTAAGAGAGATATTGAGGCAGTAGTTGCCGCCGCAAGAGGCAAGACCGTAAAGGTTATTATCGAAACCTTCTACCTCACCCCCGAAGAAATCGCAAAGGTATCCAGAATCGCTTCCGATGCGGGCGCTCACTTTGTAAAGACCTGCACCGGCTTTAACGACGGCGTTGCAAAGGTTGAAGATATAAAGATCATGAAGGCTAACGTTGACGCACACGTTATGGTTAAGGCGTCCACCGGTATCAAGACCTTTGAAACCGCAAAAGAGCTTATCGAAGCAGGCGCAGTAAGACTTGGCACCTCCTCCGGTGCTGCAATACTCGCAGACAATAAATAATTGAAAGGACTTCACCATGAAAAAGACCTGTAAAATAGTAGTTCCCGGAAGCTTTATTTCCGACATTACCGCATTCGTAGACAAGTTCCCCCGCGACGGTGAGTCCGTTATCGCACAGTCCCTTAACTTCGGCCCCGGCGGCAAGGGTTCTAACCAGGCTACCGCCGCATCCAGATCCGGCGGCGAGGTTATTATGATAACCAAGACCGGTAACGATACCATGGCTAACGTTCAGAAAGAGCATTACGCCAAGGAAGGTATGACCGAAAAGTACATCTACCGTACCGACGATGCTCCCACCGGTACCGGCATTATGAACGTAAGCACCGTAACCGGCGAAAACAGAATAGTTATGACCAAGGGCGCAAACGAGCTCCTCACCCCCGCAGACCTTGAAGCTGCCGAGGAAGAGTTCGCTACCTGCGACGTTGTTCTCACCCAGCTTGAGACCAACGACGAGGTTGTTAAAAAGGCTATCGAGCTTGCAAACAAGCACGGCAAATATATGATACTCAACCCTGCTCCCGCACAGCCCGTACCTGCGGACTTCTTTGAGGGCGTTGACTACTTCACCCCCAACGAAACCGAAGCTGAGTTCTACTCCGGCATTAAGGTAGAAACCGTTGAGGATGCTGAAAAGGCCGCCGAGATCCTTATTGGCAAGGGCATCAAGAACGTTATCATTACCCTTGGTAAGAAGGGCGCATTCTACTCCAACGGCAAAGAAAAGCTCCTCGTTCCCCCCACAGACCTTAAGGCTGTTGATACCACCGGCGCAGGCGACGCATTCAACGGCGGCTTTGCAGTAGCTCTTGCAGAGGGTAAGGATATAGAAACAGCTATTAAGTTTGCAAACTGCGTAGCTTCTATCTCCGTAACCAGAAAGGGCGCATCCCCCGCTATGCCCACCAGAGAAGAGTCGGACGCTCTCCTCGAAAGCTTCTACGGTATCAAAAACGTTTAAGGAAACACAAAAGATGATGAAAGCATTATCAATAAAGAACGCAAACGTGGTCGAGATAGACGACGTACCCGTTCCCGCCCTTAAAAAGGACGAAATCCTCTGCCGCGTGGTATATACGGGTATCTGCGGCACCGACCTTGCAATATACACGGGTGAGACCGATTTTGTAAAAAGCGGTCAAATAAAATATCCCTGCCGTATAGGTCACGAATGGTCGGGCTACGTTGTAAAGACGGGCGAGGCTGTGACAAAGTTCAAGGAAGGCGACAGAGTAGTTTCGGACAACGGTTTTTGTTGCCGCGAATGTGAGATGTGCCTTAGCGGTCAGCCCCAGAAGTGCCTTAACAACAAGAGTCTGGGCACCATAAACTGCTGGGACGGCTCCTATGCGGAATATCTTGTTATTCCCGAGTGCCACCTCTATCATCTCCCCGACGAGATATCCTACCTTAACGCCGCTACCATTGAGCCCCTTACCATTGCCTACGCAGGTATGACAAAATTCCCCGTAGAGGGCAGAACCGTTGCCGTAATAGGAACGGGCGCTATCGGCCTTGCAGCCATGGCTCTTGCCTCCAAAATGGGCGCAAGTAAGGTTATCGCTCTTGGCAGAACCGACGGAAAGCTGGAGCTTACCAAAACTCTGGGCGCCACCGACACCATAAACATCAGAAACGTTGATGCAGAAGAAGAGATTCTCCGCATCACCGACGGCAAGGGCGCAGATTTTGTTGTTGAAACATCTGGCGCTCCCTCCGCCTCCATACAGGCCCTTAAGATAGCCGCAAACATGGGCGACCTTGCCCTGATAGGCTTCTACGAGGTAAATCCCCAGGACTTCCCCCTCAACCTTATCGTTTCCAAATCCCTTACCGTAAAGGGCATTATGGGCGAATGGGGTCTGGTTCCCAAAATCATTGAGTACATGACAAAGTCGGGTCTTTCCCTTGAGAGCATGGTCACCAGAATCATCTCCCTTGAAAACACCCCCGAGTACTTTATCAACCACAAACAATACCACAGCCAGGATATAAAGGTTATGGTTAAGATAACCGACGCTGAATAAGAAAGGAAAATAACCATGGCAGAAGCAAAGAAAAAGGGCGTAGTTATCCACTCCAAGGAAGTTAAGCCCCTTGTAATGGACGAAACCTACTCCTCCAAAATGATACTTGACAGCATCGTAGCAGGCGGCCCCGCCATTCAGATGAACGAGGGCACCCTCACCGCAGGTTGCAAGACCGGCGGCGGCGTTCACGAGCAGCCCGAAATATACTACATCGTTAAGGGTAAGGGCATCCTTCACCTTGACGACGACGCTTACGAGGTAGAGCCCGGAAGCCTTGCCTACATCCCCGGCGGCGTTTTCCATTGGGTTGAAAACCTCAGCGATACCGAAGAGTTCGTTCTCCTCACCCTCTGGGAAAAGGCAGAATACAACGAGGTATACAACATCCGTATGGAAAAATGGGGCAAGTCCTTTAAGACTATTTATGAGGACTAATCAAAGATAATACATACGACGCCTTCCTATTGGAGGGCGTCGTTTTTCTTATATTCATGCAGTTGAAAAACTAAAACCTATTGGCAACCTCTATCACATACCCTTTTCTGTATCCGTAGGTTGACATCCAGGTGGTTTCAGTAGCGGTAAATTTACCCTGTGAATATCTTTCGATATAAGGCTCTATAAACTCTCTGTCATATTTATACAGATAGTCGCAAACGTACTCAAATAAGTTCATTCGGCCTTCCTGAAGTATCTTCCTACAGACCTTTGTCAGAATGTAGCTCTCTTCACTGTCGGCAAGGTCCGATAGCAAAACTGCCTTTGCCTTTCCGTACTCGTGATAGCATATTGCCTTTGAGTAATACACGACGGCAGAGATATCTCCGTCGGAGTAATATATCTTTCCTTGGGGCATAGGAGTTTCATTTTCAAGATATCTATCATAAACAAACCTTATTTCTCCGCCTTCCCCGTCACTTATTTCGTAATAGCTAGCCTCTATACATTCCTTGCTCTCTCCGTTAACATCATTTCTGTCGTTGGAAAGTCTGGTTTCCTGTCCGTACAGCCCCTCAATAAACTCTCTTTGGTTTTTTTCTACATAGGCTATTTCCAGATTTCCCTGAGGCGCAATCCCGTCCTTTAAGGCGATCGCAAACACAAGTGCCAGACCGAAAAGCCCCGCTCTGTTAACGACCATCATAGCTCTTACGGTCCCTTTGTTCTCCGGCTTTTCCGGTTGCGCGACGTTAAGGTGATGCATTACGGAAAAGAGCAGGAGCATGAGAGTATCAAGTATATACGTTTTGTACTTCCATGCGTGTTCAACGTTTCTGGCCTTAACAACCGCCGTAGAGAACTCCGGATAATATCTTGCGGTAAGCTCTGACAGGGTTTTTGCAAAAACAAAATCCACATACAAGAAGAAAGCTACGGCCGCAACCATCACTACTACCGTTATCCACAGGGTTTTGGGATTCTTCCAAATCGCGACAGCCTTATCGGCAAGAGCTATGTAAAGAACTATCCAATAAAGAACGAGGGTCAGAGTCATGGCGGGATAAAGCCACTTAAAATTGAGATGTCTGTAAAGCAGCAACACTCCGTCAAGGGCTATCTGACAAAGAACGAGAAGAGCAACTCTCTTAACCTCAAACTTCTTTGCAAAGGGAAGGCGCGATTCCGTTTGAGACATAGCGTTAAAGCATCTGTTTTTGGAAAAGACTACTATCAAAAGGTAGGAATAAACTATAAAATAGGCGAGATTGAAAATCACTGAAACTATTGACCGAGGAGATTCAAACTCCACTATATGCCGTGGGTAATAGTTAAATTGCCAAGCAAAAAAATGCAAAAGAATAATTATAATGCAGTTAGTTGCTATTCTCTCTCCTCGTGTCATATTTTGGCCTCCGCTAAATGTTTAATATGATTATACCACACCCAATATTTGTTGTCAAGGGTAAAAAGAACCGCCGCCCCGAAGGGCGGCGATAAAAGGTTCAACGTCTAAAAAACATTTCGTAAATCACTCGTCCACCTCTTCGAGAGGGGCGAAATACATCGCAAGAGCATGTAGAATTAATGCCACTGCCATATATAATAAAAGTGGGATATTCACTATATGATTATCTACCAAAAGACATATGATTCCCCCAGTAATAGGAGCGAAAATATTTATTATAACCACTAACGCAGAATTCATTTTATATTTTTTTTCACAATGCTTACACGTCAGCGTATACGGATATCTTCCGGCTTTTAAAACACCGGGAATCCCATGCTTTTTACAGTTTGGGCATTTGCTGTATTTGAGTTTTTCCAAATTCATAAGATTTCTCCGAGAATACTTTTATTTTTTACTGATTTCGAATTCGTTACCCTTTATAAACTCTATATTTGGAGTATAATAGGCACCGAGCACTTTAAAGTTTAAATCCTTATCAACATAGGCATCATATTGATAGTATCCATAATTACCATCCTGAACCAAGATGCTTATTCCAGTCCCCTTTTTATCAGAAGAATCATAGTTTTTTATGGTTTCGACTATATCTAATACATTTGATGCAGTACTGAAATATCCGGCAAATTTTAATGCATCGGACAAAGAAGGATCATTTAATATTTCCGGCAAATTTTTGAAGTTGTCTTCTAAAATAAAGCTACCAATACTTCCTAACAGATCTTTCGGATTATCATCTTCTTCACTTGCATAATCAACCATTCCTGCAAACTCTCCCACATATGGGAATAATCCCGCAACTTCCGTAAAGAGTTCGAGCCCTGATGAACTATAATCTTCCACAATATCAATTCTAACCTTTGTACCATTCATAAATGGTTCTACTTCTGTCCCATTTTCTATCGCAGTAATTATCTTAGAAAATGCATCTTCCGTAGCACTTATAAAATTATCGGAAAAATATGATCTTTTAGAAGAATTAAGAATCTCAAGGTTGACTTTACTCATAGCTTTACTAATTACATCTTTGTATTGACTGTAATCCGCTATATTACTCTTTAAGGGTGCTTTATCTTGTCTATTTTTTATTAAATGCTTATTATCATACCTCTCCGTCCTATAACGGTCAAAGCCCGAAGTCTGCATAAGGGGCTGGGTGGTGGTATTCGTACCCTCATTA
>JAZQLP010000100.1:0-6127 GCA_045542755.1 Eubacteriales bacterium
CGGTTTGAACACATCCTTCTCAAGCATGAAGAAAGCCGGTATCCGTCCGATGATCCACGGTTTTATCATCTCGGCGTTGGTCGTTGTCGTTGCGTTGTTGGTAGAAATGGCAATGGGAATCGTATAAAGAGAAATAACACCATAAGAGAGCAATGAATAAATTATCCGATGCGAGTTACACGGTATTATAAACTACAATTTATCGAATTGTTTTGTGTCGACATCTAAATCGGTGCAACTTGCCAGAAAGAAACACATCCACACGGATGTGTTTTCTTTTTTTTATATGCCGATATTTCATCGTAAGTATATTGACTTGCATTATATAATGTGGTATTATTATCACATAAAAACAAAAAGGAGATACTTATGTTTAAAAAGAACGCTGCACCAAAAGCAGCAGATAACAATGATCAGGAAATAAGAGAAAAATTAGTTACCGTTTTTAGCGCCGTTAAAGAGAAGGGGTACGATCCCATCGCTCAGCTAAAGGGATATTTGCTGACGGAAGACCCTACTTACATAACCACCTATAAGAACGCGCGTATGATCATATCGGAAATAGACAGGGACGATATTTTTCGTTGCATTTTGGAGAATTATTTTAACCGTTAATATTGGGAGTGATAAAGCTTGACAACGGGCGCAAAATACCTTTCAGGCGTGCGTTTTGACGGATGGTTGGATTCCGGCTCATATCTGAATAAACTGCCGATAATTAAATATTTATCCCGTACGGGCGGCTTGTCCTTTTCCTCTGACGTTACCTTCTTCGTGGGCGAAAACGGTACGGGAAAATCCACCCTGCTGGAGGCTATTGCCGTCGCTTACGGCTTTAATGCAGAAGGGGGGAGTAAAAATTTCAGGTTTTCAACTAAAAATACCCATTCGGAGCTGTGTCGACATATTACGTTAATTAAACGCGGCTATGCCCGTGACGGATTTTTTCTCCGCGCGGAAAGTCTTTATAATCTGGCCACGAATATTGAGCAGACTATGGTCGTTGACAGCTACGGAGGAGTATCCCTTCACGACCAATCCCACGGCGAAAGCTTTTTGTCTATAGTTCAAAACCGATTCGGAGGGAACGGGCTTTATATTCTGGACGAGCCAGAGGCCGCTCTTTCTCCTCAAAAGCTGCTCACCCTGATGACCGAGATCAACGAGCTTGTAAAGAGGGACTCACAATTTATAATAGCAACCCACTCTCCCATACTTATGGCTTTCCCCGATGCCGAAATTCTGGAATTTTCGGAAAAGGGAATCGAGAGGGTGAATTATAAAGACACGGATCATTATCAGATAACCAAGCGTTTCTTGGATGCTCCCGAATTAATGCTTAATTATCTTTTTGGAGATTAATATGAAAAAGACCTACGTGACTTCCATGCCCAATCATATTGGGGCATTTTTAAAGGCCAGCAGATGCTTTGCCGAGCTTGGAATAAATATAACGCGAGTAAGCTATAATAAGGCCATTGACTCCCATATCCTTTTTATTGATGCGGAGGGAACGGAAGAACAGCTTAAGATGGCAGACGTTGAGCTTGGTAAAATAGGTTACCTTGAGGACGAAAAGCACGACACCAGTATTGTTTTGCTTGAATTCTGTCTTAAGGACGTTCCCGGAAGCGTAACTGATATTTTATCGCTTATAAATGAATTTAACTTTAATATTTCTTACATCAGTTCTCAAGAAAACGGAACCGATTATCAGTTTTTCAAAATGGGTCTTTACGTTGAGGATCCTGATAGACTGACCGCCTTTCTTGAAAGAGCAGGGGAGATATGCAAGGTCAGAGTTATTGAATATAACGGCTCGGAAAAGTTCTTTGATAACAGCATTTTTTACAGCACCTACGTTAAGAGCCTTGCTTCTATGATGAAGCTGTCCGAAGAGGTAAGGCAGGAGCTTTTGGTGTATGTTAATCTCGCTATGCAGACCCTTGACGAGCAGGGACTTTCTCCTTATAAGACCTTTGACAGTATAAGTAAATTTGCGGAGCTTCTTTCCATATCCCAGGATGATAATTTTAATCCCAGAATAACTACCCATAAAATAACCGATAATACTGAAATCACTGTTATCGAGCCCCCTTGCGGAAGTAACGTGATCATAATAAAAAGCCAAGGCAAAGTACTCTTTATTGATAGTGGATATGCTTGCTACGACCTTGAAATGGGTAAACTTCTCAGGGAACTCGTTTCCGATTTTGACAATATCAAAAAAGAGGTTCTCATTACCCACGCTGACCTTGACCATTGCGGGCTTTTGCCTATGTTTGATAAGGTTATTGCCAGCTATAAGACGGCGTGGAGTATCACCAGAGAATATAACGGTAAAAGTGGATTCCGAGAAAAGAATCCTCTCCATAAGCCCTATTTGCTTATATGCAAGGCCCTGACTTCTTACGTTCCCGTCAATCCCGAAAAAATTACGGTTCCTTGGGAAAACTGCGAGGACATGGCAGAGCCGCTTACCCGAATTGGCGACTTTGATTTTGAGGAGCTTCATTTTGAAGTATACGAGGGTAAAGGCGGACACGTTCCGGGGGAAATAGTTCTTGTTGACAGAGCGCATAAAATCGCTTTTACGGGTGATATTTATATCAACATACGCGAGCTTACCCGCGAACAGGCCGAATATAACAAGTACGCGCCTATCCTTATGACTTCCGTTGATACTGACCCTGCACTTTGCGCAGAAGAAAGAAAGGCAATCTTTGACTGTCTTGGGTATGGCGAGTGGAAAGTTTTCGGAGCACACGGCCCTAAAAAGGATTATGTGTCTTTGCCTGAATGAAAGGAATCTGAAAGATGTGTACAGCCGTAACTTATAAAACAAAGGATGCTTACTTTGGCCGTACCCTTGACCTTGAGCATTCATACAATGAATCGGTCACCGTAACTCCCCGAAATTTTGAGTTTGATTTCAGAACAAAGGGGCGACGTCGCTGTAATTACGCAATTATAGGCATGGCAACGGTTGTGGACGGATATCCCTTGTATTATGAAGCGGCAAACGAGTATGGCCTTGCCATGGCGGGGCTTAATTTCCCTCGGAATGCTCATTATTTCCCGTTGGATTCCCAAAAAGATAATATTGCCCCCTTTGAGTTTATTCCCTGGGTTCTTTCGGGGTGCAAAAATCTTTCTGAGGCCAGAGAATGCCTTTCTCGGATAAATCTTTGCCATATAAATTTCAGCGAAGAATTACCCCTTTCTCCATTACACTGGATAATTGCAGACAGAGATGGGGCAATCACTGTGGAAAGCGTGGCCGAAGGGCTTAAGATACACGAAAATCCCGTAGGCGTGCTTACCAATAACCCAACTTTTGATTACCATATGACCCATCTTTGCGATTATATGAATCTTACAAATCTCCACCCACAAAACCGTTTCGGGCAGGTTGACCTTGAACCCTATTCCAGAGGTATGGGAGCTATGGGATTGCCGGGTGACCTCTCTTCCGCATCCCGATTTGTCAGAGCCGCATTCGTTAAGCTCAATTCCGTGTCCGGAGACGGGGAAGAGGAGAGCGTAAGTCAGTTTTTCCATATTCTCGGCTCGGTTGCCCAACAGCGGGGATGCGCAGTATTACCCGACGGTAGTTATGAAATAACTCTCTATACCTCCTGCATTAATACCGACAAGGGTATATATTATTACACCACCTACGAAAACAGTTGTATCTCTGCTGTAGATATGCATAAATGCGACCTTGACGGCAAAGAACTGTACGTTTATCCTCTCGTAAAAGAGCAGTTGATTAACAGACAGAATTAATATTATCAAAATATACAAAAAGAGTGACGGGTGATTAAACCTGTCACTCTTAAATATTAGCTTATTTTCTTTAATGCCTTCTTGAATTGGAATATGAACAGTATGGTCGTGAAGGTGACGGCAATAACGTCGGCTATGGGCTCTGCCAAATATACTCCCACCGTTTTATCTGATACAAGATTCGGTACGATATATATAAGCGGTAACAGAAGAACGAACTTGCGTACCACCGCAACAACGACCGACGAGGGCGCATTGCCTAAGGATACGAAGGTCATCTGGCAGGCAATCTGGATTCCGAAAAGGAACATTCCGCCAAAGTATATTCCGATTACTTTCTCGGTAAAGTCGAGCAAGGCTATATCCGTTGTAAACATCGCCGCAAACGCTCTCGGGAATATCATTACGAAGACCCACAAAAGTATCGAGAATGTAAGACAGCAAGCCAACAAAAGTTTGAAGGTTTTCTTTACTCTGTCAGCGTTTTTCGCTCCGTAATTATAGCTTAATATGGGCTGGGCGCCCTGGGCAATTCCTTGAAGAGGGAGCATAGCGAACTGCATTACGCTGGTTAAAATAGTCATTGCGCCAACGGCAACGTCACCGCCGAATTTCAGTAATGAAGAGTTGAAGCAGGCCGAAATTATGCTCTCACTTGACTGCATAATAAAAGCGGCTGAGCCCAAAGCCAGGCAGGGGAGAACTATTTTGGGAGATAAGACGAGGTTGCTCTTTTTTAAGCGAAGCAACGTGCGTTTGCTCGTTAGGAATGCTACTACCCATACACAAGAAATGGCCTGAGAAATTATTGTGGCCAATGCCGCACCTTTAACACCCATTCCAAAGCCGTAAATAAATATAGGGTCAAGGACGATATTTGATATGGCACCTATAATAACCGAAATCATGGATATTTTGGTAAAGCCTTTGGCCGTTACGAAGGAATTCATTCCAAGGGTTAGCTGTACGAATACGGTGCCGATTGAATAAACGGACATGTAGTTGGTAGCATATTCAATGGTGTATTCACTTGCGCCGAAAGCAAGTAATAGATCTCTGTTGAAAATAAGCAGGATAACCGTTAAAATCAAAGAAACTATAATTTGCAGCGAAAAACAACCGCCGAGGGTCTTTTCCGCAGTTTCCATATCCTTTTTACCCATGAATATTGAGGCTCTCGGTGCTCCGCCCGAGCTTACCAATGCCGCAAATGCGGATACTATCATAATAATAGGCATACATACGCCCACGCCCGTCAGTGCAAGGTCTCCAACGTCGGGCATATGTCCAATATATATTCTGTCAACAACGTTATACAGCATATTAATAAGCTGCGCCACTACTGTGGGCAACGCCAGCTTGAACAGTAGTTTTCCTATGGGCGCCGTTCCCAATATCTCTTTATTGTTCGTCATTATTAGTAACTCCGTTTTATATATGGTTGAAGCATAATTATATCACTCATTTTATATTTTGTCAATAATATCGACGGCTTCTGATTTTTATTTGATTAGCGGCGCTTATTTTGGGCATACTGTAAATACTTCGAATATCTTTATTTTTTTGCGTCGCCTTAAAGGGCGATATGGAGGTTTGTTATGATAGAAAGCGATACTATAAAGCTGTTGAGGGAATGTGATGCAGGAGTAAAAATGGGAGTTTCTTCCATAGACGGAGTTCTTGAATACGTTGCCTCATCCAAACTTAAAAGCCTTTTGTCTGACTGTAAAAAAGAACACGATAAGCTCGACAGCGAGATTCAGACTCTTCTTGATAAGTATAAGGACGACGGCAAAAATCCCAATCCTATAGCCAAAAGTATGTCCTGGATAAAAACCAACGTAAAGCTTGCATGGAATGAGTCTGACAGCACTATTGCCGACCTTATGACCGACGGGTGTAATATGGGTGTGAAATCCCTCAATGAATATCTTAATCAGTATAAAGCTGCTGACGAGGTATCAAAGGATATCACCAAGCGCCTGATAAATCTTGAAGAAAAGCTTGCCGTAGATATGCGAGGATTTCTTTAATAAGGAGAGCAACATCCTTCGGGATGTTGTTTTTTTTGTGCTCAAAGCGGTTGAAAAGTTCACATCTATCCGTTATACTGTGGGCAGTACCAAGCAGATGGTGGATCGGACGAATAGTACCTCAGCGAATTATTATCAGTATACGTTGGAGTATGTGAGCAGAGGGAGTCTTGTGGCTGTCAGCTTCGATGAAGGGATCACTCATATCGGTAGCTACGCATTTTATCCCTATTACTACAGCAATATCGATTATTCCACCACCTATACGACAGCGCTGACCACGGTGGAGTTGCCGTCTACGCTCC